>NZ_AP025461.1:642302-963453 GCF_024347315.1 Vibrio atlanticus | reverse complement strand
AATCTTCTCTCTAAATTGTGGTCACTGTCGTCAAATGGAAAGTGCAATTCCAGAGATCGAATCTCTAACGAACCAAACTATTGGCAAGATGCACGTTACGTTCAATGAAAGTGCTCAAATCAGCGCAATGATCTACTACACAGCAGTAATGCAACTTGATGCGACACCAGATCACGCGTTCATGGACGACCTATTTGGTGCCGTTCAAATGGGTGCAGATGCAACGCCAGAACAACGTCAGCAAGCTCTGGAGACTGCTTTCACTTCTCGCGGTCTGGTTAGCCCATACCAACTGAACAAAGAACAGCAAGTTGCTCTATTTGACTACGTAAAGAAAGCTGAAGAGATCTCGGTTAAAGGTCAAATCAACTCAGTACCAACATTTATCATCAACGGTAAATACCAAGTACTGACAGCAGGTCACCAAGATGTTCAAGGTATCGCAAAAACGATCAACTACCTTTTGACTCAGCCTTAACGGCTTTTCTCTATAAAAAATCAACAATAAATAGGTTTTACTATGTCTAAATTTATCATCCCGGTCATTGTCTTTATTTTGGCTGGCTTCATGATCTACCGCACTTGGATGAACCATAAATCCGGCGAAGAAAATATCGAACAAGGCCAACAATTCCTTATCGAAAACGGCGCTAAAGAAGGGGTTGTTACGACTGAAAGTGGTCTTCAATACCTAGTTCTTGAAGAAGGTACTGGTACAGAGCACCCAACTAAGAACAGCAAAGTAACGGTTCATTACCACGGTACACTTATCGACGGCACTGTTTTCGACAGCTCTGTTGATCGTGGTGAGCCAATCTCATTTGCTCTTAAACAAGTGATCAAAGGCTGGCAAGAAGGTTTGACTTACATGGTCGAAGGCCAAAAAGTTCGCCTGTTTATCCCAAGCCAATTGGCTTACGGTAAAGGTGGTTCAGGGCCTATCCCACCATCAGCAACTTTGATTTTTGATGTTGAGTTAATCTCTATCAAATAATTGAAGAGACTGATTTAAGCCCTAACATACGAGCTATGTTGGGGCTTTTTTATATGTGAACGTTTGAATAGTTGAAGCCACTTTTGTAACGACGGAATATACCTTCAAAAATCGAACACTAGACGACTGGTCTAATTTAACTTATAGTAAGCCCATGAACGATAAAACGAACGACACACGCCTGCATGTTTTAGATGTTGGCTACCAATTAATAGTGAACAACGGCTTTAACGGCGTTGGCTTGTCGCAATTGCTTAAAGAAGCGGATGTCCCAAAAGGATCGTTTTACCACTACTTTAAATCTAAAGAGCAATTTGGCGAGGCTCTGATCCAGCACTATTTTGAGACCTACATCAGCAGAGTTGAAACTCTTTTGGTTCATGGTGAAGGCAACAATTACCAGAGAATTATCAGTTACTTCACTCGATGGTCACAGATTGAAAACGGTACTTGTAACGCTCATAAATGCTTAGTCGTTAAGCTCAGCGCCGAAGTTTCTGATCTTTCTGATCCTATGCGCCAAGCACTATTAAAAGGTGCTGAGAAAGTGACGCATACCATCGAGCAGTGCATTGTCGGTGGTATTGATGATGGCTCGATAAAGGTTGAAGAGAGCCAAGAAACCGCTCAAAATCTATATTCTATGTGGTTAGGCGCAAGCTTATTAAGCAAACTAAGCCAGAGTTCACGCAGTTTAGAATCAGCTTTAAACCTAACCCAACAGATTTTAAAAGGTAAAAACTAACCACGTACTGTGTTTAGTTTTTATTAACGACAGATAACCCGCCCTCTTATCAATTTGATGACGGCGGGATTTTTAGACAACAAGACTAGACGACTGGTCTAATTCTAAATGAACATAATATAAAATTAAGGATATCCAATGACTCAACAAGACAATCGCCGCATCGTATTGGCTTCTCGCCCAGTAGGCGCACCGACTCAAGATAACTTCCGTTTGGAGACAGTAGCCGCACCAACAATTAAAGACGGCGAGATGTTACTTCGCTCAGTTTACCTTTCTCTAGACCCGTACATGCGTGGCCGAATGAGCGATGCAAAATCTTACGCTGATCCAGTTGCGATTGATGAAGTAATGGTTGGTGCAACCGTTTGTCAGGTTGAAGAGTCAAACAACAGCGATTATGAAGTTGGCGAATGGGTTCTGGCTTACACAGGTTGGCAAGACCTTGGAGTGTCTAACGGTGAAGGATTAATCAAACTAGGCAAAGAGCCAACACACCCTTCTTACGCACTAGGCATCATGGGTATGCCAGGCTTTACTGCGTACATGGGCTTACTTGATATCGGCCAACCTAAAGAAGGCGACACGCTAGTCGTTGCGGCTGCAACAGGTGCAGTAGGCGCAACCGTTGGCCAAATCGGAATATTAAAAGGCTGTCGTGTCATTGGCGTTGCTGGTGGTCAAGAGAAATGTCAGTACGCGAAAGAAGTGCTTGGTTTTGATGAATGTATCGACCACAAAGCCGACGACTTCGCGGAGCAACTGGCTAAAGCATGTAGCAACGGCATCGACGTTTATTTTGAAAACGTTGGCGGCAAGGTGTTCGATGCGGTAATGCCGTTGCTTAACACTGGTGCTCGCATTCCTGTTTGTGGCCTTATTTCACAATACAATGCGACATCACTTCCTGAAGGCCCAGATCGCATGTCTAGCCTTATGGGCACTCTTTTGGTCAAGCGTATTAAGATGCAAGGTTTCATTATCTTTGATGATTACGCACACCGTTACAATGAGTTTGCTGTTCAAATGACAGAATGGTTGTCTCAAGGCAAGATGCATTACCGTGAGCACCTAGTTGAAGGCCTAGACGTGGCGCCACAAGCATTCATGGGTCTATTGGAAGGCCAAAACTTCGGTAAGCTTGTTATCAAAACAAACGAAGCTAAATAAATTCAAAAACTGAACCAGTTAACTAGGTAAAATCATGATTACTTTGCATCACCTAAACAAATCTCGCTCAAAACGCATCATCTGGCTATTGGAAGAGCTTGGAGTAGATTACCAAATCAAACCATACCAACGAGACAGTGTAACGTTTCTAGCGCCGCCAGAATTGAAGGCCGTTCATCCTCTTGGTAAATCTCCGGTTATTGAAGACGATGGCGTTGTGATCAGCGAATCTGGTGCTATCACCGAGTACCTGATCGACAAATACGGTCAAGGTAAGTTCGCACCAGTGCGCGGCACAGCTGACTACGTGGAATACTCACAGTGGCTTCACTTCGCTGAAAGCTCTGGTATTCTGCCAATGCTACTTAAAATCTTTGTGATGAAAGACGGTTGCGAGACTAATTTCCTTGGCGGCTACGCTGATGATGAAAACCAAAAGGTCCTAACCTTTGTCAACGAAGCGCTTGAAGGTAAAACTTACCTTGTTGCAGATGCTCTGACGGGTGCCGATTTCATGATGTCGTTCATCGTAGAAATCGTGGGTAACTTTGGTGCAACTGCGCTTTACCCTAACATTGCTAAATACGGTGAGCTTTTAAAGAGCCACCCAGCTTACCAAAAAGCAGAGCAACTAGAGCTAGAACACTCGAACTGATCGAGTTTCAACCAAGCTCGGACGCACTTAGGATAAGCACAAGCAACTAAATGAAGCCAAAGCCGATTTATCTTTCGCTTTGGCTTCTCATTTGCCTTCATTTCGACAACAATACCGAACTCTAACTGAACAGCCATAGAGTTTGATCTTCATGTCAGCAAACCTTGCTCAATACACGCCACTGCACCTAAAAAACGACAATACGAATGTAGACTTACCGCTACCGACTCGTTTTACGTTTCCGTACTACTACACACCACATCCAACGTGTGAGTTTGCCATGCAGCAACTTCAGCAGTCGTTACTCGACTGCGGTGTGAATGAAACATCGCAAGGCAACCTCTACGCCGTGCTTCTTGTTCAGAACCCAACTACACAAGAGCTAGGTTACCTTTCTGCGTTTTCAGGTTTGCAGTTAGAACCGTCTTTGGCCTCTCAGTTAAACAACATTAACTTTGTTCCATCAGCCTTCGATTCAGAACAGTTTCAATCTCACAACAGTGCAACCCTTGCTCGCCAATCGCAACTAGCGGATGACATTGAAAAACTACAACAGTCGCACAACCTAGACGCATTATTGGCTGAATTTGAAGAGTTAAAAATCGAATCAGCACAATCTATCGAAGCCTTTCAATTAGCCATGGCAGCAAACAAAGCTCAGCGTAACGAACTCAGAGAACAAGCCAATCAAGAAAAGGCATTGGGGAATCTAGAGTCAGCAGCGACTTTGCTCAAACAACTGGGCAATCAAAGCAGCCAAGAGAAACGCGACTTAAAAGCACTTAGAATCGAGTGGAAACAAAAGATCGCAGAACGTCAGTCGCAAGTTGATGCTATCGAAAGCGAACTCACGAGCCGTAAGCAAGAGTACCAAGCGATCTCAGCCGAATTAGAAGCGCAACGGTTGTCTCATTATCGCTTTATCAACCAAGCTCTCGAATCAAAGAACCTGCTTGAATTGTTAGATGGCAAAGACGCTCTTGAAGGCTCTGGCGACTGCTGCCTACCTAAGCTGCTTAATTTTGCTTTTGAACACGGCTTTCAGCCATTAGCATTGTCTGAGTTTTGGTGGGGATTGCCTCCAACGGCTGTCATTCGCCAGCACGCAAACCTGTACCCGGTTTGCCAAAGTAAAAGCTTCGAGATCCTCGACCACCAGCTAAACGGCATCGAATTAGAAGAGAACCCGCTTATCGTGAACCCTGCGGTTGGTAAGTCGTTTGATATTGTCTATGAAGATGACGAGATCGTGGTGGTGAATAAACCCGAGGAGTTCTTATCGGTTCCTGGTAAGTTTATCGAGGACTCTGTTTATACCCGCATTAAAGCGCGCTACCCCGACGCAACAGGCCCTTTGATTATCCATAGGTTAGATATGTCGACGTCAGGCTTATTGATCTTGGCGCTGACCGCAGAGTCCAATAAACACATCCAGAAGCAATTCATTGATAGAACCGTAGAGAAACGATATACAGCTCTGTTAGATGGTGAAATCGACGGGAAATCTGGCAATATCAGCCTGCCCTTGCGCGGCGACATAACAGATAGACCAAGACAATTGGTTTGCCATGATCACGGACGAAACGCAGAGACCCATTGGCAAGTGGTTGGCACTCATAATGGGAAAACCAAGGTTCACTTGTACCCTAAAACAGGGCGAACCCACCAGTTGCGAGTGCACTGTGCTCATCCATTGGGGCTTGGTGTTCCGATTCGAGGTGACGACTTATACGGATACAAGCGCGAACGCTTGCATCTACACGCTGGCTACCTAAAACTGATTCACCCAACAACCGGTGAATGGATGGAGTTTGAAGTGCCTTCTGAGTTCTAAGTTATTTTTATCGAACTAAAACTCTTATCTCACTAAATATTCGATTTCGTAAAACGCATCAAGGTTCTACATCTGCTTAAGATATAGAACCCTGATATTTAAATTTTTTAATGTGCTTATCACAGCTCGGTAACGCACTTTCGTTACTAACTTCAATACTGAAGATGCCTAGCCCATTACATCTTTACGCTGATCAACGCATTCAAAAGAACCCATTTCAAACTCACGACAGATCCATGGTCGGTTTTCGTAGATAGTACACATCAGTGTTTCTCTATCTACCGCAGAGCACCAACCGTCGTCGAGTCGCAACATCGTTTCGCCGCCCCATTCGTCATACGCAATATGCTCTTCAGGAACACCGGTATCTGTGATGATCATAACCTCTAAACGACAACAGCATGCCTGACAATTGGCACATGTTACTTCGGGTTCGGTTACGTTCTTTATCTCAATCGTCATAAGTGACTACGCTGCTAAATTTTGCGTATAGTAATCGAAACCGACCGCTACGGCTAATAAAGATAGTGCGGCGCAGTGTTTTGATTGATGTAGAAATAAAAATAGGCGCTGTGATTTACTCACAACGCCCATACTATTTAGGTTTTCCATCGTGACTTATCGCCACTATCTCGCTTTACAACAGACTAGCCTCGATTTAGAACAGACTAGCGAAAAATAGCTTTACGTAGTCCATCAAGCGTTTGAACAAGCCAGCCTGCTCTACCGCTTCCAACGCGATCAAAGGTTGAGTTTGAACATCTTCACCATCAACGGTGTAATGAACAACGCCTAAGGTTTGGCCTTCTGAAATCGGGGCTTTCAGTTCAGAGATTAGTTCAATCGATGCCGTTAACTTTTTACTGTCTGACTTAGGCAGCGTAATAAACGTATCTTCTGCAACGCCTAGCTTCAACGTATCTTGGGCACCAAACCACACCTTCTCTTCAGCGACTTGGTCACCGCCTTGATGAGGGTTTAGCGTATCGAAGAAACGAAAACCATAGCTCAACAATTGTTTGCTGTCTGACTCACGACGCTTGATGCGCCCATCACAACCGCAATAAGTCTCATCTCACCTTGTGTCGCCGAACTCGCTAAACTGTAGCCGGCACCAGAGGTGTAGCCTGTTTTCATGCCATCGACCGTCAAGCTTCTATCACGTAATAAGCCATTGCGGTTGTGTTGTGTAATCTTGTTGTAGCTAAACGAGCGTTCGCTGTATAAACCATACACATCCGGTAAATCGCGAATAATCGCACGGCCTAATAGAGCGATATCATAAGGCGTTGAATAGAGATCGTCCGCATCTAAACCATGTGCATTCGCAAAATGGGTATTTTCCAGTTTTAGCGAAGCTGCCCAAGAGTTCATCAAGTCAACAAATGCATCTTGTGAGCCAGCAACATGTTCTGCAATCGCAACACTCGCATCGTTCCCTGATTGAATAATCAAGCCACGGTAAAGATCCATCATCGCGACATCAGTGTTCACTTCGATGAACATTTTTGAAGAATCAGGGAAGTTTTTCGCCCATGCGTTTTCGCTAATTCGCACCTGATCATCCGCAGAGATGTTACCTCGTTTCATCTCTTGTCCAGCCACATAACTGGTCATAAGCTTGGTTAAACTCGCTGGGTTCAACTTAGTGTGTGCGTTTTTTTCTACCAGCACATCACCAGAGTTAAAATCAATTAACACATACCCTTTTGCGCCTAGGCTAGGTGGGCTTGGTACTATAGAAGGTGCCGCGACAGCAGTATTTGCTACGATCGCTGCGTTACTTACAATGAACATACTTAATAGAGGGAGAGAGTATTTTGAGAACCGTTTCATTGAATTAAACCTAAGTTAACGTTTTGTTCAGTATAGACAAATGCTAGCAAAAGAAGCGCGAACTTTACGTTGCTTTACGTATTTGTACGGTTCGTTACAAATAAAAAAGTATAATCTGCGACCTGTCCGTTTTTTACACAAAAACGATTGACTCAATGAATGCATTCAACACTTCGCTTTACCTCTCGGGCATACGTCTAAATAACATTTCAACAAAGCCCATAACCCGCTGTTTGCTTTCGCTCGGCTCTAAATCAGGTTGGATACCAGACTGCGCCAGTGCTTGCCACTGTATAACTTCCGAATTAGGAACAAAAAAAGCAATATACAAAGATCCTTTCTCGCTTACCTTTCCATCATCACTATAAAATGGCACACCTGTAGATAGCTGAATCGCATCAAAGATCGATTCATCGTTCAGTTCAGATTCTTCAGCTAATCCAAAACCCACTACGACATCACCAGCCCCGGATTTCAACTGATAACCTTTCAATGAAAGTTGTTCTTTAATCGCTTCGCGTACAAGATCAGTGACGACCGTCTTGTCATATTTTTCAGAAAGGTACACTTGCTCTGATTCGGGATGCCATGAGTACGTGACTACCCCATGCTTCATGAAATCAAAGTCACCACTGGTCACCACGCCATAATTGTGAGTTGGAGTCGTTTCATTGGTTGTACACGCTGTCAGTCCAATCGCTATCAAAGCCAACAACGCGACTTTATTTACGCCTTTTGTTGCACATATGAATCGTTTTATCATTCGCGGCTTCCTTTCCTATACAAGAATAATTATCAATTTGACCTTCAACATAAACAGTAATTATATTAATAGAAAGATCATTAAACGTTTGCGTAATCGCTAACCTTCACTTCTACTCATTTTGGGGGTTTAACCACAGAAATAGACTCGGTATAGTAAACTTAGTTAAACATAACCAAACCATTCGGGGCACGGAGCTTCCTCAATCATCTCATGAAGAGAAGAATTGGTACCGATAAAGCATCGGCAAATTTAAGAGGGTCACACAATGGAATTCAATATGGTTGAAATTTTAGGTTACGCGGCATCTATTATGGTCGCAATTTCATTAACAATGAAAGATATCGTGCGTCTGCGTGTCCTTAACTTTGTTGGCTGTACTCTATTCACAGCATACGGCGTTATGATTGATGCATGGCCAGTGGTTGCAACCAACGGTTTCATCGCTTGTGTGAACATCTACTTCCTTGCAAAAATGCAAAAGGAAAAAAAAAATGAAGCGATGAAAGCAGCAAAAGCTTAGATTAACGGCTAGCACTTTCAAACAATTCTAAAAAAGCCCAAATAGAACGTTCTATTTGGGCTTTTTCATGCTTATCAGTTTTAGAAAACTTCAATGACAGACAATACGATATTGACTCTCTCTGTATACCTGTGTGTTATTGCGTCCATTCTTTTTCGCTTGATAAAGTGCTTTGTCAGCTTGGTCTATCGTGCCTTCTATGTGGAACAGTGCATTTGCATAGCGACACCCAACACTGACCGTTACAGGTAACACTAACCCCTCAATTTTTTCGACGCTACGCCTAAGCTCTTCCGACAACTCGTACAATTGATATTCATTGCAATCAAAAGTCACAAAGATAAATTCCTCACCGCCATAGCGAGCAATTAGACGATTTTCATTTGCAAATTGCTTCAATACTTTTGCAACGGCACAGATCACTCTATCGCCTTCATTATGCCCGTGTAGATCGTTTACCGATTTAAAATGGTCAATATCTAGAAGAATGATACCAACACCTTTTAACGGATAAGGCGAACACTCTAAAATTCTCATCTTAACCTGAGAAATAAAGTCCCGCCGATTACTCAACCCCGTAAGATAATCTAAGCTAGCTACATCTAAGATCTTTAAATGACGGTGCCGCAGGTAAAGCACCAAAACGGCGATGATGCTAAGCAAACTTATAACCAAGGTCATCAAACTAACTAGCAATAAACTGTGGTTCTTATTGAGCTCTTGCTCCAAAACTCCAGCAGAAATGATCCAATTCAGATATGGGTAGAACTTATAGAAAATGTTTTTGTTTGTCGTACCGTTGTCATCTTAAATTGAGTAACTAAAATGCCCTTCAGGCTCAGCAACGACCTTATCGATGAGCAACTCTGATGAATAACCAATTAAGGCTTTCAAGTGTTCGTGTTCAAAATTGGGTCGGAGGACTAGCTCGCCTTGTAAATCAACGATATATACATAACCGCTATCGCCATATGAATACTTCCTTAGTTTATCTTTAAGCGCTTCGAGATCAACCAAGTACATGAGTTCATCTTTATAAGTGGTCGCCACCAATGTATTGCCACTCGGTAGCCTCACTGAATACGCGACCTTCGCACGCTTGCCGACTTCATGTGGATTAGCATGAGAATACTGAGTCATTCCAGACTTTGAGGTCAGTTGCGTTTGAATATGGATTAAATGCGCGCGATTTTGCCCTTGTAAAAACGGGTGATACAGGTGGACACCTTGTGGTGACATTAAATAGATATAACCTGACTCTCCAATCACTAATTCGTTAGCAATTCGGATGACTTCTTTAACTTCTTGTTCTTGAGTGACACCTAATGTGTGAGAAGCGACAGTATCAGTCACACCTTTGAGATAGGTTTTAATAGCTTCATTGACTGTGTTGTCTACAATGTCGTAGCTTGCGTTTACAATAGTACGGAAGAAGAATTGATTAGACTCTAAAAGTGATTCTTTGGTTCGGTTAAATTGAATAGCGGAGAGGACCAGAGATAGTAGGGCCAACACGATGGAAAAGTTGAGGATATACTTACGTCTTACTTTCAAAATTACCTCATAGCTTTTAAATTTTAGGTAACGCTAATGTTCTTATAAGCAGACTGTTTTATATCACATTTATCTATTTTACTGAACGATAGTCGATATTAATAGCGCCCTTCATGTGCAATCTGTGACTTATAGCAAAAACGCCGAACTGGATTCAGTTCGGCGTTTTGATTTTACGTTTAAATTGATAACTTAATTTATACTAACGTCCTGATAAATCGACTTAAAAGCATTCGCATTTATTACCTATTACTACGCTCTATTGTCTATAAATACATTGCTTAGCCTTAAATTAAGAGCACACTTTGGTCCAACTGCCGTCACTACCCGGCTCGGCACTTGTCCACCAGTTTGCTTGGTAAACACTACCGTTATGAACCACTTGGTCGCCCGTGTTTGCGTGGCTTGGGTTACCCGCCCAATCTTTCTGAGGTAAATCGGGATATACAGCTAAACCCGCAGTATCGCATGTACCTGGGTTGGTACCGCCATCACCAGGATTACCGCCACCAGTACTGATATCACCCAGTGGTAGATCCGGCTGCTCAAAGCTAAATGCATAATCGACACTATTCACATTCACTGTATAGTTTGCAGGGCCAGAAATTGGCAAGTAATAAACCATATCGAGTTCATACACACCACCAGCAGGAAGCTCTTTCCATGCAGGTAACGTAAACGCTACTCTGTGCATCGGACCATCTAGACCACCAATATTATTGGCACGAGTGTGACCAGAAGCAATAACGGATAAGCCACCACCCGATTGGTCTTTTGCGTTATCAGGTGCAGACACTGGGATATCGAACTGGAACTCAGTACCACCAGGAAGCGCTTGACCTGTATTGTTTTTAAACGTGATCTTAGGGTTAATTGGATAGTTTTGATCACCGACTTTGAAGCCACCTACAGAGACAGTAATATCTAATGCTTCCGTTGGGATAGCACCCGTTGCAACCTTGTTTCCATATGGAGTAGCTGACTTAAACTTATCGTAGATAGCTTTCGTCATAGTGTTACCCATGTGGAACTCACCGTTTCCGCTATTACACGCCTGTTCGGTTGTATCGATTGAAGTTCGGTTACCGTTCGCATCGAGTACGTAACAGTTGTAATCCCCTGCTAGTTCCCAGAACATGATGCCACCGATTTCTTTGTCGATAACGTAATCGGCTTTCACATCGATAGAATCTTTATCTTCCGTTGAAAGGAATACGCCCTTCTCTGCGTTCCACAACCAAGGAGCAACAGCCACGCTGTCATAGTTACGCGTGTAAGTCCCCGTTAGAACATCTGAAGGATCGTTAACAGGATCAAGCTTGTAAGCTGCTGCATAAGAACCCCAAATGCCTTTCTCTAAGTTCTTCGCATGCCACATTGGGTTTGAACCTGCACCCATTTCGTTGCCTTTCGGATCAGTATCGTGCCACATGTTATCGATACCAATTGCGCCATGGCCACAGTTGTTCTTCTCGCCTTCACCAGTACCTGCTGAGCATTCAGCTTGGTTTGGCAGTGCTGCTCGGCCCCAAAGACCATTCTCACCACCAGTTACACCTTGCCAACCACGTGTGTAGTAAGGCACACCGATGTTAATACGACCTGCTGGCATAGAACCACGGAAGTAGTGGTAGGCCCAATCCGTATTCAGATAACCGATACCGCCGTAAGCCGCTGTGCCGTATACGTTCCACTGTGCTAACTCTGAATCTTTACCTGTATCAAACAACGCAGCGTTATGACCTACGTGATCGTTCCACGCACCGTGAAGGTCATAAGACATGATGTTTACGTAATCGAGGTACTTGGTGACATCGAATGTTTCCATACCGCGCAGTAGGTAACCCGAAGAAGGCGCCGCGATCGTTAACATGTAGTGATTGCCGTCTTGCGCAGAGGCTACATCAAGCTTCTCACGCAACACTTTCATCAACACTTGGTAAGAAGCCCATAGGTATTGACGACGTGGTTCCATAAAGTCTTTATCGTACGGATTACCTGCGCCCGCCATTGACGTTGGGTATTCATAATCGATATCTAGACCATCGAACTGGTATTTACGAAGCATTTCAACCGCTGAAGTTGCGAATGTTTCGATACCTTGATGGTTAATAGAACCGTCAGCATTGGTCGTCATGGTATAGAAACCACCATCAGCCACTCGGCTACCATCAGTGGCAAAGTGGCCACCGGTCTCCGCCCAACCACCGATTGAGATTAAAGTCTTAACATCGTGTTTTTTCTTCGCTGTCGCTAATGCACCGAAGTGACCTTTGAAGCCTAATGCAGGGTCAACTTCCACGCCCGGCCACTCTTTACCAACCGCTGCGTTGTTCGGATCGTTCACATCACCCACGTTTACTTTGCCATCTGAGCCAATGCTCACGAAAGCGTAGTTAATGTGTGTGAGTTGTTCCCAAGGAATGTCATTAACCAAATAAGCGGCTTGTGGGTCATCCCCGGCACGCCAACTTGTGAAGTAACCAATAACACGACGTGGATGATCCGCGCCCATTTTCTCACGGCCTTCATCATCGTAAATCGTACAGTAAGGAACATCGACACCTTGAGTTTGATACAAGCCATCAGGTCGACATGTACTCACTGTTGTGCCGCCATTGACTGTCAAAGAAGTCAGTGCTGATTCAGCCGTTGCCCCTTGATTGTCTGTCGCTTTCGCGTAAACCGCTAGAGAGCCTGCTTGAGTGGTTGTGTAGTTAAGCGTGTATGGGCTTGTCGCAGCCGTTCCGACTAAAGAACCTGCCACATAAAAATCGACCTTATCAACCGTGCCATCGCTGTCTGTTGCTGTTGCGGTAAGCGTCACCACACCACCAACATCGACCGAAGATGCAGAAAGCGCAACCGAAACTGTCGGCGCTTCATTTCCAGGTGTAACTGAATCGACAGAAATAGAGACCGCGCTCGCTAAGCTAGCCGCGCCTTCATTGTCTGTAGCAACAACCGAAACCTGATGGCTACCAGACGTTGCAGCCCAAACCGCTTCGAAAGGTGCTGCTGTAACAACCGCGACTGAAGTTCCATCAATGAAGAATTCAACCGAAGTAACACTGCCGTCGGAATCTAGCGCCGTTGCACTCAACACCACGTTATCGCCTTCAGTGAACATGTCAGAGGCAGATGGAGTCGTTAACGAAGCCGTTGGTGCTTCATTTGGTGTACCTCCACCTCCATTGCCGCTACACACATCTAGCTTTTTCCACTGTGCGTAGTCACCTTCAAATTGACTTGGGTTGTTGTTCTGATTCCAGTAATTTGCTGAGTACGCGCTGCTGTCATGTGAAACTTGATCGCCGCCGGTGTAAACCGTGGCAGGATCCCACGCTTCTAACGTTGAGCAATCCACAGCCGCATAGCTATTGAAAGCCATTAAGCATGACGCAGTGAGAGTACTGAGTGTAAAAACCTTTTTGGCCACTCTTCCTTGATTTAGGTGCATGTTAGCAGTCCCTTAAGTTGTTGTTTTAAGATATTTAAAGTAAATGACACTTTTTTTGCCACTTAAATTCCTTCGCAAAACAACTGTAGGTAACAGTGCCAATTAAACACCTAAAATATTTATTATTTATAAAATGACTCGCATTAATTTGTTTATAGCATGCAATGATTCGACACTTATTTTGCACCAACAACTAATATTAATTTATTTCGGAAAGCTAAAAAAATAATGTCTCAAAAGTCAGAAATGTGATTTGAGTTTGAGAAAAATTCGTATCAAAACTAACCAAAAAGTAGGAGTTTATTGGCGATTTGGGATTATTTTATGAAATCGCCCACTTTTTGATTACAAATATGTTAGTATCAGCGGCTTTTTTGACGAGCCTCACATTTTTATCCAAATGTGGGAGAAATACATAGGCTTGAAAGAGCCAAATATAGCGAAGAAATAATGTCCAACTTGACGCAAGTCGCCAACGAAAACATCAACGCAGAATCTACTTCTATCGATTTCAATAGAGCTCAATCTTTGGGTGAAAAACTGGAACTCGGAAACCCAGTCTTTTGGCTGAGTGGCAGTTTCCTGACCCTCTTTGTCATCCTTGCTTTCACCAACACCTCCGTATTGTCCGAACTTGTCAACATCGGCTTTAGTTACTCAACTAAATGGTTCGGTGCTTTCTGGCAAGTCCTACTACTACTCAATTTCATTATCGGTTTAGTGCTTGCACTAAGTCGCACAGGCCATGTTCGTTTAGGGAAGCTTGCCCTACCAGAAATGACCACGTTTAAATGGATGTCTATCGTCCTATGTACACTCCTTGCGGGTGGTGGCGTGTTCTGGGCAGCTGCAGAGCCAATTGCTCACTTTGTTTCAGCTCCACCGCTGTATGGCAATGCAGACCCTCAAGCGATGGCATTCAATGCACTATCACAATCTTTCATGCACTGGGGTTTCCTTGCATGGGCTATCTTAGGTGGTCTCTCTTCGATTGTGCTTATGTACTTGCACTACGAAAAAGGCCTTCCTCTTAAGCCACGCACCCTGCTTTACCCAGTACTGGGCGACAAGGCAATCAGCAGTTGGATTGGTAACGTCGTTGATGCGTGCAGCATTGTGGCAGTAGCCGCAGGTACAATCGGCCCTATCGGCTTCCTTGGCCTACAGATCAGCTATGCGTTGAGCGAGCTGTTTGGAATTTCTGACAGCTTTGCTACCCAAAGCGTCGTTATTCTATTCGCTATTGCAATGTATACGCTGTCGGCATTAAGTGGTCTAAGTAAAGGCATCCAACTGGTAAGCCGTTACAACATCATCTTATCGGTGTGCCTAATCGTTTACATTCTCCTTGTTGGCCCAACCAGCTTTATCATTGATGGTTACCTACAAGGCATCGGTGAAATGGTCGACAACTTTATCCCAATGGCGCTATACCGCCAAGATACTGCGTGGCTAGGTGGCTGGACTGTATTCTTCTGGGGTTGGTTCTTAGGTTATGGCCCAATGATGGCGATCTTCATTGCTCGTATCTCACGTGGCCGAACTATTCGCCAAATGATCGTTTCTATCAGCATCGTTGCACCGCTTGTGACTTGTTTTTGGTTCAGCATTGTTGGTGGTAGTGGCTTAGCGTTTGAATTAGAGAACCCAGGCGTAATATCTAGCGCATTCGAAGGTTTCAACCTTCCAGCTGTACTACTAGCTATTACTTCGCAACTACCGTTCCCGACTCTGATTGCAATCCTGTTCCTTATCCTGACGACCACGTTCATCGTGACCACAGGTGACTCAATGACCTACACCATCAGTGTAGTAATGACTGGCACAACAGAACCTAACTCAGCAGTTAGAACATTCTGGGGCGTCATTATGGGGGCAGTGGCTATCGCGCTTATCTCAATGGGCTCTGGCGGCATCTCAGCTCTGCAGTCGTTCATTGTGATCACTGCCGTTCCTGTTTCGTTTATCTTGCTGCCATGTCTATGGCATGCACCGAAGATCGCGAAGCAGATGGCAAGAGATCAAGGTCTCGCTTAATACCTAATCCGATTTAGTTTCGGATAGCGTAGAACACTAAAAAGCCACTCAAGTGATTCACCTGAGTGGCTTTTTTTATCTGTTCGCTGTCGACTTTATTAATAGTTATGTCTACTAGCGCTTGTATCTACCGAGATTTCGGCTTATTGAAACTTTTCACCAGCAGCAACCATGAATGACATCTCAACCAATAGTTCAGGGTTAGCGAGTTCTGCTTTCACGCACGCACGGCTTGGCGCGCAACCTTCAGGGAACCACTCTTCCCACACTTCATTGAGTGCATCAAAGTTAGCGAAATCCGTTAGGTAAATAGTCACTGACAATACACGAGATTTATCGCTGTCTACCAAACTCATCATTTCTTCAGCTTGTTCGAAGATTTGCTGAACCTGACTCTTAATTCCTGCCGTTGTATCCGTCTCTGGTACTTCAACAAAGCTTGCAATACCGTTAAACACAGTCACATCAGACCAACGTTTGGTCGGGTTAATTCTATGGATTTTCACTGGTTATACTCTTCTTATAATTAGGGTGCACATCAGCGTAATCTAATCCAAATTCCTAACATTGAAAACAAAAATTAGAAAGCTCGTAGTACCTGCTAAACAGCACTATCGCTATTAGCGTAATCGAACGTAACAAACCTCAGAAGTCACTGTAAATTTTGAAATAGCCGTAAACCTAAAGATCTTCTTTAAGCAACATAAAACTATAAGCTGGCTAGAAGGACGCTGCCAGCTTCTAATGAGTAAGGCACTGATACTCACCTACTCAGGCTAGCACCTTACGATAATAATTAGCGTCTTGATTTTGCCCTTTGAATAACGCGTAATTCTCTACACGCTCAACTAAGCCAAAGCCAGCCTTAGATAAAATTTTGTTGGAGCCAACATTACCCACTAACGCATAGGCATCTACATATTTAAGGGAAGAATGCTCCGCCAAATAGATAAGTAACTTCCTCACCGCGTTAGACGCAATGCCTTTAGAACAAAAGAAGTGACTCACTCGATAGCCTAGCTCTCCTCGCTCTCCGTTTTCGTCAATGTCACGTACATTAATCCTACCGCAGATAATCCCTTGTTCATCTTTTATCAACATAGGAATCATCTCATCACTTTCATATTCCGCTAAAAAACTAGCAATCTGCTTCTCTACACCTGAAAGTGAATAAAAACTTTCTTCCCGTGGTGGTACAGACATCTCGAACCAATCTCTATTGTCTACTTCAAATTCCAAGAGCGCCCTAGCATCACTTGTTTGAAGTAAATGCAAAAATACATCCATACGAGTACTCCCAATGGTTATTTCGAAAGCCTTGCCTACGATTGAAATTCGAGTACCCAAATCTCTGAGTAAACGGTACGTCACTACTTATTTCAGAGTTAGCAGCTGAAAGTGAGGTTCTAGTGGGCATAGGAAGATATTTTTTAATAGAAGTGAATAGGGCGTGACATTTAAGCAACCCACCCCATCAATTATATACATACTTAACGACTACGGTTTACTCGATACTACCCAATTAGTTCCGTCAGTACTTTTTTCGTATACAGAAGTTTGATCTGACGATGTTATTCTTCGTGAATATGTCGTCGGAGATGCACGAAAGAGTGTTTTCCAATAGGTGATTTCTTTACTCTGATCATTAACTATCTTTGACCGTATGACCTTAGATGCGTCACCTAATTCATTACTAGAGTAATCTTTATATCTACCCATAATGTTTGTTTTGATATTTTCAGTATCTAAACTATTTAAATGACTTTTAACATTAACGACTGTCGATAATCCAAAGTCATCGCCTTTTCCAAAAGTATGCTCATTCCAGTCGACATAAGTACGATTTAATTGTTCTTTGATACTCTTGTTATATTTCCAAGTTGAAGTAGTTCTAGAGACTATTTTATTTGTTAGATCCAGAGATTGACAATTTACTAAGTTATGTATATTACCATCGTAGGCAATGTTAGATAGTACATTATCAAATTTATCATCTTTAATAATGATTTTCTCTGTGAATGTACACCCCGGACGGATGCTGCTATTAAAATTGTTAATACTAGCAATATCAAAAGTATTGTTGTAAACACCCCACTGAGTTGAAAGGTTAACCGATGTGGACTCAGACAACACTTCCACCTCTGTTAACAAATCATCGCTCATTTTTGTGGTTGTTTGCTTTGCTGATTGATTAGTACCTAGAGAAGAAATATAAACCTTTTTATACCAATTCCTAGCGCCGTTTTCATCTTTGAAGTAGTAATGAACTTGCACATAGCTATTGGGGTTGGTTTGTTGTAAATCTTTGGTATCTGTGAACGATTTCTTTAGACCTGTTACGATATTTTGGGCCTTTAAGGCAAGGTCACTATCTTCGGATGCAATAAAGTCACCATAAATTTTAGCCTCAGAAATATTATATGTGCGAATTGTTTCTGTAAGAGCATGCTCTAACGCTTGAGCCTGTTTAGTTTGTTTTTCTATATCGCTCATTAGATCCTGACACGTATAGTTACTTTTGCCATTACTGGTTTCTACTGTCGCCCATAACGATGAAGTTAAAGGGGTGATAAAACGGTTCTTGAAATCGATCTGTTCTTTAAATTCAGGGGGTAATACCATACGATAAGCATTTTTCACAGGCCCCAAATCTTCATCAATAGCACCAACAGGAACATCTACTATCGTTGGAGCATAACCAAGACATTTATCCTGGGTTTCATTTAGGTCAAGCTCATAACTACCACCTTTTGTAGTTAAAGCTCTAGGTTCAGTGTTTGCGTTATACTTACCATCATTATTTATATCTAGAAAAACGGTAGCGCCAACAATATAACCATCGATTACTTTTCCAGTAGCTTTTTTGTGAATTGTCGGGTTACTTCCACCATCACCGCCGCCACCACAAGCTGATAAGGCCAGAACGCCCAAAATTGGTATCAACATTTTCATTTTCATTTAAATGGCTCTCTATTATTTGTTGAGATTTAAAAATATTAAAATAGTAATACTCTTAAATTAGTTAACGAATTCTATGTTGTTTACATGCCTTCACATATTATTACCCATACATATATCAACCTGTTTTCACATTGCTAATTAACCTTCTTGGTTTGGAAAAATGAAAGCCTTGGAATAATATGTTAGACTTCTTTGGAAGTAGTCGTAGGTGTTGAGGATTTTCAACGCCTTCGACAATCAAGGTTACATCAATACGCTCAGATAGCTTAACCATAAACTTAAGTGTCTCATTGGCCACAATATCTTCCTGACATTTTTGTAGTAACGACTTATCTAGCTTAATAAAATCAAAATATTTTTCTGATAAAAGGTTAAAATTGGAGTAACCACATCCAAAATCATCAATAGCAAATCGAAAACCTGCCCCTTTAAGAGCAATTATATTTTCTTTAGCATAACTATGTAAAAGACCCTCACTATATTCAACTGTTTCAAATATTATCTTACTTCTTAACTCTGGAACTAATTTGGTTAATTCCATTACATCATCATAAAAGTCAACGATACTTAAATCTGCATGACTAATGTTAACACTGATATTAGGAAGTGTATCTTGAGTGTTTTTTGCGTATTCAATTATTTTTTTAAAAATTATAATGGTTAATGAGTAATGTAGGTGCGGCTCCGTTGCCAATAATGGCATAAATACACCAGGACCTCCGAACTCTGTGCGTTTCCACCTAAGCAATATTTCCCAAAGGTACTCTTTAGAAGTATTCATACTATAAACGACGGGTTGATAAAAAAGCTCGAACTGAGTCCCTCCCTTTTTTATATCGTGATGTAAAGCTTGGATTACCGAACGGGTTCTAACGTTTTTTTCATAGTCATTAATGTTATATATGTAGACACCATCAATAGATTGAAGTGACTTTTTAACACTGTAAGCCATTCTTCTAAACAACTGATTTTTATCTTGGGGTTTATCAAAATTAGACAGGATCATGCTAGCAATAGAATAATCAAAAGTTAGGGTTTTATCGCCTACTTTCTTTTCATGAGGCAAAGAGAATTGAATTTTTTGTTGCTGCTCAAGGATTTTTTTTTCTTCCCAGGGAGTATCGCTTTCAAATACAAGAACAATGTATTTGTCTTCAAACAAACCGATAACCCTTGGTGAAAGTGTCTCACTTAGGTAGTGATGTAATTCTGTTTTAACTATTCGACTAGTTTTTGAGTCGAAAAACTTATAGAAATCTGCAGATCTCCCAACACAGATTACATGCATGATCTTGTAGGTACTTCTGTTTGTTCTTAATAATTTTTCTTGAATATAGTTGATGTTAGGTAAATCTGTTTCTTCACAGAAAAAACGTTTGAGCCTTTGTTTATTTTGTTCTCGTTCAAGTCTTTGCTGAACAAAAGATAGCTTTTTTTTACCTTCCGACGACTTCAAATGAAATGATGTGCATATTATTAGTAATGTAATAAAAAACAGACAAAGTAAATTAACAGTAGACAACACGGCACCCCGAATAAAGTGATATGCATCGCATTTTGCGATGCAACGGAATGATTGTATTCTTACTTATGAGATTCACACAAATAAAAACAAATCTGACCACTTAATAGTCATCTACTTGAATTGAGTGTAATTGTGCACATTTATAAATATCACGCACGGAAACACTACTAACCGTATATTATACATACCGTAATATCCCGACAACTTCATAACATAATAGCCACCAAATTACGCCACAGTGCCATTTCAGGGGGTAATGATTGCATCGCTTTTTTTAGTATTTATTTGCGCTATAAAAAACTGACAGTGATCGCGATATTTAATGGGGAGGGATTGAAATCAGCAACTTTATCTGGGTTACATCACCACATACCCTTGATGAAACCAATCTGTTTGGAAGTGAAACAAACCATAAATGTAATCAAATGCACGCTAGAGAGTAAGTTAAGTCCTAACGCAAACACCTAATCCTAACCTCAACCATCTGAATAGATGGGAAATCTCCATTGAAAAGAGAGCAGGACATTTTGATGGATAAAACCAAATAAAAAGGAAGCTGTTCTGTATAATTAACTGAACAATAATTGATGATAGAGAAACTAACGAAGAGT
The DNA here is from genome assembly GCF_024347315.1 of Vibrio atlanticus. NCBI lineage: Bacteria > Pseudomonadati > Pseudomonadota > Gammaproteobacteria > Vibrionales > Vibrionaceae > Vibrio > Vibrio atlanticus. Next base: position 942,785 of record NZ_AP025461.1, on the reverse strand, counting down.
CATAGTTCATAGCAACGTAAAGTCGTCAACAGCTAACGTTGTTGTAAGTATTAGCAGAATCATCCAGTACAAATCAGCACTGAGGTAGTAAAACTACATAAAGGCTGGTCAAGGCAAGCTGTAATGAATAGTTTAGTGTAATTACACTAAGTTACTGTCGAATGTGTAGTCGCTGGATATATTTGGCCAGTATTACTGTGAGTTTGCCAAATCATCGGTAGAAGATAACGCAATTAAGGTTACTATGCTTATCTCGATACCTCTGATTATTTTAGCTTTCACAACAATTCGGCTATTAGTATCCTGTAATAAGTTATCTCAATGGCCTGTACGCTTTCAAGTCAATAAAACAACCCAACCAACACGACTGACAACAGTACGCCGCCGATAAAACTCGGGCCGTGGAATGGTCTAGCTTTAGATTTAACGTACTCTTTCTGAAGTTCTTCTTGGTAAGTTTTAACGGCGAGTTCTTTTACGTAGTTATTTTGCATAATAAGCTCCTTCTTATTGGGTAAGAGAAGCTTAAGACTTGAAGTTAGGTTGAGGTAAAGAAAAATTTCACATTAATTGATTACTTCGGGATTGTTACTCTAGAATGACTCTGAACACATCATTGTTCACACCGCCAACATCCACTAATTCTCCCGGCTTCATAAGAAGTAAGGTGTTTAATTGGCGCTTTGAACGTGGTGCTCTATTTTCTCTGATCACTAAGATATCAACTAAGTAACCTGAGTTTTGCTTTGATAGTGAGCCCGAGAGAGTAACACTCTCTCTTCTATCGGCTAGAACCGAATTAAATGTTTTATCTTCTAACACACCCGCCGAGATCGACGTCTCACCATAAAAAAGCGTGATAGTTGTCGGATCAGGTGTTAGCTCTTGATTAGATGAACACCCCACTATCGCTAGGCACAACAATAAAATAACTCGAAATTGCATACACTTAATTTTCTTTCTCACATTCTAATTCTATTTTCGGTTCTTGGTACATCGCTTCTATGAACCCCAACTTAATTACCCAGAATCAAGTTTAAGCTTCTTCAATCTGGAACTGAATATGTACCTTCAAAATACTCGATACGCTCTAAAATCATTCTTAGCTTACACTCTTCGATTTGAACCCCGGCCCAAACAGAAGGCGTATACGCTTGACCAATAAATTCACAATCTGCGTCTCTGTATTTCAACCAAGCTTGTTGAGCTCTTCGGAAAGGTTCTTCTAGATCGATGTGAAACTCGATTTTTTGCAATTCGGCTTCTTCCTCGACTATTCGCATAATGGCTTCTTGGTATGTTTTATTGAGATCGATGTTTGCTACTTTCATTTTCTCTTCGACACACAGATAACCCGCAGTAACCCCTCCACCTTCAACGTTACAAGGGTCTTCATCATCAACAGCGAAACAAGATGTAGTAACTAACGCCAGTACAATTAATGACTTTTTCAAAAGCATCTCCAATACAGTTCAAAATCTGCGATATCTACTCGACAAGCAGTAGTTCGAATCACCAGTATTGATCATTTCTTCGGGCTCAGGCTAGCTAAACGTTTAACTAACTATTTCTAACGGTATGAGAGTGTTCAGCACAAGCCGACAATTTAAAGAAGGAGCAGATCAGATCATCACCGACAATCTGACCGCTTAGTTTGAAGTGGGTTTAATTATGTTTAAGCAATAACATCTTGTGGTGGTGTACCTTCGCAGTTGGAAACGACTGCATCAATTTGAATTAGAGCATTCATAGGAATCTCTGAAACCCCAACCACCGTTCTTGCCGGTAATTCAGCATTAAAGAATGTTGTGTAGACCTCGTTCACTGTATCAATGTCTGAAACATTTTTAAGCTGAATATTGATTTTCACTGTATCGTCCATACTATGATCAACACTTTCAATGATCGCCTTAATATTTTTCAAACATTGTTCAGCTTGCTCTTTTACACCACCAGCAACCACTTGATTTGTCTTCGGGTCTAAAGGTAATTGGCCTGAAATATGATTGTAGTGAGAGAAAGCAACGGTGTGCGAATAAGGCATGAATGGTGCAGCAACAGTATTATTAGCTTCAATAACCAGTAAGCGAGTGTCTTCTGGTAATTGTGGCGGTGTACCGTCACCATGTGAAACGGATGTATCAATTTGAATTAAAGCGCCCATTGGTAGTTCAGCGGCGTTAACAACGGTACGAGCAGGAACGTAGCTTGGGAAGAATTTAGCACATACTTCATTTACCACTTCCGCATCTGCGATATTTTTCACGTAGATAGTCGTTTTAACCACATCATTCATGACATGACCGATACTCTCTAGAACCGCTTTAATGTTTGATAGACATTGTGCCGTTTGCTCTGTGATACCACCTGAAACCAACTCACCTGTATTTACATCGATAGGCAATTGAGCCGAAAGGTTGTTGTAGTGAGAAAAAGCCGCAGTCTGCGTCGATACAGTTCTTTGAGGCGCGTTATCTGTATTTCTTGATACCTTAACTAGCGCGCAAGGTGCTTGTGGTTTAGTGCCTTCGCCGTTTGAAATAAGCGCATCCATTTGAACTAAAGCGTCACTGTTCGGTAGCGCAGCTACGCCCACGACTGTGCGTGTAGGGAGGCTGTTTTGGAAGAAGCTTTTGTAAACTTCATCAATAGCATCGATATCAGAAATATTCTTAACGAAAACATTAATCTTCACAACATCATCCATAACATGGTCGATGCTTTCAACAATGGCCTTAATATTATTTAAGCATTGTGCTGCTTGGTCTTTAATATCACCAATCACTACTTCACCTGTTTTAGGGTCAACAGGTAATTGAGCTGAAAAGTTATTATAATGAGAAAAAGCGACCGTTTGTGTAGATACAGAATTAATTGGTGCATTTTCAGTATTTCTTGAAATTTTAATGATATCGCTACTCATCGGAATTATCCTTTTAATAATATAGGAATACGTATTTATATTTAACAATCGTATTGGAAAGAATGATTAAAGTAGCGCCATGTTAAGTGAATTATTTTGGGGTAAACGTGATATACATCAGACTCTCAGTTGACTATAAATCAGCAGGTTACAGAATAATTAGTCATCAAACGACTAATTATCCGTCCCACTAGGCTTTATCAACTGCTAAATTCTCTTTAATTTTAAGTCTATTCAATAATCCTGAATACTCACTCTGAGAATACGATGAGTAATTTCCAAAATTTAGATGATATTTGATAGGTTGTTCACACTAAAACTCCGTTACTAGCTAGGTTAGTAACTTTACCTCTTATACCCATGCATAAATTCTTAGGCTATTTAATTAATTATTTTTGAGAGCTTATTTTATATAAGTACGTTAATAATATATTCGAGAATCAAATACCTACAATCTGACAATGCCTATGATTAGATACATTTACTCATATAATTCAACAAATATGAGACTCAGGGGCATGACATGAGAAGTATGGTGTTCAACCAAGAAATGGTACTTTCAGGAATCACGATGGCGTCAACGATGAGCAATCGACACCATAGCTTTTGGCACCATAGCTCTCAACAGATAGTTTCGTTGAAAGAAGAACTAAGCCGCTCTCGGAGTGGTATTGAAGTGGCGCTTAAATTCGCGACTGAACTGGGATGGGCTGGAGTAGCCGACTCGGCGTGCAGCATCGCTTATGCGCAGGCCTTCTAGCTGAATCAGTTCTTTGGCTTTGTTGAGTCTTACCTTCTTCAAATATTGAAGAGGTGATTCAAAGGTGACATTACGGAATGCATTGTGGAAGGCAGACACGCTCATGTTTGCTTCGTCGGCAAGCGATTGGACAGTAATGGTTTGGTCGTATTCTTCATGCACTTTAGATAGTGCTTTAGCGACACGAGCGTAATGACCGTCATGATGAGCCAAATCAAACAGCACTCGCCCTTCTGAACCGGTTAAGGCACGGTAGACAATTTCGCTGACCATAGCATCACCCAATATGTTGGCTTCGATGTCGCAATGCAGCATTTTGACCAATCGAGTAAAGCTCTCCAGCATTTGCTCTTCCATTGGCGTCGACTCTAAGCCGCTCGAATTCTGCTTGTGCTTGTTGCAGTAGCTCTCTAGAAAGCCTTGGTCTTCTAACTTTTTTACCAAGCTATGCAAGCGCTGAGAGTCAATACTGATCGACAAACCAAGCAATGGTTCGCCATTTACAGGCAAGGCTTCGCACTCCAATGGCATTGGCACGCCTACCACAAGGTAATCACCAGCCGCGTAAGTAACGGGTCTGTCGCCAATATAGATGTTCTTTTTACCCTGCCCTAGCATGATAATACCCGACTGGTAAGTGAATGGCTGACGCTGATTCCCGCCACTGCTTCTATACAACCACACACCGCCAATTTCAGTTTCTCTGATCCCTTCGAGATCATCCCAACCTTTGTGTTCTACATAAGACTGTAACAACTGCGCGAGTGTTTTCATAAGTGGCGACTTTCCATTCCAAGTGCTAAGAGTAAGTAAGCTAAAGCGGAGAAAGAATATCAAGTTTGTAGAAATAGGCAATTTATTTGGAGGATCAGCTCTTCATCACCCTAGATTACTGTACTAATATGCAAATATAGAAATTGAGCAATCAAATAAAATAACAAATTGAGCTTTACACAAGGAATCTCTAATGCAATTCACTTATGTTAACCCTACAGTTATCCACTTCGGCCAAGGCCAAATCAACGCTATCAGCCAAGCGGTTGATACATCGAAGAAAGTATTAGTCATCTACGGTGGCGGTTCAATCAAAAGCAATGGTGTTTACGACCAAGTTGTCGAATCTCTAAAGGATCACGCTTGGATTGAGTTCGCTGGTGTTGAAGCTAACCCAACGAAAGAGACACTAGATAAAGCCGTCGCTCTTGTTAAAGAAGAAAACGTAGAGTTCATTATCGCTGTTGGCGGTGGTTCAGTAATCGACGGTTCTAAGTACGTTGCTGCGGCGGCTAAATACGACGGCGACGGTTGGGATATCCTAGCGGGTAAACACCAAGTAACAGAAGCGACACCAATTGGTGCGGTACTGACACTTCCTGCGACAGGTTCTGAATCTAACATGGGTGCGGTAATCACTCGTAAAGAGACTCAAGAGAAACTGGCATTCATGAACCCTGCGGTACAGCCGAAGTTTGCGGTTATGGACCCAGATGTAATGAAGTCTCTGCCAGAGCGCCAACTGATCAACGGCTTAGTTGATGCATGGGTTCACGTATGTGAGCAATACATCACAATGCCAACAGACGCGATGGTTCAAGACGGTTACGCAGAAACACTGCTTAAGAACCTACTTGTACTGGGTAAGCAATACGACGAGCGTGACAACGACGCATGGCGTGCAAACCTAATGTGGACTGCAAACCAAGCGCTTAACGGCCTGATTGGTACTGGCGTTCCTCAAGATTGGGCAACACATATGATTGGCCACGAATTCACAGCACTATGGCACGTAGACCACGCACGTTCTCTTGCGATTGTTCAACCTTCACTACTTCGTAATCAAATCGAAGCGAAGCGTGGCAAGCTAGAGCAAATGGGTCGCAACGTATTTGGCCTAGAAGCGGGTGCTGATTTAGCCGAGCGCACTATTGCTGCAATCGAAGCCTTCTACCACAGCCTAGACGTTGCAACTATGTTCGACGGTTACGAAGCAACTAAAGCGGCAGCAATCGACAACGTTGTTGCTCAACTTGAATCACACGGTTACCTGCAACTTGGCGAAAACCAAGCAATCACGCCAGAGAAAACGCGTGAGATTTTAGAGTCTGCGATTCACTAAGAATTGCTAAAGTAGAGAGAAAGCAAAGACAATGCTCACACAAAGATGATTTTTTACATCTGACTGAACCCATTACTTATTTCTTTCGTACAAACAAAGCAGCGTTCATTTTGGGCGCTGCTTTTTAATTTGCCCTACAAGATGCTATTAAATTCTCATAAGTCCTTAATTTAATGTGCAATCATATTTCTATATTGTTAAGGTAAACCTGTCTCTTTATTAGGTATGAACAACGATTTGAACAATCTCAAGGAAATGGTTAAGTTTAAGTCACTTAACAAGTGGTATGGTGATTTTCATGCCCTAAAGGATATCGATTTAAAGATTGAACAAGGAGAGATACTGGTGATTTGCGGGCCATCAGGTTCGGGTAAATCAACTTTAATCCGTTGTATCAATCAGCTAGAACCTTTCGAAAGTGGCGAGCTTTGCGTGTTAGAACAAGTACTTCCGAGTAAATTCAACACACCTGGCCAAGTCGGAATGGTGTTTCAGCATTTTCATTTATTCCCCCATCTTACCGTGCTTGAAAACCTGACTCTGTCTCCAATACGTACGCTGAAAAAAAGCAAACGAGAAGCCGAGAAGCTTGCAATGCACTATCTCGAGCGCGTACACATCGCTGAACAAGCCAACAAATACCCAGTACAACTTTCTGGCGGTCAGCAACAACGTGTAGCTATCGCCCGTTCGCTGTGCATGAAGCCTGAATTACTGCTTTTTGATGAACCGACTTCAGCGCTTGATCCGGAGATGATCAACGAAGTGCTCGACGTGATGGTTGAACTGGCGAGCGAAGGTATCACCATGGTGTGTGTGACCCACGAAATGGGCTTTGCGAAACAAGTGGCCGACCGCGTTATCTTCATGGATGAAGGACAAATTGTGGAATCGAATACGCCACAAGCGCTCTTTGAAAACCCTCAACATGAACGTACTCAAGCGTTCCTAAATCAGATCCTGACTTATTGATGTTGATTCGAATTATTAAACCCGCCCTATCTGCTTTGGTACAGATTGTTGTACTGGTGGCTGCTGTTGTTTGGATTCTCGACTCTGGCGCACAAACCATGGGATACAGCTGGCAATGGGAGCGTGTGCCGGACTATATTGCTTTCTATGAAGATGGTGAATGGTGGCCTGCAGAATTAGTTGAAGGGCTGCTGGTTACCATCAATATTTCTCTGATTTCTTTGGTCGCGACGCTGATTATTGGCTTAACGACAGCGCTATTGAGAAACTCAAATTCTGTAGTTGGACGCACCTTAGCCACCAGCTATGTTGAGTTGATTCGTAATACGCCGTTATTAGTACAAATTTATTTGCTCTATTTTGTGTTTGGCCCCGTATTAGGGCTGGATCGCTTTAGCACAGCCGTTTTAGCCTTGGCACTTTTCCAAGGCGCTTACACCGCCGAGATATTTCGTGCCGGTTTAAATGGTATTGCGAGAGGACAATTTGAAGCAGCTCAATCCTTGGGTTTGTCAAAGACCTATACTTACTGGGATGTGATTCTTCCTCAGGTGGTGCAACGCACCTTGCCGCCTTTGACCAATGAAGTAATCTCTCTTATTAAAAACTCTTCGATTGTGAGTGTCATGGCTATCTTTGACCTAACAACCGAAGCCAGAAACATCGTTTCTGAAACCGCGATGCCATTCGAGATTTGGTTCTCTGTGGCGATCATTTATCTTGCTCTCACACTTTCACTTTCTGCCGTTGCTGCTTGGCTTGAGCATAAGCTCGGATCTAACTGGCGAACACAATAAGGATTTATCAGCATGAAGCTATTTAAAACCGCGATTACAGCCCTACTTGCGCTTGCCGTAAGTTTGCCTGCACTTGCTTCTGAAACGCCTAACCTCGATAAAATCAACGAACGTGGCTCACTGCGCGTTGGTATGTCGACATTTGTTCCTTGGGCGATGCGTAACAAACAAGGAGATCTCGTTGGCTTTGAAATCGACGTGGCGAAACGCCTTGCCGAAGATTCTGGTTGGAAAGTCGAATTTGTACCGACAGCATGGGACGGCATTATCCCTTCTTTATTATCGAAAAAATTTGATGTGATCATCGGCGGTATGTCTATCACTGAAGCGCGAGCTAAAAGCGTACTGTTCACTGAACCTTACTCGCACTCTGGCGTTCAACTGGCGGCTAATAAAGAGCTAGCGGAAGGTTTTACTCAAATCTCTGATTTTGATTCTCGTCGCGTAAAAATTGCTGCACGCCGTGGCGCTTTCACTGTTCAAGTGGCTCGTGAAACCTTCCCGAAAGCAAAAGTACTTCAGTTCGATGACGATGCTCAAGCATTCCAAGAAGTGTTGAACGGCAACGCACACGCGGTTATTGCGTCTAGCCCAAAACCAGAACACGAAACGATCAAAAACGCAGACACGCTATTTATTCCATTTGAAGAGCGTCTATCAAAAGGTAACGAAGCATTTGCAGTTCGCCTAGGTGAAGCTGACAAGGCAGAATTCTTCAACGAATGGATCAAAGCACGTACTGAAGACGGTTGGTTGAAAGAGCGTTACGAGTACTGGTTCTCTACTTTAGATTGGCAAGACCAGATTGCTCAAGGTCAGTAATCTGAAGTTGAGCTCACTTTTTAATATGAGCTAATCTGTCGAATCTAAATCAAGGCAGTGCACTGTTTGCACTGCCTTCTCATCGACGATTTAAGTAGCCTTTTTAAGTCGCTTTATTTGATTCGTTTTAGATCCAAGCAACAACCCAATAATAATTAATGTTTAAACAGGAATGACGTGAGTAGTACTAGCGCATTAACAACACCTAAGCCCAACGTTCATATGAAGCCTTGGTATCAACGCATTACTCTTTTAGATGGCGTGTTACTCGCTGTCATTTGTGTGTTTGCAGGCTGGCTTTATTATCGTTCTGCTGTTGGTATCAACTACCAGTGGCGCTGGGAAGATGCGTTTACCCTAATTTTCATTCCACCTTCTCAAGGCAGTATCCCCTACTTTTTTCAAGGTTTGATCGCTACACTGCGCTTGAGTGTCTGGAGCATGGTGTTAGCTCTTTCTTTTGGGACATTACTCGGTGTTGCAAGGCACTCCAAGATTGCTTTCTTCAGAACGCCTGCACTGATTTTTATCCAGTTGGTTCGAAATATTCCGCCACTGGTGTTTGTCTTCATCTTCTATTTCTTCGTTTCTAACCAACTGATTCCATTACTTGGTTTAGAAAGTATCTTACGTGAACATAATGGCGAGATTAACGCTGTTCAAGGTTTCCTGTTCGGCCCAGCTAACCTTTGGGAAAACTTAGCGTCTGGTGTTATTTGTATTGGTTTGCTCTCTTCGGCTTATATTGCGGAAGTGATTCGAGCGGGTTTAGAAGGTATTCCTAAAGGCCAATGGGAAGCGGCCGATTCACTTGGCTTGTCTGCATTGTCTAAGTATCGATTTGTGGTTGGCCCACAAGTATTAACTGCCATCACCCCACCATTGGCTGGCCAAGCAATCTCCTTGGTTAAAGACACGTCGATTGTTTCTCTGATTTCCATCCAAGAGATGACGTTTGTTGGAACTGAAATGGCAAACTCGTCAGGTTTGATCTTCGAGATCTGGCTGATTGTAGGCTTCGTATATTTTGCTTTATGCTTTGCGCTTTCGCGTCTGTTCAAAGTGATAGAGCAACGCTCTAGTGTTTACCTTAACCATCAGTAACGTCATTAATTAATAGTACCGACTCGCCCGACCATTCATTGCCCTTATCAAGTTCACCTGGTTGGCTTAAGCTATTGACCAATCGGGATTTATCCCTTCATATTTCTTCTTAGAAACACAGCAAAAAACTCGTCTAATCACTATACTTAACGTATCGAACTACGTTGATTCTTCTCAAGGACATCACTCAACATGGACAATCATAAAGAAAGAGCTTTTTACGCCGTTGTCGGCGCATTGGTTGGAGACGCCGCTTCCATGGGGTTGCACTGGCTGTATGACCAAGAGAGGATCTTACACGTGGCTGGTTTCGAGCCAGAATTTCGCTCACCGAATCAGTTCGATTATCAAGACAAGGGCTACTTTGCGCACCAAGGAAAAACCGCTGGCGACCAATCGCAATACGGAGCTCAGTTATTGGCGATGGTCGAAAGCTTAGTCGACAACCAAAAATACGATGAAGCGAGCTATATTCAACATTTCCGCAAGTGGTTTGATTTCGGTGGTAGTTGGCAAGGCTACATTGATAAAGCCACTCGTATTAGCTTGCTGAACATCCATCAATTGGAATTGGCAAACGCCCCGATTACGGCCTGTGGCGCAGATGACACGCAGCTCCCCGCAGTCTCAAAGATCATTCCATTGGTGGCGTGTACTTACACCTCTCATACTTTACCAGCAATGGTCGAGAGCGCAGTTCGAGTGACCAACAACAACGACAAGGCCGTGGAATGGGCGCAAGCCATCACCCTGCTGGTTCAAGCGGCGATTCAAGGCAACTCGCCATTGCAGTCGGTAGAAATGGTGCGACAAACCTGTAGCAAGTTTGTACACGACCAAATCAACATGGCTTTGGCTGATCCCGAACTTTCAATAACAGATGCCGCGAAGAAGTTCGGATTGCATTGTGAACTGAGTGCCGCATTTCCCTTGCTAATTCGCATCATTGCGGGTGCTCAGAGCTATAAACAAGGTATTCGAGACAATATCTTATGTGGCGGTGACAGCTGCGGGCGTGCGATTGTGATTGGCGCGGTATTAGCGGCGTGTTTCTACGAAGAAGATGGTGGAATTCCAACCGAATGGCTAAAACAAGTCGAACTCAATGGTGGCGTGCTGTCTTTGCCTATTGAGTGATTCAAACAATAATAAATAAAACTAAAGCGCCTCTCGGCTTCTTGCTTAAGAGCTCGAAAGACGCTTTTCTTTTCACTAGCCACCTAAAGTAATCAAATAAAAGAATGCTTTAAACGACTGACTTAAAGGAATAGCTTCAGTTTTGGGCGCTAAACTTTGCGGATCCCTACGACCGCCAGTTTATTGCGCTAACCAAACCTAAACGCTAAAGCCTTCTCTAGAACTGATACGCAGCTGAAAGCTTGTAGTTACGGCCTGGTTCATAGTCATCCAAGGTAAAGCCTCTTGCCGTGCCTGAACGAGAAGCGTGTGAGGTGTATTGCTCATCAAACACGTTATCGATACCAAAGGTGACAGACAATCCATCAAGATTCGAAGGCACCCACTGAGCAAACAGGTTATGAACGTCATAGCCTTCTTTGATCGGCTGAGCATCAAATACGTTGTCTTCGTCTTTAACAAACATCGAATTCCAACCAAAGATAGTCTCAAGCGCTTCAGACTGATAATCGAGTGTCAGCGTAATGCTGTCACCCATATCAATACTTCGACCATTGCCACCTGCGACTGCACCGCCTGTATCTTTATTTTTAGTCTCTGAAAGCGCATAGGACAGCTTACTGTTAAACATCTCGTAGCCATAAGATAGGCTCGCCTCGAAGCCCTTTATCTCAACGTCACCTAGGTTATAAATCAAATAACTCTTACTTGCACGTTGATACTTTTCGGCAATATAGTCATCAATATTAGTTTGGAATACTGTCAGGTTGGCACCAATAAAGTGATTATCCAAGCGCTTATCGAAACGGACACCACCTTGCGTGTTCTGCCCTGTCTCAGCCTTCAGATCGTTAGCCAAATAAGCGACATCTTGGTAAGCAATAAAGCTCTCCATCAACTCCGGGCCTTTGAACAACGAACGTGTACTCGCGAACAGCGTCCAATCTTGAGTAACATCCCATTGAGTGGCCAACGACCAAGTTACATCGTCAAAATCTTCGCTACCAACTTCTGCTTTACGTTGGTAATCATCAAAACGAAGCCCTGCCGTGACCGAGAATGCTTGAGTAAAGTAGAACTGATCTTCAACAAAAAGGGCTGTAGAGATTGCTGACTCGTCCATAAACTTGCTGCTGCCGTAATAGCTGCTCGATGACTTGTCCATATAGTCAAAGCCATAAGTCGCGATGTTATCAAACGACATCAGGCGATAATCGGATTGGAACTTTGCGTTGAGACCAAAGTTTTGGTTTTTAGCCGTGTTTTTGGATAAGCGATTAGCAGGCCAACGTGGTGCCATAACACTTTCATCTCGCTGAATCTCAGTTTCCGTGTTGTATAGAGTCACGTTACCTTGATGACTTTCACCGCGCAGCTCATAGCTGGCCGTGATGGTGTCACGGTTGTAATCGGTGGGAATGAGGATGTTTTTAGACAAACCCACGTTCGTACCACCCGACATATCAGGGCGTGGACTGTAATCACCGTTATCACGGTACATATCATAAGAGAGTTCAAAACGGTGTAAGTCACTTGGCTCAAAACCAATCTTACCTAGAATATTGTATACATCCCCTTCTGAGCCAAAGGTTTCAGTACCATCACCATCTTCAAAGTTGTCACGGCTCATGTAATGGCTGTAAAGCATGGCATCGACGTTATCTGACAACAAACCATACACAGTGAGTGAACCTTGCTTGCTTGCGTTGGTTGCGTAGCCGCCATAAACACGAGCGCCAAAACTCTCGTCATAACGAAGCAGGTCTTTGGCATCTTTGGTTTCAAACAGTACTGAGCCACCTAACCCACTTTGCGTCACCGAGTTATTACCCACTTGAATATCCGCCGACTTCAAGATGTCTGGGTTTAGGGTTAAGTTACCGATATGGTGAAACATGTTGGCGTGCTGAGAAGCGCCATCTAATCGAATGTCTAAGTCAGTTTCGCTTAGGCCGCGAATCGTAATTCTCTGGTTGATCGAGTGCGTTCCCCCAACATCAACACCGGGAATTTCACGCAGTAAATCTGACATATGATCAGCTTGCTTGAGTGACATATCATCAGCAATGATCGATTCAGTGTTACTTGATACTTTCGTTCCCCACACGACGATTTCATCGAAGTGCGACGTACTTTCTTCGGCAATAACAGAGCTACTAAACGCGCTGGCGATTGCGATATAGAGGGCTGAAAGCTTAATTGTTGATCTGACTGGGCTTTCCATAGATTTAATCCTAGATACAAATGATAATAATTATCAATCATGATAGAGTTGTAACCTATAAATGCACAGATGATTTTCTTATGCAAAAACGCACAGCTGTTATGAGGAACGGTCAAATGAGTGAAGTAACGTCTAAACGGGCTAAAATTGGCAAAGTCACTCTGACTAAAAAATTGGAGCAAACAGAAAAGCAGATTATTGTCACACAAGGTCAAACGACACAGACATCATTGGCTGAGGGTCAATTTCTTTCTTATCAATATAATGAACTAATATTTATCCACGGTAGCCGCTGTGTTGAGCTCGTCGATACCAAGATAATCTCTACCGCTCACGCGTCAGTTCTGATCACCATTCTTTTGGAAGGTAGGCTGTCATTTGGTTACGATAATCTCGAATTCAATCTCGATGCCACTCATCAACCCCAAGGCGTGGTGGTCAACCTTACCAAACCTGCTAACTTCCGCCGAGTGCTGGCTGCAAATAATCAGCTCAATAAAATTAATATTTTAGTTAAACCAAAATGGTTCGAATCTCGAGTGACCGAAGGGTGTACATGCCGAAACTTCATCAATACACATAATGCCAACTTCCAATTAGAAGTGACAGAAGAAATCTGGAAGCTTACACAAGAATTGACGACTTGCTCTTCACCCAATAACTTCCATCAGAAGTTACATATAGAATCCTTAACTCAACAGATCCTTGAGAATTCGATGCATCAACTACCACAAACTTGCTGTCTGGCTTACCAAACTAAACCAAAAGTAACAAAACCAGCGACACGTGCAACTAACATTGAACATCAAAGTTATGACGAACGAATTGAGGCTGTAATCTGCTTTATTGAAATTCATCTCGACCAAGAGCTGAGCCTAAAAATGCTTGCGGAGCACTTTTCGATGAGTGTATCTAATATTCAAAGGCGTTTTAAGCAGTCATACAACATGACAATCAACGGTTACATCCGTTTGAGACGATTAGAGATCGCACGCCAGCATTTAGAACGAGGGTTGGTTTCAATCACCGAGGCCGCCTATGAAGCGGGTTATCAGCACCCTTCTAATTTCACCAATGCTTTTAAGAAAACCTTCGGTGTGCCGCCACAAGATATAGCGATTAAGACTTAGTTACATTGATATAAAACTATCCGTTCTATAACTTTAAAAGGCTAGATTTAACATCCGCTATGTTGGCCAGGTGATCGCCACATATAAACAAACTGGTCATTCTGCGAAGTAATTTCAAATCCAAACCTCAGATACAAATCTCCAACTCGATTGCCTTGTAAATAGCATAGTTCGACAGGCTTATTGAGGCTATCAGCCTTGGTTAAGCAATCAGCTTTAGTTAAGAAGTCTTTCAGTACTTGGCTACCAATTCCCTTTCCATGATACTCAGGCAGCAAGAAGAATCGGCAAAAATAGAAGTGGTCGCCTTTATCTTGCAGCAAAACACTACCAATCGCTTTGCCGTGATATTCAATGATCTCGGGCCGTTCTTCAGCCCACTCTTCGGCGTGTATATCTCGTTGAATTTGCTCATCCCAGCCAAAAACAGCTTTGATTGGCTCAAATTCAGCCGCCTTTTTTAGCTCGAACAGAAATTCATAATCTGATGACTGAGCGGGTCTTGTCGAATACTTCAAAATATCTCCAACAATAATTGGCTATGGTTTCATTTTCGTTTAAGCCGGAATTCAGAGCCCCCGACACAACCAAAAATACCACGGTTAAATGTTCATTTTGGTTCTAGTTGGTAACGTAAGACTTCGTGTTTATCTTGTTCCGAGTAAAAGGTATTCAAGAATTGTCCACCGCACTTCTCAATGACCTTTTGCGAAGCAATATTGCCTATCTCACAAGTAATTATAGCGTTTTCGGTCAGTACGTGGCGTTGAACCCAAGACAACATATGACTAGCGATACCTTGCCCTCTCGCTTGTGGCAAAGTCTCGTAGCCTATGTGGCCGATAACGTTATGAATGTATTCACTGGTACCATGACGAACTCTTATCACACCAAGAATTTGACCATAGTCGATACAAAAATACGTAGAAGCAGGCGTCCAACCTTCTGGCAGTTCCTCACCTTTTGAATAAGCGACTCGCCTTTTTAAATACGTATCACTACTGTCAGAAATGCCCGTATAAATATCTAACCCATCCTCAGAGCAAGCATTCACATAATGATAAAAGGCTCTTGAGTGCGAAATATCAGCTTTGACCATGTCCATATAGTTTCGATTCCTAGTTACTGCTCTTTCGGGTTGAGCTATCAAGTCTAAGCTAAGTGCATGGTGTATTCTTGATACCCTGTATGTTCATCAACTTGTTCACTCACAATAGAAAATCCTTGGGACAAGTAGAATTGAATCGTCGCTTGGTTCTCTTTATACACATTCAATGACAAGTTCGGGCATTCAAGCTTCGCGTGATGAATAAGCTGCTTACCAATACCACTGCCTTGATGTTCTGTACTGACAAAGATCGCCGCTAAGATCCCTTCATAAAGCGAATAAAAGCCACGAACCTCACCGTCTACTTGATACACGTAAGTTGTTGATGCAGGAATATATAGGTCGCGCATTTTAGCCACTTGCGACTCCCAAAACTCAGGAACCACAAAGTCATGCGCCTTGATCGAGGCGGTTAACCAAATATCTAAAACGGCTTCAATATCGGTTGGGTTGTACTCTCTAATCATTTTAATTCTCAGGCAATTAATGCTGTTTAATAGGCGAACCAGTATGCCGAGAAGCTACGTAAAGTTATTGAAGATTTACGACAATGTCTCAGTCAGAATTATTGAACGGCAATGATAGGTCAATACCATTGGCCGCTATTGCTTCTTAACGTACTTCGCCGTAACGAGCATTTCACCGCCACCATCAAGCTTACAATCTAGCTGGTGATCTTTGCCTTCATTGATTCTTCTTATTACCGCTTTGGTACCGATTTTCAGTACGCTAGAGCTGCCTTTCACTTTTAAATCTTTAATGAAGGTGACTTTATCACCGGTATCTAACACTGCGCCATTAACGTCCTTTACACGTGCAGCTTCTCTTTCTAAACGCTCTTCTTCTGGGTTCCATTCATAGGCACACTCAGGGCAGACTAGGTTGTTTTGGTCTGGGTAGACATATTCAGATTGGCATTGCGGACAAGGAGGTAAAGACATACGCTAATACTTCATTTAAATAGAATTTGTCCCCATTTTAATGACTCTTGTTAGGCTTAGCGAGCACAAATCGAACCAATTTTCGGTAGCGTAACTTAACGTTGAAAAGAACAGCACCTAAAACGAACAAACACAGCCATTAAGCTGTGTTTGTTTAAAGGCCTAGGAAGCGGAACCGATTAACGTTCGACTTTTGGCGAATAAATCGAGTAAGCGGTGATTTGCCCTGCCACAATTGCAGAGAACATGAATAACGCCGACAAACCAATACTTGGAATAGGCAAAATAGATTGTTCAAACACCGACTGGCTGGCACTCACTAATACTCGGCTACCAGGAACCAAAATGATGATCCCTTGCACGATATAAATAGAGCCTGTGAGCTCCATCTTCTTGGCAATCCAAGTTCCGTACAGAGTAATAAGAACCGTGGTTACCCAAGTACCCACAACCCAACCACTATCAAAACCGAGGTAAAACGGCCCCCACATACCCAGAACCGCCACTGGCAAGCCAAGCAAGATGTCTTTAGGACGCGCATTGAACATCACACCAATCGACACCGAGATCAACACCAAACCAGATATGTGCATCCATGTCGGAACCGCATTCGTATAGTCAATGGAGACCGCTTGTCCCCATATCGCTTCACCAATGTTGAGCCCCATAATAATCCCGACAAACAGCTTTATCAGGGTTAATGCACTCTGCCCTAACAAACTGGTACCAGAGACGAGATCATTAAACGCCAAACATTCTAGTGCGTTGGCTATGGATAACCCGGGGACAAACAAGACGATCGAAGCGATACATAACGCCCATACTGGGATCGGCAACCCTGTGCTTGCCAAAAATGCCACAAAGACTCCCGTCAATAATGCTGAAATGAATTCAACCGCTATTGCGCGACGTGAATGAAGAACTTGCTGGCATACCCAAACCATCAGACCCAGTAACGCAGAAAAGCCAACCGCTTCTAACGTACTGCCAATAAGCATCAGATACGCTGGCGGAATACCCATATTGGCCAGTGCCGTCACAAGTTTAGAGTAACCGACAGGCTCTGGCACAGGCTCACTGCTCGGTTGGTTAATACGAATGATGGTATTGGCCAACAAACTCAAGTTAATCGAAGCGGGCTTTAGACGTTTAAGAATAACGGCGTTGTTATCGTCTGGAAATTGATAATTAATCGCGGTTGGCGTTGCTTGGATCATCACATCAACACCATGCTTTTTTGCATAGAATTGGGTGTATTTCTCTAGCTTGTAAGGAGCACAACCACTGCGATGAAGAGTGTCACCAATTTCAACAATTTTGTTAATTCGGAACTGAGAAGGCATGGGAATTTTTGGGGAGACAAAATGTGCGGCAAATGTACCAAACGATAGACGTAATGACGAGAGTTTTGCACGAATTATCAACTAAATTAGTTACTTTTCCCTTCGAACACTTTGATAAGTCTATAATGCCACTGGTTTGAGATTGACTTGGTGAATGCTTTGACGGCTTGCCAAGTTAATATCATGCATCCGGATTGTTATTAATGAGCGTCACAATACGCATGGAAATCAGTTTATGTTAACAGTCAAATAGCCTGTATTAGTTATGAGGCACACCACTAACTAGGTTTCTAAATCAAACTGAGTTTATCCTAGACATTGGAGAAGGCTCTTTGTTGTTTCTCGCCCTATGCTTAACGAGAGTTTAGTCACATTTTATTCATTCTGAAAACGTCGAACATGATGGAAAAACTAGCGGAGTGGTGGTTATGCGAGCACTTAGAATAAAAATGAAAGAAAAAGGTTTCGTTTTCAGTTAGATGTGGCATTATCAAACTCGTTAAGACGATGTGCGTACATCGTATAATGGCTATTACCTCAGCCTTCCAAGCTGATGATGCGGGTTCGATTCCCGCTGTACGCTCCAGTCTTCTTGATGCCTCAGTCTTACTCTTAAGACAGTGTGCGTGCATCGTATAATGGCTATTACCTCAGCCTTCCAAGCTGATGATGCGGGTTCGATTCCCGCTGCACGCTCCAACTTCTCCTTAAGCTCCATGACGTGCTTTCCACCAGCGACACCCTATTCAGAAAACTTCTCCGTTCGTTAAATCTATAAGCATTAATCCATATAGCTTAAGCCTATTTTGTTAAGTCTAGATTGATCAACCAACGTTAATTAAGCAGCTAGCGCTATTAACTCCATAAATCGCTTCGAATTTCTTAAACCTTTCCCATCACATATTGCAGTCTAGCTTTGAACGATTTTCAAAATTGTTCCAATTTAATAATCTTGGTCAATATCCGAAAAAACAGTTGTGTTAATGTGCGCGCATTAGCAACAACCAAAAATAATTAAAAATGTTTAAAAGCAATGAGTTAACAATAAACATCGAAGCAATCAATGTTGCACTGTCAAAAGTCGAAAATGCGAACAAGATTCAGCTTAATACGTTGAAAGGTTATGTGAGCAGCGAACCAGAACAGGCCGTGCTTGCGTTTCGTTCTTTGAATGAAGTGGAATCAATCGACGACAAACTTAAGAAGATCATGTCAGAACTACCACACCTGAGCGGCGAGGCACACCACCTGCTTGAAACTTCTATCTTGCTACAGTGATTCTAACTACAGATAAGCCTCAGCCAATACAAGTTAGTTCATGTATTCCTGAACAGGTTGAGACTTATCTTTAACTGGTCACAATGTTTAACCAATGACTTAGCGGTCACACAAAGCTGTGCTGATAGGTTGAAATGAATTGGTGATGTAAGACCCTCGCATTACTCCCAGAAGTTCCACCACTTTTTGCTGTTTTCTTCACGCTGCTGTTGGCCTTTCTCTGACCCTTTTCCTTCTTCTTTACGCTCTTGTTCCGCTTTCTTGTCTTTCTGCTTTTCTAATCCCGACTTTGCTTCGTCATTATCCATATCATCTTTAAGCTTTTCTTTCTTATCCTTGAGCTTCTCTTTACTCTCTTCGAGGGCTTCTTTCTCGTCTTCCAAATCGTCGAGCTCTTTATCTAGCTTCTGCTTATCTTTTTTATTCTTACTTTTTTTGGCTTTCTTCTTTTTCTCTTCGATCATTGAATCAAGCTGCTTCTCACGATCGTTAATTTCGCCTTCAACTTTTTTTGCCTCAGCGAACGTTTTGACTTCTTCTAAATTGGGCTTACCTTTACCAGCCCACTCAGGTTTAGCAGCAATGCTGTAATTAGACCATGATAGTAAAGCACTTGATACGGCAACGACGAGTACTGTTTTGTTCATCCTTAAACTCCTACTTACTTGTTCTAACTGAAAATTTTTTCTATTTACCTATTAAACTTAATCGTCTAATACGAGAAAAACAAGAAAACGCACCAAACTAATCAATATAAGTCTGGTGCGCTTTATTAATCGATACTACAACTCAATTTTTTTCAGCATACCCGCTTCAGCATGACCTTGGATATTGCACGCAAACTCTACGTTGTTGTCGCCATGAAAATGCCATAGCAATTGCTTCGCTTTACCGGGCTTTACCGTCACTGTACTGCCTGAGTCATGAGCGTGGTTACCCATGCTTTTCATCATTTCACGGTGCTCTAATTGCTCTGAAGCAGAACCAATCGAGAATTCGTGATCTATCTTGCCTGTGTTCATCACAACGAACTGCACCACGTCGTTCGGCTCAATATCAATCTTATTCTTAAATGTGATTTTCATATCGTCACTTAGCAGAACATGAACCACTTTATCCGGCTTTGCGCCTGTCGCAGGCATACCCACTTCAGACATGCCTTCCATATTCATCATTGAATGGTCCATCTTTCCATCCTTCATCATGCTGTGATCCATTTTTGAATGATCCATCTCTCCACTCTTCATCATCGAGTGATCCATATTTGAGTGGTCCATATTTGAGTGGTCCATTTCAGCAAAAGCCGTTGAAGTAGTTAACGTCAGTGCAATCGCAATAAGTGTCTTTTTCATGATCGTTCCTTAGATTAATTCAGTTATTTATTTGTTAGTTTCACATGTTCATGTGGTACGCCCTTACTCACTCTGTTTTTGGTCAGTAAGGGCTAATAATCAATACGTTATTTGTTTGGTTCGTTTTGGCTATGCGTAATCTCACGCTGTTTCCAGAGCTTAAAGATTGCAGGCAACACCAGTAGGGTAAGCAATAGTGCAGACGCCATTCCGCCTATCATCGGCGCAGCAATTCGCTGCATCACTTCAGAGCCCGTACCCTCGCCATACATAATTGGAATGAGGCCAATAATCACCGTAAGTACTGTCATCATAACTGGGCGAACACGCAGTCCTGCGCCCTCACGAATAGCATCCGTTAGGTCTTCACGCTGAAGTGCTTTCTGGTTCTGCTCCGCATCCAACTTCTTGTAGTGCCATGCTTGATTTAGGTAGACCAACATGATCACACCTATCTCAACAGCTACCCCGGCAAGGGCGATAAAGCCCACCCCCACTGCAATGGAGAAGTTGTAATTGAGGACATGCATCAGCCATAAACCACCAACCATTGCGAGTGGCAACGTCAGCATGATCATCATCACCTCACCAACGCGGCGGAAGCTGAGGTAGAGCAACAACATGATGATGGCGATGGTGATTGGCACAACGACACTTAAACGTTCTTTGGCGCGCTCCATGTATTCGTATTGACCAGACCACGCCAATGAATATCCAGCAGGCAAGACGATTTTATCTGTAACGACTTTTTGCGCCTCTGCCACATAAGAACCAAGGTCGCGACCTTCGATGTCAACGAACACCCAGCCATTAGGACGCGCGTTCTCCGTCTTAATCATTGGTGGTCCATCTTCATAGCGAATATCTGCAACATCAGACAAAGCAATTCGCGCTCCGTTTGGTGTCACTAACGGCAGGTTCTGCAACTTAACGACAGAATCACGATAGCTTTGCGGATAACGGACATTGATTGGATAACGCTCTAGCCCTTCTACCGTTTCGCCGACATTCATACCGCCAACTGCGGTCGAAATAACCTGCTGAACCTCTTTGATGCTTAATCCGTAACGAGCAGCAGAGCGGCGCTTGATGTCTATCGTCACATAACGACCACCCGCAACACGCTCAGCGTAGACAGAAGCAGTACCACTCAAGCTATTGAGGATGGGTTCAAGTTGAGAGCCAATATCCTCAATCACGCTCAGATCTGGGCCTGCGATTTTGATACCAATTGGCGTTTTAATACCCGTCGCCAACATGTCGATACGTGTTTTGATTGGCATGACCCAAGCGTTGGTCAAACCGGGGAATTGAATCAGATCATCAAACTCTTTACGCAGAGACTCCGTAGTGACACCGTCACGCCACTGTTCTCGCGGTTTAAGCTGAATAACCGTTTCAATCATGGTCAGTGGCGCAGGATCGGTTGCCGTCTCTGCTCGACCAATTTTGCCCCACGTGGTTTCGACTTCTGGAATGGTTTTGATGGGCTTGTTGGTTTGTTGCAACAACTCACGAGCCTTACCTATTGAGATGCCCGGATACGTGGTTGGCATGTACATCAAATCCCCTTCGTCCAAAGGAGGGATGAACTCGCTGCCAAGCTTACTGGTTGGGTAATAAGCAGACGCCATTAAGCCAAGTGCGATAACAATCATCACCTTGGGATATTTTAGGCTGAGGTTTAGAAGCGGTTTATACATCGCCACTAGGCTGCGGTTGACTGGGTTTTTGTGTTCAGGCAACACGTTACCGCGAATGAAGTAACCCATTAGCACAGGCACAAGCGTGATAGCCAAACCGGCTGCAGCGGCCATTGCATACGTCTTGGTAAACGCAAGTGGCGAGAACATCTTGCCCTCTTGCCCTTCTAGCGCGAACACAGGCACAAAACTCAAGGTAATGATAATCAGGGAGAAGAACAGTGGTGCGCCGACTTCTTCTGCTGCCTTACCAATCACCTGCCAACGGTTTTTGTCAGTGAGCGGAGTCCGTTCAATGTGTTTATGAACGTTCTCAATCATCACTATGGCACCATCCACCATGGCGCCAATCGCAATCGCGATCCCGCCAAGAGACATAATGTTGGCGTTAATACCCTGCCAATGCATAACGATGAATGCGCCTAAGATACCGACAGGCAGACTTAGCGCGATAACCAACGACGAGCGGATATGGAACAAGAACAGCGCACACACCACGGCGACCACGATGAACTCTTCAGCCAGCTTCTTCCAAAGGTTTTCAACGGCTGAATCAATCAAAGTCGAACGGTCATAAGTTGCGACAATCTCGACACCATCCGGTAAGCCAGCTTGCAGTTCAGCAAGCTTGGTTTTAACCGAGTCGATCACTTCACTGGCATTTTCACCAAAGCGCATCACAATAACGCCGCCAACCGCTTCACCCTCACCATTGAGTTCAGAGATACCACGACGCATTTGCGGGCCAAGGTTAATGTCAGCAATGTCGCCCAGTAACAGCGAAGTACCTTTGTCAGTCACTTTTAGCGGCAGAGATTGAATGTCTTCGATGCTTGTCAGGTAACCGGTGGTACGAACCATATGCTCGGCTTCCGCAATCTCAACAACAGACGCTCCTGTTTCTTGATTACCATCTTGGATTGCCTTGTTAACTTGCTGAAGTGTCAGGTCATATGCACGTAACTTGGCCGGATCAATCTGTACTTGATACTGCTTCACCATGCCGCCAACGGTCGCCACTTCAGACACGCCTTCTACGGTTTGCAACTCATACTTCAAGAACCAATCTTGCAAACTACGAAGTTCCGCTAAGTCGTGCTGACCGGTTTTATCTTGCAACACGTAGCTGTAAACCCAGCCCACACCAGTTGCATCCGGCCCTAGTGTAGGCTTGGCACTCGATGGCAAGTTAGGTGCAACTTGGCTTAAGTACTCCAACACTCGTGAACGTGCCCAGTACATATCAGTATCATCATTGAAGATGATATAGACGTAGGAATCGCCAAAGAACGAATAACCACGAACCGTTTCTGCACCCGGAACGGCTAACATGGCGGTGGTTAATGGATAGGTCACCTGATCCTCGACCACCTGCGGGGCTTGACCCGGATAACTGGTTTTGATGATTACCTGAACATCTGACAAATCAGGAATGGCATCGACACGTGTATTTTTAACACTGTATAAGCCACCAAATACGATGGCGACCGTGGCAATCAGAACCAAGAATCGGTTACTGATGGACCAACGAATGATTGCATTGATCATAATGTGCCCTCACCCGTGCTATTCGTCGGTTCGAGAGATTTGAGCACATAATCAGAACCTTGCTTCGCCACTAGAAACCGAATGGTTTGACCCTCGGCAAACTCAGATAAATCAAGGTCATCACTGGCTTGGAAATTCATTTCACCCGCTTTCCAATTCCACTCAGGGACTGGCTGATGCTTTACAGTGATCATGCCAAAATCTGACATCAATATGGTGATGTCACCCGTTACCCAAACTTCGCCGGCGATCTTGTGTTTGTTGACCTTGTAATCCACAACCTCGTACTGCCCTGACTCTGTCTTTCGCATCTCAAAGTCAATTGCCTTACCACGTTGCACGTCACTCATGTCTAAGCCTTCCGCAAAGGTGAAATTCATCACCATGCCCGGCCAATCCCATTCAGGGACTGGCTGATGGTTAATTGTCACCATACGGCTGCCTTGCATCACATCGGAAATTTCACCGTTCGCCCACACCGTTTCAGCTTCTTCTTCAACACCATTAATGCGTGAAAGATCAGCCGATTGACTCGATTCAGAATCCAACATGAAGTGTGCAGAAGTGACAATGTCCTCACCTTGCTGCAACCCTTGAATCACCTCTATTTTTTCGCCGGCTTCACGACCAACCTCAATACGCGCTGAACGGTATTTGCCAGCACCTTCAGACAGCACAACTCGTGTCATGCCACCTGAATGAATCACCGACGATCTTGGGATAGTAAGAACAGATTCATCACTGATCGGTTTCAGTGCAATATTGGCGAACATGTTCGGCTTAAGCTCGCCATGCGGGTTAGAGAACTTCAAACGAACGCGCAAGGTTCGAGTTTTCGGGTCCAGAATTGGGTAGACATAATCTACGTTGCCCTGCCACTCCTTACCGGGAATCGCATCCAGTGTCATTTCGGCATTGCTGCCTGATGAGATCCAGTGTGCTTGGCGTTCAAAGACTTCAGCATCAACCCACACTTCATTTAGAGGCCCTGCGCTGATTACCGCTTGAGCAGGCGAAAGGTAACCACCCTCTCGAATATTCAGGCTAGCGATGACACCATCCGCAGGCGCTTTGATTTCGATGGTTTGCGAGGCTTTCCCTTTACGAGCGATGGATCGTATCTGCGCTTTATCTACACCTAAGGTAACCAAGCGTTCAGTAGAGCCCTTGACCAATCCTTTGCGACCCGTTTTATAAGCACTCAGTAACTCTTCTTGTGCCTTTACAAGCTCTGGCGAGTAAAGCGTGAACAGCACATCACCTTTGTTTACCTTCTCACCCACAGCGTTGATGTAGAGCTTCTCAACCCAACCAGCTGCTCTTACGTTGGTTTGCCACAATGTACTTTCATCGAACGCCACATAACCCACGGTTTCAATCCGAGGAGACAGCGCTTCGAACTTAACTTTCGCTGTTTTGACACCCAGGTTATTTTCTACCGAAGAATCAATGAACACGGTACCGGGCTTATCTTTGGCTCCGCCGTTCACATCGTCAGCATATACAGGGATAAGATCCATCCCCATTGGTGACTGGCCCGGCTTATCACGCTGATAATTTGGGTCCATCGGAGCCACCCAGTACAGAGGTTCATCCTTGGTTTGTTTACTTACTTCGGCGTCTGTACTCGTTGCCATTGCTGACATGTCGTGTGCTGGGTTAATTAGAAAATGGTTCACACAAAAACCCAATGCACCACCGACCAATAAAGCGATTGTTGCTACTTTTACTGTATTCATTGTCTATTCCCTTATTGATTGGCTGTGTGTTTAGTTGCGCTTGAGCTGAGTTGTGGTTGGTTTACTTGGTATTCAAAGCCACTGACTAACGCCGCCAGTTTGCTGTTAACGATGTTGAGATCGGTGATCAAACGTTGTTGCTCTAACTGAAGCGCCAGCTCATCGGTCGTTGCTGAAATGACATCGTTAAACTGGGCGGTGTTGTTTTGATAGCCCCTCTCAACCGCGCTGATTCGTGCTGCGGTTTGAGGAAGCAAGGACGTTTGATAGCGATCTAATCGCTGGATCAGATTTGATCTGTCCACCAGCAATGCGTTGACTTGCGCGTTCATTTGGGAAAGTAAGGTGTCTTTTTGAGATTTAGCCGCACCAACTTGATACTGAGCAGCCGATAAGTTTTTATCTTGTCGGCTCCCTGTAAACAGCGGGATGTCGACTGTCAGATAAGCACTCACAAGATCAGAAGCTGGTTCACCCGCCATGTTATTGGCTTGACGGTGTGCATACATCACTTCCACCCCAAACTGCGGGGTATAAGCTTGCTCGGCTAACTCAACCTGAGTTTGATTGGAGGCAATACTGACATCGGAGATCTTAACCAAAGGATGGTCAGTCAGTAGCTGGTAGTGCTTAGTTGAATCGATATTGGTCGCTAATTTGCTTTCCAACAACGACCAATCGATTTGGTTAGTTGCATTCAGTGTACCCTGAGAATCAAGAACCTGAGAGCCTAGCCAATCAGAACCCAACCATTCAGAAAGCTGAGAGATTAAGCGGCGCTGAACCTGCTGGTTTGCCTGAAGTTTCTCATCAAGCTTGCTCACTTGAAGCTGAGCATTAAGCAGATCTTGAGCTTCACTTTTACCAATTGAGTAATTGGTTTGTACATAGTTTTCAAGCTCAACCAACAAACGACGATTTTGACGAATCACCGACTCAGCCTTTTGCTGATAACCTAACTCAAGCCAAAGCTGCGTCATGCTATTCGCAACCGTCAATTCTCTTGCTTGCACCTGCAAAGCTAAAGCATCTGCCTGTTGGCCTGCCTTTTTCTGTTGAAGGTTAAGCGTATCGCCACGCTCAAACTGCTGCATCAGCCCTACCGATATATTGGTCATCGGGTCTTCGTCGAATTGAAAGCTATCGACAGGCAAACCGCCAAATCCAACTTTCAATTTCGGGTCCATTAAGGTCGAGCTGGCAATGCCCGTTTCTCGCATCGCTTGAGACTGAGCAAAGTACTGTTTGCGATTTCCATCTTCGCTTAAAGCAATCTCAATCAGTGTATTGAGTTGCTGCGTCGAGCTTGCTTGGTCATGTGCTGAAATGTGTTGAGCATTTGAAGCTGACGCCGTGGTAGCCGCGAGCGTAGCACTTGAAAACAAGGCCATAGGCAAGGCAGCAGCAACCACTAAGCTCGTGTTCATGACAAACACAGAGGTTGTTGGTTTCATATTCACAATGAATGTCCATATCTAGCGCTAATTAGCGCATAAAAAAGAATGGCTTATCAGATTTATCTAACTGATAGAGCTGTATTTTTAGATATAGATTTATGCGGAAGGTGGGCGTAGCAAAGATTGAGCGCGTGCGACTTTCTGGCCAATCGTGACCGATTGAAAACGAGCTAATGAAAAGGAAAGTTGATCAACGGCTTGAACAGTCTGAATTGGATAGGGGCTTGCAGAACACATTGAGGCACAGCAATCGGCACTCGAACAATGGTTACCCATCATCGGACTGCCGTCTTCGCTCATTGAAGGCATATCGAATTGAGCCATCAAAGCATGGGCACTCATGTTAGAGTCTTCAGCGTGTACTTCTTCACTCATCACATGACACCCTGCCATTGAATCATTAACCGAAGTATCGCTGTGGTAACAAGCCGACTTGCTCGACCCCATTTCCATCATCATTACTTTAGTCATCAAGGCTGAGGAGCTTGAGGCATAGCTAGACATCAACATCGCAATGATGCTGAAAACAATAATCCAAGTTTTTCGGAATGTGTTTGTCATAGCTTACCTTTGAATTTACAACGCAACTATAAACGTTCCCCTTAGGGTAAGGTCAATGCCATTGTGCCGATATTTACCTGACCGTTGAAAAAGTATTCATCCTCTCTTTCATCAAAATGAGATAATTCTTCGACTTTGCAGTTTTTTCTTTAAAAATTATCCAATTAGCTAGCGAAACCTCTATCTGTGTATTTTACTTAAGATAGTGCAACCACGATTCACGGATGATAAAAATGGCTAACAAAAAAAACGTCGAAACAAACAAGAAAAATACAGAAATCAAAAATAAGAAAAGTAACGAGCTAGAGCAAAAGAAACCAACACAAAAAAAGAAGCGCAGACTGCATTCACATCTAAAAGTGAATATCCCACTTTTTCAGTCACTCATGATGATTTTGCCATCATTGGCTAAACACGCTGCTGCAGAGAGTATAGACAATTCCAGCGACGCTGCAGATCAAGTAACCGCAAATAACGTGACCGAAAAAGATGTCACCGATGACCATAGCAAGGCGGACTCATCAGCGGTTGCTCATCAAGAGGCTCAAACGAGTGACAACGACGTAAACTCCACCTTAAGTGCAAGTCATGCCGCCCATGGTTCGAGCTCTCACTTGGTTCCTTCTCATCATTTATCGACGCTTTCTCACCCGCAAGTCCATTACATTCCTTCGGTATCGATGCCGACTATCTCCTCAGGAAGTAACGGTCAGCCGACTCATTCGAATGCGCCTACGACGCCCGCTTTACCCGTCACCTTTATGCCAGAAGTCATAAAAGGTACGTACGGAGAGCTTCATGTTGATGCAAATGGTCAATACACATTCGTATTGAATCCAAATTCTCCTCAATACATACTGTTGAATCAGCACCAACCAGGTACTGACCATTTTGCGTTACACCTATCTAATGGCTCGAGCATCATTGTTCAGATACCGGTAACAGGTAAGCAAGACACGCCAAGTATTTCTGGAGACTTAACAGGTGTCGTAACAGAAGATCACAATATTGATTCACAAGGCTTGTTACATGCGAACGGCAAAATCGATGTCATAGACCCTGACCAAAATGAAAGTTCGGTTACACCGGAAGTTATCTCAGGTAAATATGGTTCATTAACTATCGATGCTGATGGACATTGGCAGTATCAAGTTGATAACTCGCTCTCTAATGTTCAAGCTTTAACCGCAGCCACTTCACTGCATGAAAGTTTCACAATTCACACCAAAGATGGCACACCGCAAACCATCGATATGACGATTGGCGGGAACGACGACAATGCCGTAATTACGGGTGTGGATGCTGGCACGTTAACTGAAGATTTAACGACACAAGTTCAAGGGCAGCTTTCGGTAACAGATTCAGATCTTGGAGAAGATCATTTCCAGGCATCACAAGTAACTAGCAATTTCGGTACGCTAAGCATCACCAAAGACGGTGCGTGGACATACAATTTAGACAACAATAGCCCAGTAGTTCAAAGACTTGGCCAAGGTTCAACTGCGACAGACATCGTCACTGTTCACTCTGCCGATGGCACAGCACATCAAGTTACGGTTACGATTAATGGCACCAACGACCATGCGGTAATCACGAGTAGTACAGCAAATTCACCAAGTTCGTTTTTCGCTATCGGGACAAGTAATGGCTCAAGCCAAGTTACTGAAGATAAAGACCTAACGGTTTCGGGCCAACTCAACATCACCGATATCGACTCAAAAGAGGCGCATTTTTCTAATTCCGACCTCAAGGGGACACTGGGTACTTTACACCTTAAAGACAATGGCGATTGGACCTACGATCTAGATAATAAAAATCCACAAGTTCAGGCTCTTGGTCAAGGCTCTGCGACAACAGACATCATAACCATCCACTCCGCCGACGGCACTCCTCATCAAATTGCAATTACCGTTAACGGCACCAATGATAAAGCCGTGATAAGCGGAACCAGTGCCGGCGCGGTAACCGAAGAGTCCCAACTTAAGACCTCGGGCACACTTGCGGTAACGGATGTAGATACCAGTGAAGCGCACTTCGCTACTTCATCCACAGGAAGTACCGATATTGCAGGCTCGTTTGGTACGCTTCATCTGACCGATACTGGTTCTTGGACGTACGATCTTGATAACACTAACCCGACCGTTCAAGCATTAGGTAAAGGCTCGACAGCTACTGATACCATCACCGTTCATTCTGCTGATGGCACGCCGCATCAAGTGACTATCACAGTAAATGGCACTAACGACACCGCTACTGTCAGCAGTGCGACCGTTGCCATCTATGAAACCGACAAAGCGGTAACCACCTCAGGCACGCTAACCAGTACTGACGTGGATAACCCAGACAATGCGTTTACGCCGGATTCTATTTCAGGCACCAACGGTGACCTGACTATCGATGCTAATGGTCATTGGGCGTTCACCGCGAACGGTGCGTTTAACCAATTAAACGTCGGCGATAAGGTCGAAGAAACCTTCACGGTGTCGTCCATCGATGGCACCCCTTCGACGATCAAGGTCACGATTAATGGCACTAACGATGCAGCGACAGTCAGTACCGCAACAGTCAGTGTGGATGAGACTGACAAAGCGATAACGACATCAGGAACATTGACCAGTACCGATGTAGACAACCCAGACAATACGTTTACGCCGGATTCGATTTCAGGTACCAACGGTGACCTGACTATTGATGCCAATGGTCATTGGGCCTTTACAGCCAACAGCGCGTTTAATCAATTGAACGTCGGCGATAAGGTCGAAGAGACCTTCACTGTATCGTCTATTGATGGCACATCCTCGACCATCAAGGTCACGATTAACGGAACCAATGACAAAGCCGTGATAAGCGGAACAAGTACCGGCGTGGTAACCGAAGAATCTCAGCTTAAAACCTCTGGCTCACTGACTGTGACTGATGTTGATGCCGGTCAAGCACACTTCTCCAATACCGATATTGCTGGGACTTTAGGCACCTTACACCTCACTAATTCGGGGACATGGACTTACGACTTAGATAACACCAACCCAACCGTTCAAGCGTTAGGTAAAGGAACAACCGCTACCGATACCATTACTGTTCATTCTGCTGACGGCACACCACATCAAATTACTATCACGGTTAATGGCACTAACGACAAGGCCATCATTGGCGGGACAAACTCTGGTGCAGTGACTGAAGAATCTCAACTTCAGACGTCAGGTACACTGACTGTCACTGACGTAGATACTGGCGAAGCACACTTCTCCAACACTGATATTGCAGGCACATTAGGCACTTTACATTTAACTGATAACGGCACTTGGACTTACGATTTAGATAATACGAATCCACAAGTTCAAGCCTTAGGTAAAAGCGCGACAGCGACTGATACTATTACTGTCAACTCAGCAGATGGTACGCCGCATCAAATTACCATTACGGTGAGTGGGACTAATGATACGGCTGTAATTGGTGGGACTTCTGCAGGCGCAGTGACCGAAGAAACGCAGTTACAAACCTCAGGCTCGCTGACTATTACAGATACCGATACCGGTGAAGCACACTTCTCAAATACTGATATTAAAGGCTCGCTTGGGACATTGCATTTAACCGATGCTGGGCAGTGGACTTACGATTTAGATAACACAAACCCAACGGTACAAGCCCTAGGTAAAGGCGCTGCAACAACCGATACCATTACAGTTACTTCAGCAGATGGTACAACTCACCAAGTGACCATTGCCGTTAATGGAACTAATGACAAGGCTGTTATTACTGGTACAAATACGGGAGCAGTTACCGAAGATCAAGATTTAACAAATCAGTTGAATGTTCACCCAAACTACATGCTTACACAAGGCAAGCTATTCATTAGCGATGTAGATACGAATGAAGCTACATTTCCGATGCAATCTGGCATTGTTGGCGACCACGGGATCGGCTCATTTACACTTATACCAAGTGGCATTTGGCTATTTTCCGCAGATTCAAAACAAGCGGCTGTTCAGGCTTTAGGTGTTGGTGAAACTTTAACAGAGTCGACAACAATAACCTCGGTTGATGGCACACAGAAAACTATTTTGGTAACCATCAATGGTACCAATGATGCACCTGTTATCACCCCTGTTGCGACGCAAACGGTAACCGAGGATGGCAGTAAAACCATTACCTTCCATGCAACGGATATTGATACGACGGATACGTTGACCCCGAGTGTGTCAGCGACACACGGTAGTGCCTCGCTGAATGCGCAAGGTGAAATCGTGTTTACGCCTGATGCTAATTACAATGGTCCTGCTTCAGTTGTTCTTTCAGTGACTGATGGGCATACGACAACCAGTCAAACTATCAATGTTGATGTAACACCGGCAAACGATGCGCCCGTTATTAATCCGATTGTGCCAGTGAACGCCACTGAAGATGGTGCAGTAGTCACAGGTCAACTCACCTCAACGGATATTGATGCGGGTGATACTGCAACCTTCACAACCACATCAACACAGGGTGGATTTACACTCAATGCAGATGGTAGCTACAACCTAGACCCAACAGATGCAAGCTTCCAACACCTTAAAGCAGGTGAGATAAGCACGTTCACTATCCCTGTTACCGTGACCGATTCTGTAGGTGCAACAGATACTAAAGATTTAGTGATTACGGTGACGGGCACGAATGATACGCCGGTCATTAGTGGTGTCGATACGGGGGCATTAAAAGAAGATGTGAGCGCTAATCCTCAGAGTAATGAACTGACTGCGACAGGTAAGTTAGATATTGTCGATATAGATACAGGTGAAGGTAGTTTTGTATCCCATGGATTTAACAAAACGGCCCTACAAGGTCATTATGGTAAATTGGAGATCAGTCAAGATGGGAGCTGGAGTTACTCTGCCGATAATTCTCAAACAGCGATTCAATCCTTAGGCGAAGGTGAGCAGTTAACAGACACAATTAAAGTGACTTCGAAAGACGGTACAACGCATGATGTCGTGGTAACCATCAATGGTACTAATGATACAGCTGTAATTGGTGGAAGTTCTACTGGCGCAGTGACAGAAGAAACACAACTGCAAACCTCAGGCATATTGACCGTTACGGATATCGATACTGGTGAAGCACACTTTGCGAATGCTGATATCCAAGGCACCTTAGGGACATTACATCTAACAGATAATGGCGCTTGGACCTACGACTTAGATAACACTAACCCAGCAGTTCAAGCGTTAGGTAATGGCGCAACCGCTACTGATACCATTACCGTTCATTCAGCCGATGGCACACCTCATCAAGTCACCATTACGGTGAACGGCACTAATGATAATGCTGTGGTCGGTGGAGTAGATACTGCAAGCGTCACTGAGAAAGCGGCTGGAGATAATATGTCACCAGATCATGCTCAATCCGGTATGGCGACACTTCGAGTTAGTACACTAAACGCTAATGGACATTTATCTGTGATTGATCCTGACTCTGGTCAGTCTGGCTTTGCTGATAATAATGTGGGGTATAACTATCACGGTACATATGGTGACTTAATTTTAAATCCAAATGGCGATTGGAATTACTATGCCGATGCTGGAAGTCTCACTCACATTGGTGGAAGGCCCACAACCAGAGGCTCCGCTATCGATAAATTAGGTGAGGGTGAAACACTCACAGACACTATCACCGTTCACACAAAAGATGGAACACCACATAATATAGTCATCACTATCAATGGTAGTAACGACCGGCCTTATTGCTCTTCAGAAGTTCAACTCAACGCAGGTACTGAAGATACAAGACAAACCATTACAGCTGCACAACTGTTACAAAATTCAATAGATGTCGATAAAAATGACTCTGGACTGCTTACAGTAGCAAACCTTCATCCAGATCACGGCTCGATTTTAGATAACCAAAATGGTACATACACTTTCACACCAGAAAAAGACTATAACGGTAAAGTTCATTTCACCTATGATGTCAAAGATGCACATGGCGGTGTCACTCATACTGGAGCTACCAGCAGTTTAAGTGCAGTTGCTGATAAAGCGGTTATAAGCGGTAGTGATACCGGAACGATTATTGAAGATCATAATGTGGGTCACAGTTCATTACAGCCTGTCGTTGCATCGGGTTTGCTGAGTGTGACAGATCCTGATGCAGGGCAAGACCATTTTCAGGTCAATCTGTTATTAGGAGAACAGGCGATTCACGATCCCTTTGGTGGTTTTTTACGCATTACACCAAGTGGCGCTTGGGGATATGAAGTAGCCAATAGTCGCTTGCAATCATTAGCTGAAGGTGAAGTAGAAAAAGTTGTATATCGTGTTTACTCTGCAGACCACACTGCCCACGATATAACAATAACGGTGACAGGCACCAACGATCAACCGAGCATTACTGCGACGACACTTGCACATGGCACTGAAGATACGCATTACCAAATGCAAGCCAATCAGTTTGGATTCAGTGATATCGACACAGGCGATACGTTACATTCCATCGCAATCACAGATCTACCATCAGCAACACAAGGTAAATTTGTGCTTGATGGACACGATGTTACAGCGGGGCAACACATCCCTACAGCTGACATCAGTAAACTTCAGTTCGTTCCTGCGCAAGATTTTAATGGCGATGTTCAGTTTAAATATACTGTTAACGATGGGCATGATGACTCACAAGAGGCTACTAACACTCTTCATATTGATGCAGTTGGTGACACAGCAGTAATCACTGGAACGACAACGGGCGATGTCGATGAAGGGCATGGTACCTATCATGATCGGTCACCAAACTACGCACAGCTTGGGATGGCTAAATTAACCAATGACCCTTTATATACTGATGGCAAGTTAGAGATTATTGACCCAGACACTGGCGAAGCACAATTTGATACAAAAGGCATAGGCTACTCCTACCATGGCACTTATGGTCAATTAATACTAAATGCCGATGGTAATTGGCATTATAAGGTTACCGTTGGTAGTAACCAACAAAACGTAGCCACAAAGATCGATCAATTAGGCGATGGGCAAGAATTAACAGATACGATTACCATTTATTCTAAAGATGGTACTGCGCAAGACATAGTCATTACCATTCATGGTGATAATGATAGACCTTATATCAGTTCTGAAGTAACACTTTCCACAGGCACAGAAGATACAGCTCTTACTTTCACCAAAGCTGATTTATTAGCCAATACTGTCGACGTGGATGCCAATGACGCAGGTAAGCTTTCCATTGAGAATCTGTTAGTCGATCACGGCTCTGTAGTCGATAACAAAGACGGCACCTACACTTTTACTCCAACCAAAGACTATAACGGCCAAGTTCATTTTAGCTATGACGTCACAGATGCGCATGGCGGAACGACTCATACAGGAGCAATCACAACCCTTGCAGCAGTTAATGATGCCGCCACATTTGCCGGTGACTCCAGCAGCATAAAAGAAGATACAAACATTCACCACAACGCGCATATCACGGGGTCAGCAACTATTCCAGATGCCCTTTCTTGCCATGGGCACCTGATTGTATCTGACGCTGATGGTCATGGCGAAGCTGCATTAGATCTTAAGGGGCAACCGAAAATATCTCTGGATGGAACCTATGGTCATTTCGACATCACTAGTACTGGGACATGGGTTTATAAAGCAGACAACAAGAGTACGCAGATTCAAGACTTAGACAATGGACAAACACTCACAGATAGCATTGAAGTCACATCAAAAGACGGTACCAAGCATTCAATAACCGTCACGATTAATGGGACCACCGATGATCCTGTTCTACACAGCCTCAGTGATTCTGGTGTTCAACATAGTGGTCCAGTTGAAGGGAATCTACTTACTGGCTCTGGGACGGATCAAGGATTGAGTGGTGCAGCAACAGACACCGATTCCAACGCACATCTGGTGTTGCAAGATATTCAAATAAAAGACCCGGTGTCAGGTTATGTCGCGGTAAGGCCGGGGCAACCACATACTATGGCCGGTATCGGTACACTCGCGATCGAAGCGAATGGTCATTATACCTTCACCCCGGAAGCTGGCTTTACAGGTAAAGTGCCAAGTATGGTTTATCGCGTCGGCGATGATGGCGGTAACCCAATAGGAGACTCTTCTCAAAACTCTCTCTCTATTGAAGTCACCCCTCCTCTACAACATGCGCCAACGGTGACAGGGCAAACCGTTTCTACAAATGAAGACATCACCAGAACCATTACGACCAGTGAATTTGGTTACAGTGATCAAGATGGCGATGCGTTACAGTTCGTGACTATTAGCAGCTTACCGAGTCATGGATTATTACTTTTAAACGGTAACGCCGTAACCGCCAACCAGCAAATCAGCAAGGCTGACTTAGACGCAGGCCATTTAACTTTCACGCCGAGCAATAATGAAAACGGCGCCAACTATGCGCAATTTACATTTACTGCGAATGATGGCCATAAAAATTCGGCAAGCGCAACGATGGTAGTGGATGTCAATGCAGTCAATGATGCACCTATCGTTGGATCGAGTTTTATTAGTTCTTTAGAAGATAAGCCTCATGCGTTCACCACCGCAGACTTTAAATATTCTGATATTGATGGAGATGCGTTAAACCACATCACGATTACCAATGTCGCCCATGGCGTGTTATCGCTGAATGGCGCCACAGTGAATGTTGGTGATGACGTCAGCGCCTCCGACGTTTCATCACTCATCTTCACCCCAACTCACAACTATTTTAGTTCTGGTGTCAGCGGGCTGGGTGCGGTGCAATTTACCGCAAACGATGGCCAAGCTGATTCAAAAGAAGGGTCAATATTCATTAACATTGCTAATGCCGCCGACCCAGCAACATTCGGAGGCGATTCCACAGGGGTAGCTCAAGAAGACATGACACTTCAAGCGTCAGGTACGTTGACATCTAGCGATCCAGATGGAACTACAGGCTTTATTGCCGTTCAAGGTGGTGCTGGGATAGTAGGAAGTAAAGGTTATGGGCATGCACACATTGATAGTAATGGTCACTGGACTTACGACCTTTACAACAAACACCCAATCGTTCAACAGCTTGGCGAAGGTCAGACAGACACTGAAACCATCACGGTTCAATCTGCAGATGGCACGCACCATGATATCGTGGTTACCATTACCGGAACCAATGACGCACCGATTCTCGGCGTTAACCAAACATCATCAACAGCAGGTACATTAACAGAGACAGATGTAGACGTTAATGACACTCATATGTTCTCTGTCGTCAGCTCAACAGGGCAATTCGGTTCATTGTCGGTAGATCCAAATACTGGTGACTACGTCTACACACCAAATACGTCTATCACAGGAATGAGTTATAACTCTGCCACCAACTCCTATCATGGTGTCGATGTATTCGAAGTAAAAGTCAGTGACGGCCATACGGAAGATTCGAAATTCATCACCTTTGATGCCTCGGGACATGTCACCATGTCACCAACGGGTAGCTTAGTCACCTCGACGACTGTTCCGCACCAACCTGTGGTAACTGCGACGCAACCAACCTTGCCTTCAGGCACTAACGTCGCGCCAACGAACACCGTTACTCTGGATCTCGCGTCAACAAGCGATTCAGGTTCATCGCAAACTGACAACCTGACCAACGACACTACCCCAACGATTAACGGACACACCGATATTCCATATTCTCAAGTGACGATATACGATGGTTCAAAACCTATTGGACATGCGGTATCTAATGCTTCAGGTCAATATAGCGTAGTGGTCGATAGCTTAACCGATGGCGATCATAATCTATCCGCCAAAGCATTGGCTCCTTCGTCAGTGCTACCGGCTACCTCTTCGCTTCTTTCCGTCCATATAGATACACAAGTACACGTCGGTATTCAAACAGACCCAATTACCGCCGACAATGTGATAAATGCTCAAGAATCCAACAGCTCCATTGACATCACCGGATCCGTTTCTGGCGATTATAATGCAGGCGACATTGTGACTTTAGATGTAAATGGGACACAGCATACTGGCGTGGTCGATGCAAAAGGACACTATTCAATTGCCGTACCTGGCAGTGAACTCATTGCCGATGCTGACCAAAAAATAGAGGCATCAGTAGCGGTAACAGATACCGCAGGTAATAGCGCTCATGCCACTGCAGATGTTACTTACCAAGTCGATACACAGGTTAGCGTTCCTACGATTACCTTTGAAAACGCAGGGGCAGACAACTTATACAGCAAAGCTGAAATCGCCCGAGGACAAGCAAACACGATCACTGCAACCGTTACGCCTCCTGGTGATGCCAAAATCGGTGAGCATCTTGTCGTTAACGGTCAGGATCATGTATTAGATGCTCATACTCTACAGCACGGAATACAAATTGAAGTTCATCCGGGTTCTAATGTACAAGCAACAATGACTGACGAACACGGTAATACCGCAGGTAGCCAAGGTTTTGCTGCAAGCGCTATTCCTGAACCAATTATTGTCAGACCGCCATCGGGAAGCCACCAAGTGTCTGGCACACTTGGGGTGCCACCACTATTACCATCGTTAACTCCGGTACCAACAGCACAAAGCGGTTGGCGAATCCATTTACCTAATGGACAATATGTCACCAGCCACCATGGGCAATATGGAACATTAACCATTGACCCTCAAACCGGCCACTTACATTACCAAGAGCAAGCTCAGGTTCATACGGGCCCACATGGCAGCGCTTCAGGTATCGGTCAACACGAAGATAAATTTGAAGTAGCATTACAAGGGTCAAATCAAGATGAAGTGGTCGCCCATGTGAACATCCAGATACTCAGTCATGGGCCAGGAAATAGTGGAAAGCTGACAGTTGGAACTGAAGTGGTTGATATGACGATCACACCTTTAGTCCATACATCGCACCCTGCTCCACCGCCACCGCCTCCTGTTCAACATGACGAGCCAGACATGGCTTCGCAAGCCGACTTTACGGTCACACTAAGCGATGATAGCAATCTAGATTTAACCCAGCAGACCCATCAAGAACCCGATCAGAAAAGCAGTCACCATGGTGCAGCCGCTTATCTGGATGCATTGGGCATTAAACCCGATGCGACATCGACAACGGTTCACGATCAACCTGCGGATATGGATATCGTACTTGCACAAGTCGACCAACCAGATGCAGCAACACATGACCAAGCGCACTTGGATATGTCAGACGCGCTGGAACACCATGATGCAAACATCAACCATAACCAAGATGATGAGCACCACCACCACAACGATATCGATGGGTTACCGGACATTGATCCAAATAGTTAACGCATAAAATGCCAATCACTAAAACCAAAAAAGGAACACTATTTAGTGTTCCTTTTTATTTCTATTCTCTTTTAAATTTCAGTTATAACCTATAATCTCAAAGCTAACTTAATGTAACGAAAAATCATGGAGTTATGCTTACTTCCAGTACCCGAATGGCGATATAGTGGCGGCAAATTTTAATCACAAGAAACAGGGGTTGTGTCGCAAACAAGGGGGTAGGTTATGATCACCCCTCAACATTCTTCAGCTTTAACATTATGACTATTAAGTTTACTGGCCGTCACTTTCCTTCTGAGATCAGACTACAGTCCGTTCGTTACTATGTTTCCTACAAGCTGAGCTACCGTGAAATTAAAGAGGTGTTAGCTGAGCACGGCATCAGTGTTGACCACTCAACATTGAACCGTTGGATCATTAAATACGCTCCCCTGCTTGAGCACCAGGCACGTAAATAAAGAAGCCAGTCGCGTCTGCGTGGCGAATGGACGAGACATACATTAACGTCAAATGTCAGTGGAAATATTACTATCGAGTCGTTGAGAAGCACGGTCATTTCATTGATTTTTTACTCTGCAAACGCCGTGATGAGAAAACGGCTCGCGCCTTCTTTGCCAAGGCAATCTGCTATAAGGGTTTACTAGGAAAAGTGGTTAGCGATAAGAGTGGTGCCAACGCGTTAGCGTTACATAATGTCAATGTTTAACTCTGGCTGATGGGAAATCAGATGAGGGAGCCAGTTCCACCCTGGCAGGCGTGGAACTGTGGTCGATAATTAAAAGTGAACAGCTCGATAATCCTGAAGGCTTATCTGCTTGGGAGCAATTTTACGCCCTAGCAGCCTAATTGCATCTGAAGATCTGTACACTTGTACTTCGTCATAACTTTGCGACACAACCGTATTAATGGTACAGATCACATTACATCAAAGCCACTGATTAGACCAGGCAACAAACTTTTCATGATATTCTGTCCCGCTTTATTATTATCGTCTATTTGATATCAATTGATTAGCACCATTATTCATCTTGCCTAATCGTTATCATGACTTTTAGTTTCAAAAATAAGAGTAGTATATGAAGCCTAGAGCACCTTTATTCTTGCTTGCAATCACCATTATTTATATTGTTTATTCATTTCTTCGAGGTTATACCGACTTACATATATCGAGCGTATTTACTCCACTAATTTTGTTCCCGTTTGCAATATTACACGGTAGTGTCTATTGCGGTATAAAGAAAATGTCATGTTTCTTTCTATTAGTCTTCGTTGTCAGTGTTTTCTACGAAAGCGTTAGTATTTCAAGTGGATTTCCTTTCGGTCACTATTATTATTCTGACCGACTAGGAATTAAAATATTTGACGTCCCATTAGCAATCATGCCGACCTACTTCAGTTTGGGTTATGTCTCTTGGTTTATATCAACCATCCTTCTTAATCAGTTTGATAAACCGATACAAACGAAAAGTAAAGCAATCATCATCTCTCTTACTGCCTCATTTGTAATGGTTTCATGGGATGTCGTTATGGATCCTGTGAATTCGCTCATCAAATCGCTGTGGGTCTGGACCGATCGTGGTGTGTATTTTGGCGTTCCGTTAAGTAATTTCTTTGGGTGGTTTTTATGCGTATTTACCTTTTATTTGCCTTTCTCATTATGGTGCTACAACGATAAAGTACATTTGAAGCAAATCCCGCCCCATGGTTACTTATACCTGCCCTCAATCATTTACGTTACCATAATGTCAAAATACATCCTTTGCTTCTTGTTCAAAGACAACCTTGATGTCGCCACTTTGCATGGCGAAATTTTTAGCTCAAAAGACATTTATGGAAGTGTGATGCTTATTGGTATCTTTACTATGCTGCCAATCGGTATCCAATCTATCTATAAGATCTACCGACACCGCAGTCACTCGCTCTGAGCGACAAGAGTTCTTTAGTTCACACAATACGGTACTCACATTGTTTACACGCGCTAGCGTTGTATCACAACCAAAGTTTCGTATTACGATAACAAGCATGCTAAGCCGCTCTCAGCACCTCCTATTCATAGCATTCAGATCAAGTTAAGGTAATACAAATGCAGAAAATTGAACAGCTTCCAATGCCTCCTAAATCGGGGATTTTGGGGCATGTGAGTTATTTGAAGAAACCCAATGTTCATCAACAGATGCTGTCTTGGGTGAATGAATATGGTGCTTATTTTCGTTTGAAACTGGGAATGAAGGATGTAATGGTTCTCTCTGAACCCTCTCAGATTAAGGCGATTTTAAAATCGAGGCCAGATGACTTTCGCCGTTTGAAAAGCATTGAAAGTGTGTTTGAAGAAGCAGGGCTTAACGGTATTTTTTCTGCAGAAGGTGATCGTTGGAAACATCAGAGAAAGTTGACTGAGCCTATGTTCCAGCCTAGCCACCTTAAACATTTTTACCCTAAGTTAAGTGTGATTACCGAACGTTTAAGAAAGCACTTTGAAAAGTTATCAGAATCAGGAACTGTCGTTGATTTAGTTAGCGAATTCAAAAAATACACAGTAGATGTCACATCATTGTTGGCTTTTGGTGAAGACTTTAATTCGATTGAGCAATCAGACACTCCTCTTGGAGAAAGTTTACGACATGTCTTTCCTGTGATTAGCCAGCGCTCTAAGTCTCCTATTCCTTTATGGCGATTTTTCAAAACCAAGAAAGATACTCAGTTCGATGCAAGTTTAGAAGAGATCGGTCATTTTGTGTCGACTTGTATTGATAAGCAGCGCACGCGTTTGGCTGAGTGTCCTGAACTTAGAGAGTCGCCAGAAAATATGCTTCAAATAATGCTGCTGGAACAAGAATTGGATACATCACTGACTGATCGAGATATTCTAGCGAACGCCATTACTCTGTTATTAGCAGGGGAAGATACCACAGCAAACACTCTTGCTTGGATGGCGTTTCTTGTGAGTGGAAACCAAGGTAGCGAGCAAGCTTTACAAAGTGAACTGGCTGATCTGGGAGAAGCTTCTGTATTAGAGTGGCCGATCCCTCGGGTTCCCTACATGACAGCAATTATGTATGAAGCGATGCGCCTTAAACCTGTGGCTCCTCAGCTTTACCTAGAGCCGACAAAAGATACTTATCTTGGTGATTTTGAAATAAAAAAAGGCACGCCTGTTTTCGTAATACTGCATGCTAACGGTTTTGATCCCGATTTGTTTGAAGATCCAATGTCGTTCGATCCTAATCGTTGGATAAATAAAAAAGGGGCGTCATTTTCGAACCTTCAACCATTTGGCGGGGGGGCAAGGCTTTGTCCGGGTCGTTCACTCGCTATTATGGAAATAAAATTGGCGTTTCATTCTTTATTTAATGAATTTACGTTAGAGCCTCAGCAAGCTCCTGAAGATGTGTTCGAACAGTTCGCGTTCACCATGTCGCCTGTTGGATTTAAAGTCAAAATTAAAAAAGTTGCTGATGCTGACAAGAGGAATATCAAACTTTAACTGGGCAAGAAGGACAGCATATGGATGACCTAAAGCTGGAATTAAAGTGTACCTTTATCCAAAGTAAGTGGCTTGGTGAAGAAGATAGACGGAATTTGAGACATCGTGCTTTTAAATATCTTCAATTAGAAGAAGACTTTTGTTCTTTAATCGATAATTATCCCGCAAACGATCTTATTATGGAACTCAAATCTCTTCTTCTCAAGTGAGGTTGGCATTGCCTTCTCCTAGGGGGGTTGTCGCGAACAAGGGTGGTAGGTTCTGATCATACTGCAGTCCGTTCGTTACTATATTTCCTACAAACTGAGCTACCGTGAAATTGAAGAGCTGTTAGCTAAGCGCGGCCTCAGTGTTGACCACTCAACATTGAACCGTTGGGTCATTAAATACGCTCCCCTGCTTGAGCACCAGGCACGTAAATAAAGAAGCCAGTCGCTTCTTCGTGGTGAATGGACGAGACGTACATTAACGTCAAAGGTCAGTGGAAATATTACTCTCGAGTCGTTAGAAGCACGGTCATTTCATTGATTTTTCACTCTGCAAACGCCGTGATGAGAAAGCGGCTCGCGCCTTCTTTACCAAGGCAATCTGCTATAATGGTTTACCAGGAAAAGTGGTTAGCGATAAGAGTGGTGCCAACGCGTTAGCGTTGCATAATGTCAATGTTCAACTCTGGCTGATGGGAAAAATACTCAACTTGATTGAAGTGTGTCAAATTAAATATCTGAACAATATAGTTGAGCAAAGTCATCGAAAAGTGAAAAGTAAAATAAATCAGTGCCTGGGGTGGAGCTGTGGTCGATAAGGCTTTGTTGCGTAATTCAATGGAGATAGAGGCACCCCGTTTCGCATGCTTTTTAGTCAATACGACGGCGTTGTTGATCAAATCGGTTTAAAGACCAACGACGCCATATTTGACTCACCGTTAGCTTCGAACAGGCATACCTAGTCCTATGACTTTGTTTATAGCTTTGACATTCGCCATGATTTCTCCCACTTGAGCGTTATAACATCTCAAGCTCAATTTACCGCTGGTTAGTCCTTTATATCGAGACATTGCGGTCTCAGATATTGAGCGATAGTGATAACCCGACTCAGATTTCCACTCCGCTATTGTTCCGTTTTTCAAAGCCTTTACTGCTTCATTTCTGGGATGCCCTTCTTCCCAAAGCGCCGCATTCTTTCGAGGCGGTATCAACGGCGTACTGCCCTTATTTTGCAGGGTCTCATAGCAACTTTTTGTGTCATACGCTCCATCAGCAGATACGGTATCTACCTTTCTACGTAAAGGGTTGAGTAATGTTGGCAGCACTTCGCTATCGCCAACACTTACAAGACTGACTTCTGCACTAATGGCCTCATGAGTTTCTACATCAACGGCTAAGTGCAGTTTGCGCCAAGTTCTGCGTTTTTCGGCGCCGTGCTTTTTCACCTTCCACTCACCTTCGCCAAAGACTTTGAGACCAGTCGAGTCAATAGCGATATGGCGAATAGCTCCTCTGGATTTGTTATGATATTTGACCTGAACTGTCTTCGAGCGTTTGCTGATACACGTGTAGTCAGGGGGCGTCAGTGGAACCTCCAGTAGCTCAAAGATAGAGTCGATAAAACCTTGAAGAGCCCGCAATGGTAGAGAGAATATCCCCTTAATCATCAATGCAGTTTCAATCGCTGTATCAGAGTACTGGAAGCCTCTACCACGCTTACCATGATGGGCTTTGCATCGCCATGCATCTACGGCTGAATCATCTATCCAGAACGTAACCGAGCCCCGTTTGCACAGAGCCTTATTGTACTCCGCCCAGTTAGTTATCTTCTTTTTTGCCTTACCCATGTCACCACCGCTCTAACCATCATAAAGGATCAGATCGCAAGACTCGAAAAAGGTTCAACTGATTTAGGCAACAACGCCTTCCAAGAGTGGAAAATTAAAAACTTTAGTTCTTAAGAGTACACCGTTAAGTATCAACTAACTGATTCATACCTTTATATCACCTAGTCCGTAGTTAACGTAATGACAAAGTCGCTTAACGTAACGTCCAGTATTGATGGTGCAGATCATGTTCGAATATCAAAGGCTCACACACAATGCAGGACTAGGGAAAATATGAGGGGATCCGTCAGCGTCGCCGGTTCTCTCGCAACTTTGCGGGATTTATTATTTTTAGATATGATAAGATCTTTATACATAATAAAGAGTAATCACAATGAAAAACAAAGGCTTCATTTTAGGTGTTTTCGCTTCAGTAGTACTTGTAGGTTGTGGCGGTGGTTCGTCAGCGGCACCGAGTGCAACAGTAAAAACGTTTAGTGGTAATGGCCTATACGTTAACCCGACTGACTTGACCGTCATGCTTGTTGACTCAAAGCGATCTAAGAACAACCTAATTGTGGGTGACTTCGCGAACAACAGCGTTTACTTTGTTGATAGTGCGACCACGACAGAAACATCGATGACAACTAGAGGTCTATCTTTTACTAGCAACAATGTTTTTGTGAAAGAAAGAATTCAGTTAATGCATGCTAAATTTACAAACAATATTGCAACTCTAACAGCCGTTGTTAGCGGGTCAAACCTTGTTTACTCAATGAATAAAACAACTGACTCATTAGCTCTTGCCCAAATCACCGGTACTCATACCAATACAACAGATGGTAGTACGTGGACGATTAACGCAGATGGTTCATATGTCGTTAATGGCGTTTGTACAATTACAGGTAAATTGGTTCGTAATGGATCTTACTTTAATGCAGATAACGCAAGTGCCGTTTCTTGCTCGCAATCAGCGCTAAATGGCAGTTACAACGGGGTTTTCTTAACGGTTAAGCACAACGGTAAAGATTACATTGCAGGGGTGTTAGGTAATGACACGGGTATTTTGTATGGAAATGCTCCAACGAACTAAATTGGTCATTAACTAGGGCGTGTTGATCTTTGCTGTACATTTCGCGTTCAACAATACATCGGTAGCCACATTAACATGAATGC
Organism: Vibrio atlanticus; assembly: GCF_024347315.1. Lineage (NCBI taxonomy): Bacteria > Pseudomonadati > Pseudomonadota > Gammaproteobacteria > Vibrionales > Vibrionaceae > Vibrio > Vibrio atlanticus. The sequence goes on along the minus strand of NZ_AP025461.1, from coordinate 898,036 downwards.
CAGCGATAACATGCTGGCATAATTCCTTTCTAGCTTGTCATATCTACTTGAAATAGCTCGATAATGTTTAATTCTCCCAAAGGCATTTTCGACCAAGTGACGATACTTGTATAGACACCAATCCATACTGTCTTTGTCTATATCTTGTCCGTAATTGCGTTTAGCAATTACCGTTTCTCCGCCACGTTCCTTAACAAAAGTACGGAAAGGTTCGCTGTCACATCCTTTATCACAAACGATGGTATTAACTTCATCGAGTTGCTCAACTAAGCTTTCGGCATGCACTATATCGTGGCGTTGTCCCTCTGATAAATCAAAGCAAATCGGCAGTCCACTCTCCGAACTCAGAGGGTAGATCTCGCCAAGGAATACCTGTTCTCATTCGATAAAGTATTCCTTCAAATGTCATTCGATGTTCAGTTTTATCGTAAATACGACCTGTACTTTTCATAACTTGGAGTATCAGTTCCCAGCGAACCCTATCAGTTAGCATTGTTCTTGGCATGGTATTGGTTATGGTTTTACTTTTGGCGAAGCAAATTATAACTCTTTACCATGCTGTTCAAAAAACATTCACGAAAGATCAACACGCCCTAGTTTCACTATTAGAAACAATGTTGTAGTTTACAAATTTAGCTCCAGACGCCAAAGCATTTGCCTCTAATGCAGCTAAAGGAAAACCATTGTTACTAACACCAAGTACTATTAGGAGATCGTTTACTTCCCACTCAATATTGAAAAGGTCTACACAAGGGACATCTTTGCATTGAACGATACTGTCTGGTTCATTTATACAACCATGAAGATGTACCGCACTCCCTCCAGCTTTCTCAATTAAGTCATCAATATTTAAAGTGTAATGTAGAAACTCAACTCCTAGTGATTGACAATATGTTTCGAGATACATACATTCGTAATGTGCTCGATTCGGCAAAAATTATTCATATTGATGCCGAATTTTCTTTACAAGAGCCAATACTTCACAAGGTGAAGCTCCTTGGAATGCTTGGTATTCAGGTGTATTTTTAATATCTTCATATGCAGGCAGTTCTGAAGGAACAGAAAGCCCAGCACCTGATAAAATAATCACTTTCATAGTTTGGGTACGTTATTGTCTATCATAATTACCAACTTTCTGGAGTTTCGCGGTATTTTATCAATATAATACAGTCATTGGTAGTAAAGCATTGATACTTGGTTATGCAACAAGAAGATAAGACAACCATAAATCCCCCAATACTTCTAGTTTCAAGTTGCTTTGCGTAACCTAAAACGTAAAAATTAACTCAAACGCCTTAAATTGTTTCTAGCCAGAACTTGCCGATGGTTTTAACTATCTGTGAATCTACTTCGAATTAACTTTAATCTTTATCTCTCCAACAATTTATCCTTATTAAAGAGAAGATTTTATGGCGACAAATTGGCGACAGAATCTCCCGAAAGACAAAGTTATATGTTTTTATACGCAGTTAAACTTTCCATAACCTATTGATATTTATTCTAACACCTTGAAATACAAGACAGTCGTTTAGTTCGGTTAAGTTCTAACTTTTAACTATAAAACAAACTAACGCTCCCCAAACGCGACACTCACGTTGGTATAAATCGGTTTCCATAAATACTGGAATACTGACTTCTCACCGGTTGTAATATCTACCTCGCCCGTCATACCTGGCAAGATAGAAAAGCTCTCAGGATTATCACGGAAATAGGGAACATCCACCGAGACGACGACTTCATAATAGATCTCGCCACGCTCGCTTTGACTTGTGGTCGGTGAAATACTCTCAACCGCCCCTTTTAGCGCCCCAAAGCGGCTGTAATCAAACGCATCAATCTTGATACGAGTCGGCTGCCCTACACTCACAAAACCAATATCTCTTGGCGACAAACGAGCTTTAAAGTCGGCTTTCCCACCAACAGGAACAATTTCAACCACAGTGCCACCCGGCTGAATAACACCTCCGTTCTTTGTACTTGGCAGGCTTTGCACCAAACCTTGTAGCGGCGACACTAACATGGTGTTGGTCAGTTTCGCTTGGCTTGAACGTACTCTGGCGTTCAGGGCTGACAAGTCAGAGACGGCTTTAGAACGATCATCGCTCACTTTAGCTTTCGCCTCGGCCAGAAGCTGTATGATTTTTTGGTCATTACTGTCAGCTTGTCTAATCAATACCGACTTCTTGCCACGAGCTTCTTCAATTTTCTGCTCAATACTGGCCAGTTTTTGACGCATTTCAAGCACACGTAAGCGTGAAATGTTGCCCGATTTATAACCCTTTTCTAGTATATTCAACTCTTGCTTAGTCGCATTCAACTCTTTCTCATAACTCGGCAAGGCCTTTTCTACACTACGAAGCTGCTCTGCAATTTGTTCGCTCTCTTTCTCAAGCACCACACGCTTTTGGAAGTAGAGGGCTTTTTGCGCGTTCAGCTGCGCTTTTTGTTGGCTGACGATCTCTGGGTAATCGACCTCAAACTCAGCAAGGTTAGGCTCACGCTGCTCAAGCAGCGCATTCATACGTTCCACACTGGCTAGAAGCGTCACTTGTTGGGACTTTAGCTCTTCAAGGGCGGTACGCTGGAAAGTGGCATCAAACTCAACAAGCGGCTGGCCTTTCTCAACCAACTGCCCTTCTTTAACGAGAATTTGCTTTAACTTCCCGCCAATCGCGCTTTGTAATACTTGCTTCTCGCCTTCCGGAATCACAGCACCTTTGGCTTTGGCGATTTCATCAACTTGAGTGACTACAGACCAAGTGGCAAAAGCAATAACACATAAGGCAACCGACCATGTGGCCAGCGCCAATGTACGAGCCGTATTTTGTGATTCAACAAGTTCACCGTAGCGCTTGCCCTTCTCGATAGATTGTTTAGTCATTAGCGACTCCTTGCTTAGACTTTGATTGTTCTTGTTGGGCTGCATTTTTTTGAGCAGACGCCTCTTGAGTTGACGGCTGTAGCTCTTGAGATAACGGTTGCTCAGATAACTGCGGTTCTTGAGAAGCTTGAGGCTCTGAAGGCTGTTCCTGCTTCGAAGACTGCTCCGGCTCTAATGGACCGGCATAAACCACTGCACCTTCATTTAATACCACCACTTTATCGGCAAGCTTGATTAAATCCGGATCGTGGGACGTGTAAATCACCGTTGCTTTTCCTTTTTTCGACTGCACAAACTCACCAAATATACGTTTAGCATTTGGGTGAGCATCAGGCACAGGATTATCCATTAAGAACATTGGGTAGTCATAAACCAGCGCTTTTGCATCAATGAGGATCTGCGCGACGCTGCCAGACAACATGTCAAAAAGGCTGTCCGGCTGAATACTGCTGATGGAAGTATCGAGCCCACCTGATAATGTCTCGAACCAACGCTTTCCGCCCACCATTTCAATTGCAGATATCATTTTCTTATCTTCGACTTTGTGACCGTCGTTTAGCCACTCTCGAATACTCAGCGTAAGCAAATCAGGATATGCGGCTCGAATAAAACACCAGTGGCGATAAAGCTGCGGATCGTATTGAACGAGGTTAACGCCTTCAAGCTCAACCATGCCATTTTGGATAGGCTGCAAGCCAGACAGCACTTCAATTAATGTTGATTTACCGCTCCCAGAAGGGCCGGTAATCGCGACAATTTCACCGGCTTCAATATCAAAACTCACACCATTCAAGGCCGGGCGACTCTGTTTGGGATAGCGCAGTGTCACTTGCTCTAATTTCAAGTTAGGCGCTACCACAGGTAACGGGTGATGCTGGTAACTGAATTCACGCTCAGACGGCTGAGACAAAATACGGTTCACTTGCAGCTTGGATTGATTAAAGCTATTAAAACGCATCGCACTGTTTGCCAACACCTGAGCTGGACCCGTCACCTTAGATATCAACATCATTGAAGCAATCAAACCACCGGGCGTCATCACTTGTTCAAAAATAAGTCCTATTCCTAACCCCATCGCGGCGAGTGTCGACCCCACACCAATGAAATAGTAAATCGAGGTGTACCGGCTCTGGAGAACCGATTGATTAAAGGTCACTGTTGAAGCAAGAAGATTGGCTTTTTTGAAACGTTGAATCCAGTGCTCTGAGAATCCAGCACTGCGAATAAAGGCAAGCTTGGATGACAGCTCATTAGTCATGTTTTGACGATTCGTACCTGCCACTGTCGATTGCATCGAGCGCTTGCTGCTAGAGCGTATCGAACGTTTTGCTAGCAAGTAATAAAGGATTAAAGAGACGACTGGAACCAGTACCAACCATCCGCCTAAAACACCTATCGCAAGTACAAAAATAAGAATGAATGGTAGGTCAAATAACGCATTTCCTAATGGCCCCGATAGCACACCTGAAATACGCTCTGACAACATCACTTGGTTTTGCTGACTAGAAGAAGCTGTTTGCTGATTTTGAGCATAGCTATTACGAAGCAGACGCTGCACGAGGGATTGAGAAATCTCACGACTTACTCGGTTCGACACTGAAGCAAACACGCGGCTACGTAATGTTCTCAACCAACCCATCATCACAAACAACAACGCCGCGCCAATGGCGATACCTTGCAACTCATGCCCTGCATCACCGCCAATCACATGGTCATAAATCGACATCGTGATGAAAGGAACGGCAAGCGCAAATAAGTTAGTGATAAAGCTGACCAACAACAATTTAGGAATGATGGGACGAAACGCATGTAACCTTTCGCCAACCCAATCAGGAGAGGCCTTCTCTAATGGTGGCCCTTCGATAACGATGCAAAACTGAGGGACATCGGTGATGTCGTCATTGGCATTAAAGGCAACAAATTGTTTGGATTCTAAATGACCAGAGACAAGCTCATTTTCACCAAGCACCAGCAAGACCAATTTATGTTCACCAACGTCATCTAGGTTGGCAACCAAGCGATAAGGCAGTGCAAGCCTGTCGAACAAGGCAAACATATCGTCGATTGATTCAATGCCATTTTCATCGACCCATTGATGTGCGAACAACTGGATATTAGCATTAACTTCCAACTGCTTAAGAACGGAAAGGCTCTCGGTTTCTAAATGGTTCATCACCTCTTGTCGACCGCTGGTATCTGCACGGTTGTTCGTACCTGAAGGGTTACCAATATCTAAACGATTCATACGACGGCCTCCTGATTGCTCTCGCTGTCGACCGTAATAGCTCGACTTTCCACTGTAATGATTCGATTAGCCAATTCGCGAAGCTTCGAATGGTAGCTCACCATCAGTATCGTGCGTCCTGCCGTTACTTCTTCTTCCAACACCTTAGCTAGATTCCCAAGGGCGTCTAAATCAAGTGAAGAATCCGGCCTTTCCAACATGATTATGGGTTTATCACTTGCCAATTGAGCCGCGATATTGAGCATTTTCACGTTACCCATACTCAACAAAGAAGCACTCGTATGGCCAATTTGTGTCTCTAGTCCATCGGGTAATCGAGTAATCTCTTTGGTTAAACCCAAACGCTTTGCATAGTCACTGGCGCTTTGCGTTTTCTCAGGGTCAAACCCGCACAAGTTGTCGAGAATAGTACCCGACACCAACTGCCCTTTAACGCCACAGTAGGCCACAATATTGGTTACGGATGCGATTGAAACTGCAGCTCCGTTAATGAAGCACTCCCCCGCTTTTAGATCATCAATACCTGCAATCGACGACAATAAATGACTGTTAGTGTGGCGATCCTCACTCTCTAACAATACCAACTCACCTTTATTCAGTGTGACATCTGCATGAGAGAGTTCACCGTATCTTTCAACGGTCGCTTGCTTGATTTCCAACGTCTCAAAGTCAGATAAAGGGATCTCAGGTTGCTCAGAATCTGAAAACTCAGATAGTGACAAGTCACTCAATTTTTCAATTGCCTGATTAGCACTGTGTATTGAATTAAGCTTGATTCGAACCCCAACCAGTGCACTCAAAGGCGCAACCGCTCTGCCAGATAAGATAGAACATGCCGCCAAGCCACCAGTAGTTAACTGACCATCCAACACCCATAAGCTCCCCGTAATCACGAGTAACACTGACGTGGCTAATGCGGCAAGCTGAATACATTCTTGGGCGAAGGCGTTCTGTTCTTCTTCTCTCGCTTTAGACTGAGAGCGAACATTATTGAGGGATTTAAACTGGTTGAAGATTCGAGACTCAACGGCCTGACGTTTTATTCCTTGAATGGTTTGGCTCAGCAAAATCAAGAACGCTTTTCGCTCCTGCTCATCTTGGGAAGCCTCTTCACTTAAGCTTTTTACGCGAATAGAAGATAACCAAACGATTCCAAGAGTAATCAGCCAAACTGCCAAAGGTATCGCCACCAGCTCACCGCCGATGTAAGCCACCAAGCCCAAGAAGATCAAGGCAAAAGGCAAATCAATAAAGCCTGCAATCACACCACCGGAATACCAATCTTTGACTTTGGATACAGAACCAAGCCCCTCTTCCACGCCGCCAACACCAATGTGGCGGAGATGGCCTGATGAAGCCGTTGTTACTCTTTCAACCAAAGTTTGATAGGTCGCTTTCTCGGTATTGCTGGCCGCGGCTGACAAAAGCCAAGTACGCACAAACCGGATTAATGCTTCCATGGCAACAGCCAACGCTGCACCCGCCAACAACAAAGTGGCAGTACCGTAACTTTGGTTAGGTAAAATACGATCGTAAATTTGTAAAACCGTTAACGGAACGGCGAGAGAGAGAAGATTTATGAGTAAAGAAGGCAGTAGGACTTTCCCCACCACCCCTTTGTTTTTCATTGAACTTGCGGGCATACACAATCCTTATCCATGCTTATGAAATAAGATTGGTACACCATGTTGAGTATTGCAAGGTAACGGACTGATTTAACGTGTTTTTCAATATAAATATGACACAGATCTTTCTATACAAATCTGTGGCTATACCCGTACCTTAAAAACGCACCTTACAAATGCTCGTTACAAGCGCTCCTTACAAACAATTGTCGTAATCCGTTATCGCCTGCTTTAACTTTGAAAAGTCTGAGTTACATAAATACGGTTTCAGCGCTTCAAATTTATCTGAGGGCCACTCGTATATTTTGAATGACATGAGTTCGTCAATAACGGACTCACCAAAGCGGTATTTGACGACTTTAGCTGGAGAACCACCGACAATGCTGTATGGAGCGACGTCTTTAGTCACCACACTATTCGCTGCAACTACAGCGCCTTCGCCAATCGTCACACCGGGCATCACCATCGCTCTCATGCCTAACCACACCCCATCTTCAATGTGAGTGCCACCTTTGCCAATGTAGGCATCGTCGATGACATCCATAAATGGATACAGCGAAAACCAATCAACTCTGTGGGTATGGTTGCCACCCATCAAAATCACGACCTCTGCGCCAATACAGACATAATCACCGATATAGAGTTCGTCGATTTCCCATCGAGGCTCCCACTGGCGGCTGACTTCGTCGCCGTGTAAATAACGCACTACCGATTGTTCAAAACCGTTATCCCAGCAATCACTGTAATAACTGTGTTGACCTTTTACATGAATATTGGGGTTGGTTACGACTTCATGCAACAACTCGAATTTGGACCAATGCTTCTTTTGCATTTTTACCTCTGAATGATCTATTTAGTTTTATTCGTTTCAATATCAAAGTGTTCGACGATGCAAATCCAAGGTGCACAAACTAACGGCCCACAAACACAGGGTTCACAGGGACGAATAGTGAGTATCACGCTTAAATCATAGCAATGTCGCTAAAACTAAAGAGGCGTCAGTGGATTCGAGGTTGCTTAAGAAGAGGAAGTAGTTTCAAAGTTTGCCCAGTTTTTATCGATAACTTGGTTGGATAATTTACAGGCGTAGTGTAACTGTTTAGTCGCGCCAATTTGACAGGAAGATGTGAGTAATAAGGTTTCAAATTTCGTTTCGTGGAATACGGAATGAACAAGAGCCTGCGCGATTACACAGGCTCAAACTTAGACTCAGCTATAAACTTCGGAGCTCGCTTGGAGCTGGGCTCAGCGACTACATGCGTGCAAGCTGTACTTTTCTGTCTTTATTCACCACGCAGAAGTTACCGCGCTTAGTACGACACTTAGAGCATCGTTCGCATTCAACAGGGCTTCTATCCCCTTCCTTCCAACGCTTAACCAAATGTGGTTCAGAAAGCAGCGGTCTTGAAAGCGCGAAGTATTCAATGCCCGTGTTATTTGCGATGGCTTCAATGGCATCGAAATCCGTTAGGCCGCCAACCGTGATCACCGGAATATTAACGTCTTGGCTGATAGCATGACCATATTCGTGAAAATAACCTTCAGCTTGAATGATGAATCCATCGTGAGATTCGCCAATCATGGTGTCGGCTTTGCCATGGATGTTGCCTGACACCACGATGCCATCAACACCCACTTCTTCTAACTTTTTGCACACGAGACGTGTTTCATCGAAGGTAACACCACCTTCAAAAAACTCCGAAGCTGTAAGCTTAACCAAGATAGGGAAATCATCTCCCACCAACTTACGCGTCGCGATATAGATCTCTAACAAGAATCTCATGCGGTTTTCTAAACTACCGCCGTACTCATCTTCACGTTGGTTGTAGTAAGGGCTTAAGAACTGATTAATCAGGTAAGTGTGAGCGGCATGAATTTCAACGCCATCAAAACCTGATTTTTGTGCTCTCAAAGATGCTTGAGCAAACGCATCAACAATGTAGTCGATCTCATCATTGGTCATCGCTTTGCCTAGTGTTTGAGTTCCTTTTTCTGGAACCTCACTTGGTGCGTAGATCACTCGTTCGCCAAGATCATGCGTGGTTTTCGTGCCACCATAAGCCAATTGCATCACGATTTTAGAGTCGTTGTCGTGCACCAATTGAGTCAGCTTTTGATACTCTTCAATGAATGAGTCGTTATACATCCCCATCATGCCCGCATTTGGCTTTTCTTCTTCAACGATGTTCGCGTAACCCGTTACGATCAGGCCGACTTCACCTTGAGCCAACTCTTCATAGATAGCGTACAGTTTATCTGTCATATGCCCATCTTCGGTAGCCATATTTTCCCACGTTGCACTTCTCATGAAGCGGTTCTTTAGTGTCATCTTGCCAATGTGGGTTTCTGTAAACAAAGTGCTCAAGTCTTATCCTCATTAAATCTTTATTATGTTTGCCCATTTTAAAAGACAAAAGAGAACCACTTCTTTTTCACAAAGTGACTCTCTTTTGTCCATTACTGAATGGGCGTTGATTTATGCGGATAGTACAGAGAATAAGGCGAGGAAAACTTAATCTAGATTAAGAGAGCAGTACTCTCACATGAGAAAGAGATAAAAAAGATTGGGAAATAGAATAAAAGAAAGTCGCTCAGTTTTAATAAGCGACTTTGTTCAATTTAATCTGAACTAAGTCAATGGTTCTTACGAGAGGTGTCCACCTGCGAATTGCTGCCTGCTAACAGCTATTTAAACTCATAGGTGTAAGATGCACCAACACTGTTGTTTTCACCGAAGTCATCCTCAGCAAAGATAGTGAAGAAGTTGAATGATTGAGCATCACTCAATTTATAGCTCGCACCAACGCCAGCCCAATAGCCTGAGTAATCGTCAGAACCCATTGAACCACCACCAAATCCCATGATAGACCATTCATCGGTTATCGTTTTTAAGCCAAACGCACCAATATAGCCACCGTGTGTTGAGCTCGGCATCAATACATAGTCAGAGCCAACGTTATCATCATCGAATACGGCTACTTCACCATCGTTATAGCTGTAGCCAGCCATTGGGAAGATTTGCCAACCGAACGGCTCAATATCGAAATAGCTCAGTGGTATAAATGTGCCAATACTGTAGTTGTTCTTATAAGCATCGTTATCATATTCAGAACGGCTAAAGTTGAAATTCACGATACCCATCGGCAACAGCCATGAACCGCCTAATCGCCACTCTTCGCCGTCCGCATTGACACGAGCATTGATCATTCGCGCTTCATCTAAACCGATAGAGCCTGAGAACTGCAAATCTTCGTTATAAGCAACGCCCGCTTTGGTCACGATTTTAGTCGGATCATCAGGGTGCTTCTCTTCAGCCAAAGCACCCATCGATCCGAGCGTTGCCGTAGCAATAAGTAATAGATTACGTAATGTCATTAGAAGGTCGCACTAACGCCAACAAAGTGGATACGACCGTCGAATGAGCCATCTACCATAAATCTGTCCATATCAACCGACCCTAAATCAGCGTATTCGTAGAACACGTCGATTGAAATATCATCCCAGTAAGTAGACGCGCCTACCGAGTAGCGATATTGCTCGCCTACTGGAAGGTCAACATACTGCATTGTTGGGTCGTCTTGCGGAGAGGTTTCGTAAGAGATGCCGGCTTTTAGACGCCAGTCTGAGTTAAGTTGATAATCAGCACCAACCGCAAATTTCCAAACATCATCCCAGTCACGATCGATCTGGAGCCCCCCTATTTGGGTTCCAAAATCGAGAACAGTAGTATCCCACTCACTCCAACGGTGCAGCTGAATACTCGTCAACAGGTCAAGCTGTTGGTTCAACGCATAACTCGCACTTAAGTCAATAATTTCTGGAACTACAATATCTGTAGATAAAGAGTTCAGTAGTCCGATATTTGTTGGACCTTTTACGTCATTATTGAACTCATGTTCTAGCTTCGAACGGTAACTCGCACCCAACTTAAGCTTATCTGTCGGGGTATACATCACGCCAAGGTTATAGCCGTATGCCCAATCTGTGTCTTGTTTGACGGTCAACGCAGATGTTGACTGTTGTAATGCAGCCCAACTCAATTGAATACCCGCGCCAACAGACCATTGGTCATTCAGTTGATAGCTCAGTGACGGGTTCACCTGCATCGCAGTAAGAGTGATATCTTCAAGTAAAGGGCTGCCTGCCCACTCACTGCCATAATCAAGGCTTGAGCCACCGACAGCGCCAAGTGCGATACCAAGGTGCAGTTGGTCTGTTACTTGATGAGCATGAAAGGCACCAAATGAGGGAAGAACTGAGTGCCCTTTTCCATCATCGCTAGAGTCTTGGTTGTCTTGATATTTCATCTCAAGATCGAACGCCATGGTATTGATGGTCGTTTTGCTTTCGCCCATGTGAGACATGGTTGCTGGGTTAGTCCACATCGCAGCAGCTGAACGAGAGTAAACACCGTCACCTGCACCAGTTGTACCGGCATTAGCAATAACAGCTTCTTGTAAAAATAGACCACTTGCGAAAGCATTTAAACTTGTAAAAATTGCGGTGGCAGCTAGCGAGTAAGTAAAAGTTTTGTTCATCAGATTGCTCATTTAGCCTTAGACATTAAATTGATCTAAGGTTACCGCAAAGCCCTATAAACAATGGGAATACCCATTATTACTTTACAAGCGTTATTTGAACTTTCTAGCGACGTATGGACGCGGCTTGTCTCGATGAATTTCACGTTGAGCAGCAATTGCTCTGTTCTTACCTAACCCTACCTTTATTTGATACCAAGTCTCGTAAAATAAGGCGAACCCAGGACTGGACCACCAAGTCTTGTTGTAGAGTTTCTTATTAGCAGCGACAACATCTGGCGACCGATTCGCGCACTCAAGTGCCAACGCATAGGCTTCAGCGTAAGGGTCTTCAGCAATCTTGGTCACCAATCCATATTCTTTCGCGGTTTCACAGTCGATCACTTTGGCCGTCATTGCCATTTCTAAGGTGTGATCTTTACGCATCAGCTCTCTAAATGCGATAGCGCCTCCCATGTCAGGAATCAACCCCCACTTCGCTTCCAATATCGAGAAATTTGCATCAGGGCTAGCGATTCTAAAATCACCACCACTCGCTAATTGAAGCCCACCTCCCCAACAACGCCCGTGAATCGCAAAAATGACAGGGCATGGAATATCTCGCCAACCCAATGAAAAGCGTTGTGCAGCGTTAGGCAATGTCGGTAGCCATTTAAACAACAGCTTCATCGCCCCGGATTTACTGGTCAAAAGAGACTTAACATCAAGCCCTGAACAAAAATCAGAACCCTCGCCTTTTACTATTACAGCTCGAATCTCGGTGTTCTTTTTCAGCTGAGTCACCATGTTATTCACGCCTTGAAACATTGCCATATCAATAGCATTGAGCTTATCGGGTCGATTCAAAACAACCGTCGCAATTTGGTTTTCATCAATGGAACAAGTAATACGATCGAGGTTTGGCATGGTGGCTACCTTATCAGTGGTCAGACCTTTAGATTATACATTTTATTAACATATGCCAAACTTGCACATTGAGAAGCGAGACCTGTGTTGCTTAACGATTCTCCCTTACATAAACAACATCAACAAAAAAGCAGTGATGGATCGCTCCATTCACTGCTTTTCATTCGTAGCTTTGATAATCAAGGACTCTCAGTTTTGGGAGAACCTATGTTCTTCGAGATTTCAATAACAAGAAGATGAAGTAACTGCCACCAATAATGGAAACTAACGTCCCTGCTGCAAGCTGCGCTGGGAACACCACCACTTGCCCTAACCAGTCTGCAAATAGCATGAGAGCAGCACCAATTAAAAACGACAAGATGATCTGCTCTCGAACCAAGCGAGCCCCCATCATTGCAGCGATATGCGGAGCTAACAAGCCGACAAATGCGACTGGCCCCATGGTGGTTGTCACGACCGAGCATAAGATCGCAACAATACACAACAATGCCACGTAGGCGAGATTGATATTTAACCCTCTGGCACTCGCGAACTGACGTCCAGTCGCAATTAAGGTCACCCAACGACTCAACAGTAAAGCAGCCCCGATAGAAGCCGTTATCACCATGGCCAAAATCATTGCTGATTCAGGTTCAACACGATAGGTAGACCCCGCTAACCAAGCCAATAAAGTGTATTTCCCCTCACCCACTCGCGTTAAAGAGAATTGCACCAAAGCTTCTAGCATTGCGGTGAGCGAGATACCAGTCAGGATTAAAATAGACGGCGCAAACTGGTGCTTCTTGCCAAGAAGTAACAATAAACACAGTGCAATCGCACTGCCCAAAAACGCAACCCACGGGCTCAAGGAGTGAATCGAATATCCCATAAACAGGCTACTGAAAATCAACGCCAGAACTGCGCCCGCCGACACACCAAGAATGTCCGGGCTTGCAAGCGGATTGTAGACTAACCTTTGTAAAATTACGCCAGCAACCGCCAAACCGCCACCAGCGAATATCGCGGTTAACATTCTCGGCCAACGAATCGACCATTCAAAAGCGTCTGGGATAACAAAATAGCCCATATCAGAAGAAGGCTGTGAGAGCGTACTCAACGCCAACAACCCGAAAAGCACTGTGCCCAACAAGAAGTAAGCCAAAGGTGAAATAAACTTTGGGCCTTTAGGCATCGAGAAAAACAGCTGATCTTGAGCCGATAATTGCTTTCTCGCAATAATGATCAACGCTGGAGCGCCAATCACCGCGGTTGCCGTTCCTGTTGGAATCATATCCAAAGACCATTGCGCCAAGAAAATCGCCAAGCTGTCGGTCACACAAAGCAGTAGCGCACCTAATACACAGCTTGCGACGAGTTCAGATTTGGCCTTTAGAAAACCTAAATGCCTCGCAATGTTCGGAGCTATCAAACCAATAAAGCTGATCACGCCCACTGAGGTAATCGACACTGAGACCAACCAAACGCCAATTGCCATTAGCACAAAGAATGTTGCGCCAATATTGAGCCCGCGTGCTGCTGCCCCTTCAGTGCCAATCGAAAGTAAAGTCAGGACTCTTGGCGCCAATAAGAAGATGGCGAAGATCGGAAGTAGCTTAGGCATCAGCCAAATTACTTGTTCCCAACCATTCTGCCCTAGATCACCCGCTCCCCATACAAACAAGTTCTGTGCGTACTGGTCGTTAAGCAAGATAATTGCTGTCGCAAATGCCCCTAGCAACAAGTTGACCGCCATGCCCGCCAATACAATTGGCAAGCCGCTCATGTTTTTGATTCCGACAATAGAAACAATCAGCCCCATCGCCAGCAGTGCACCGATCAGAGCGAACCAAACTGAATACTGAGCGACCAACATCGGCGCAACCACATTCAGAATAACCAGACCAAGCCATGCTCCTGACGACGTACCTAAAGTAAGCGGCGACATCATTCGGTTCTGCGTCAGTTGTTGAAACAGGCTACCTATGGTGCCGAGTGTTCCGCCAACCAAGATCGCCATGACCAAGCGAGGCAAGTTGACATAGATTAACGCCATCAACTCGAATGAATCATCAACCATTGAGTTGAATGCCGCGCTGTCACTGATCAGTGAAACTTGCTGGAGCAGCTCACCGATAGGGCCAAATTCAGATTGCCCTAACCATAAATGAACAAGGGAAGCGAAAAACAGCGCTGCCCCCATCACCAAACCACTGGATTTCATTACTGCTCCGCTAACGTCAACAGCGATTGCGCCATAGCTTCTGCGTTATACAAAATCGACATGGCACCGCCGTAACTCCAACTTGCCGCTACTGGGCTAAATTGACCATTACGAACAAAAGGCATGCTCTTCCAAACCGGAGAACGGTCTAGTTTGTCTTGATATGGGAAAGGTTCAAAGTAAAGTGCAATGCCCTTCTTTACGTTCTTAAGCTCTGTCATTCGTTTTTGACTGATGCCCCACTGACTCGCAGGAAGATCCATCGCATTTTCAAAACCTAACTGTTCAAGCGCATATTGTGGAATCGAGTTATCGCCATAAATGAACACAGAAGTTGTGCTCGCAAAACGGAAAGAGGTCACTTTCGGTTTGTCGCCCGGATACGCTTTATCCAGTTCAGCCTTAAGGACAGCGATACGCTCATCCATTGCGGCCAGCTTTTGGTTCGCTTGTTCTTCTTTACCAAGTAACTGGCCAATCTTCTTGAAGTTCTCGATAGCAGCCGCAGCATTGCTGTGCTGGTCACTGTACGTTTGGTAGTAAAGTACGGGCGCAATTTCAGAGAGTCGATCCTGAAGATCTTTCTGCGGTGAAGCGATGAGAATCACATCAGGGTTTAGCTTCTTCAAAGCAGAAAAGTTGGGCTCAGTTCGAGTGCCAATGTCCGCCACGCCTTCTGGGATCGCAGGTTGAACAACCCAATCGGTATAGCCAGCGATATCAGGCACTGCCACTGGTGTTATACCGAGTTCAATCACTTGTTCGGCTATGTCCCAGTTCAGCGCCGCCACTCTAACAGGCTGAGCTTCAAGGGTTTTAACGCCCTCGCTGTCTTCAACTTGGTAATCGGCCATCGCATTAAACGATAAAGCGCTCGCTAATACGGATACCGCCAGCTTTATATGCAAGCTCTTTATTTTAGAAACATGGGAAGCTATTCGTTGTAAATTCATATTGTTGCCTACTCAATCTAAATTCTATATTTATTCAAACGACAAAAGCAGCCCAGTAATGGCTGCTTTAAATTGATAACCCTAACTTAGTTAGAATTCGTAATTAACATTAAATTCTACAGTTTGCTCTTGACCGTACCAGCAATAGCTCTCATTCCAACAAGTGTAATACTCTTCATTGAATATGTTATTTGCAACGACATTAGCTGTTGCGTTCTTAAGCGAGCTGTTAACCTCTCCTAAGTCATAACCTAGAGACAAATCAACTAAAGTATATGATGGTACTTGGCCTTTATTTTTGTCTGACGTATCGTTTAGAACAGTTTCTCCCACATAACGCACGCCACCGCCAACTCTCAGACCACTCATTGCACCACTACGTACAAAATAGTTAGCCCAAACATTTGCAGTATGATCTGGTACAAATACTGGTGTTTGTCCGATATTTGATGCATTTCTATCTTCCGTAATTTCCATATCGGTGTATGTGTAGTTCGCTAACACATCCAAGTTATCAGTGACTTGTGCTCGTCCTTCTAACTCAATACCTTGTGAGCGAATCTCACCAACTGAAGTCCATGGTGAAGCGCCATCAGGACGAACTCCAACATTTTTCTTATTCACTTGGAACAGAGCCATCGAACCTGAAATCATATTCTCATATGAGTCATACTTAAGACCAAACTCGACTTGTTCACCGGTTTCAGGATCTAAGTTATTACCGTTAGTATCTAACTTTACACTCGGTTCAAAACTGGTAGCAAAGTTAGCAAATGGAGATAAACCGTTATCAAATTTGTACAAAGCACCTAAGCGGTATGAGAAATTAGTATCATCAGTATCCGTTTTACTTGGTGCACCACCAAATACTGATACTTTTGTCGTTGTTTCGACTTTGTCAAAACGACCACCAGCAATGAACACCCAATTATCAATCAACATCTGGTCTTGGAAATAGAAACCAAGCTGACTCACTTCAATGTCGTTATTTTGATAATACGTTTTAGTAAAATCATTCGGGTTCAGCTTATCGTTATTTGGATTGTAAAGGTTGATGCTATCAACACCTGCGAAAGCGTCGTAGGCTACATCACCCTCTGTGTTTCGATAATCCACACCAAAAAGTAAATAGTGATCCAATGAGCCAGTCGACACTAAGCCCGATAGTTGGTTATCAACACTAATACCCGTAGAACTTTCATCGGTGCTATATGCCGAACGAGCTAATGAGCCAGTTGAAGCATCAAAATTGCCACTGCTAGTACTTTCTTGATAAAAGTCAGTTTTCATATAACGGAAATTCTGAAGAAATGCCCAATTTGAGTTGAAATCATGGTTAAATTTATAACCAGTAATCAAGAAATCACGTTTGATGGTGTTGTAATTAACATCCCCGGCAAATGTCGAAGGTGAGACTTTTCCTGATTCAATCGCCGCTAATGGGAGTGTCACGTTCTGACCTAGTGCAGGGTCATTCTGATAATAAAGATTGAAGTTAATAAAGGTTTTATCAGACACATACCAATCGATTGATGGCGCAATCACATAGCGCTCTTCCTCAACGCCGTCTACTTGCGTATCTTTCTTACGACCCAGAGCAACCAAGCGATAAGCAACGTTGTCACTCAAAGCACCCGTTGTATCAATTGAAGCTTCAACTAAGTTATCTAAACCCGTTGCTAAGCCAACTTTCGTCGACTCTTCGAACTTAGGCGCTTTTGCAATGATATTAACCATGCCTCCTGGTGGCATTGATCCGTAAAGAACCGATGTTGGACCTTTAAATATTTCCAAACGCTCCATCGCAATAGGATCAATCTGAGGTTGTACGTTCCATCCAGGAAGGATTGGCAACATCATTCCGTCATAATAGTTATTCGTAGAGTCAAAACCGCGAATTTTAACCCAATCACTAAGAACCACTGCACCACCTTTATTCTCGGTTGATACACCTGGTGCATAACGAAGAGCTTGCATTACAGACTTAACACCACGTTGTTCCATCTGTTCGCTTTCGATAACGTTAAGTGTTTGCGGCGTTTCTTCTGGCGCTAAAACGGTTTTCGTTGCTGTATTACGGTAGGCTTTACCCATAACAGTAATAGTTTCTACATTCGAATCTGCGGAAGTAGCGGTATCTTTCGCGAATGCTTGCGCTGAAAACGCAGTCAGCAACGCGACTGCCAATGATGAATACTTAAAACGAGTGTGAGTGGTCATGATTCCCTCGGTACCAATGCTTAATTGTAAATAGTAATAAATCTCATTTGCATTGTATGTATCTAGAGAAGGGATAATTAACAATTTGGTGCAAATTCAAAAAGAACTTGGCCTATTTTGAGTAAAACTAGGTCAATTGCTGATTAAACACACAATTGTTCTAGTCGCATTTGACCTAGTAGCGTTTGACCTTGTAACCTTTGACCTTGTAACACAAAGGCTTTTGAGAAGGGGGGAGAAAGTCGGAGGGCTGAAATATGACTACGATTTAATAATTGGAACCCAGTACTCCATTTCCGCATCAGAAGCATGCGCTTGATAACCAAATGGGTACATCTCAAGTTCATAACCATCAACGCCACGATAACCTGAATTTGGAAGCCAATTAAGCACAAACCAACTTAGAGTATGGGGTAGATGCTCTATAGGACCACGGTGCTTCACTACAGCATAGGTTTGCTTCGGAATCGTCAGCACCTCTAACTTATCAGAGATAATACTAGGCAGTTGCGGGATAGAGATCTCATCATGAAGCTCAACGCCCGCCCAATAGTAAATATTGGTTCCGTCAAAACAAGACTGAGTCAGGTCAACAACGCCAATAAACTGGAGCATGTTGGCGTCAGGGATTTCAACCTCACCTTCTAAACGTGACCATAGCTGAGGGACTTTCTGCGCGAAGTCTTGCGTGAGTGAAAACAAGCCACTGATTTCCGATGTCATTCCTTTCACTAAGAAAGGCTCTCTTTCATCAATGCGTACTTCCACAAAGCTTAACGCCCTATTTTCAGAATTACTCACCGTTTCTGATACTTGTATCGGCTTTTTTAACCCTACTCTTTTGCCTGCTTTTCTATACTGACTTGGGCTTACCCCAAACATTTGCTTAAACGAACGGCTAAAGCTTATTTCTGAATTGAATCCGAGACCAAGCGCAATATCGATAACACGATCTTTTCCATCAAGCAGCTCTTCGGCAGCCTGACTTAACTTTAACTCTCTCACATAGTTCGCCACGGTAAGCCCGGTTTCGGCTTGAAACACTCTTTGCAGCTGCCAACGAGACCAACAGCTTTGCGTCGCCAAATCTTCTAGCGATAACGCAGAGCTAAGATTCGCATGGATATAAGCCAGAACGCGGCTGATACGGTCAAATGCAGGTGTGTTCATATTCAAGCTTTCATCTTCTCTATTTTTGACTAGGGCGGGTTGGGTTCAACAATACTTTTATCACTTAAAGTGGCTTTTATCACTGAAAAAAGGACAGCCCACCCAAACTTTATAAATCTCAAAAACGTAAAAAGCACCGAGTAGATGCCCCATTTTGTATGGTTATCCTCGACTATGTTCGTTATGATAACGCAACTGATTCTCATTTATTGATTTAAGATGCTTCCCCAACTGCACAATATTATCACTCGTCGGAAAGCCCCGTCTCTACATCAAAAAATCTTCGCTTACTCAAAACAAGTGAGCCCTTATTTAAGCGGAAGCTTTGGTGCACATAATAACAAGAGCATTGCGGTAACAAATGAGAATAGCCATAAAGAGCTCAAACGAGTTTACGATGGTCTTTCGCAAAGCCACCCAGAAGCAGGCAAAGCGTATTGGTTAACGCGAACCTGGGATCTCGTGTGTTGGCAGCCTATCTATGTGACTTTCATTTCTATCTATGGGCTTCATTCATTGCCCGACATCAAGAATATCGGTCAATTTAGATACAAAGAGTTCATTACTGGCTACCGCTTCTTTAATGGTGATCATCAACATGGTTCACCAGAAGAGCTGATTCCCGATGCTGGTGAAGCCATTCTTGCACTGACTGAGTTTTATCGAAGCCAGATCAGTGAATGGACACGTATTCGCCCAGGATTTACCAATCATTTATTGGCCGATCTATTGTTAGGCAGTTTGATAAAACTTCAGCAACACGAACCAAGCCTGACCAACGATTACATTATTGCGCAAGCTAAGCTTTGGTTAGAAGCATGCCAGTTGTCTGAAAATCATTTAGACAGCCTTAAAGTGGACTCTAGTTCGAGGATGTTAAAACTGATCAGAATCAGCTGCTGCCTGGTTTATAAGTGCGATTCAAGAAAGTACTGTGATAATTGCCCTAGGCATCCAGACAACAAAAAAATCGCTTAGTCACGCCATTTATTAAAGTTCAATACGACGAGCCTTCTCCATTGAGCTTCGCTACTGACCTAATTACAGGACTGACATGTTTCAGCTTTCAAACATCAAAGTTATTCGTGATGAACGAACCATTCTCTCAATCGAAGACCTCGCGATTCCGACCAATGAACTGACAGTCGTTCTTGGCCATAATGGTTCGGGTAAATCTACACTCGTTAATTTGCTCTCTGGGCAGATGTCGCCGGATCACGGCAGCGTGGAACTAGACGGCACTTCCCTCTCTTCATTCAAAAGCAAAGATTTAGCGAAAAAAATTGCTTATTTACCGCAAAAGCTCCCCGCTTCTGCTGGCTTAACCGTAGAAGAGTTGGTTCGTTTAGGACGTTTTCCATGGAGAGGCGCGCTAGGCCGTTGGAATTCAGAAGATAAGTCGATTATCCAACAGGCGATGGAAAGAACCGGTGTCACTGAATTCTCGCAAGCCTTGGCGGATGATTTATCTGGAGGAGAACGTCAACGCGCGTGGGTATCGATGTTGTTGGCTCAACAATCACCAGTACTAATCCTTGATGAACCAACTTCGGCACTGGATGTGCATCATCAGTTTCAGCTTATGGGTTTACTGTCTGAACTCAACAAAACGGAAAATGTTGGGGTGATCGTCATTTTGCACGATTTGAATTTAGCACTGCGTTACGCGACACACATCGTTGCACTGAAAAAAGGTCAGATTGCTTTTGAAGGCAGTGCGGATAAGTTACTTGATGAACAAGCGCTATCAGCTTTGTATGAGTCTCCGATTCGACTGATCGATCATCCAGTTCCAGCTAAGACAGCAGCAAGTGAGAAGGTTGCAGTCGTCTGTGAATAGTTCGGGTATTTCAGCTTAAGTCTAAGCTCTAAGCTCTAAGCTCTAAGCTCTAAGCTCTAAGCATAAAGAAGGCCATTGAAGTCTCAGAACTTTAATGGCCTTTTCGTTTTTCACTCGCTAGCTAAATAATTAAATAACTAATTAACTAATTAGCTCAGCTGCGACTCTCTCGCTTCTTGACTACTGAAACCACGTAAAATATTAATCAGAGTAATAATAGTGAACAACATGATGACAAGCGATAAATGCCACGCTTCTCCTAGCCCTAGTTGAACTAGCCCCATACTCACCATTGAAGACACCACCATCTGCCCGCCGCCAGACATCGCAGCAGCCGCGCCAGCGTTCTTCTTATAAGGCAACATCACCAACGCCTGAGCACAAGGCAACGCAATACCATTGCCAAGAATCATCAAGAACTGGCCAAGCATGAGATACAAAGGCTCAAGTGGGCAAAAGAAAAGCCACAACGCCGCAGAGATATGCAATACAGGGGTACATAACAGAGTTTTCTTGTTGCCCAACATGGGGCGAATACGGTTACATAAACTTGTTCCACCCAGCATGCCTAAAGCAGGAATCACCGCCCACATCGCGTATTCATCAGACGTCATGCCAATCTGGTTTTGCATAATAAATGGCATCACTGATACGGTAGTGATCATCAAACTAAAGTTAAGCCAGCCAATACTCGCAAAACTCATAAAATAGCGAGAAGTTAGCAACTCTTTGTATTGAGAAACCATTTTATTTGGCGAAGGAATAGCGGAGATCTGAGTGACGGTTTCCTTAAACTTGAACGCCAAAACCATCCAAGCTAATGAGACATAGCCAAGTAGCGAGATGAACACCATGCTCCAGCCAAAATGGAAGTTAATAAAGCCGCCGATTACGGGCGCAATCAAAGGTGTAATAGACGCGACCATCGCAATGTAGGACATAGCTAAAGGTAAATCTGCCCCACTGAATCTATCCCGCGTGGAAGCACGAGCAAGTACAGCGCAACAACCCGTTCCTAAGCCTTGCAGAAAACGTCCCATCACCATGCTAGTAAATGAATGGCTAAAGAAGATGATCATCAAGAGGCCAAGCATCGCAATCAACAAACCACTTAACAGCACCTTCTTACGCCCTAGAGCATCGGAAATTGGGCCATAGATAAACTGAGAAGGTCCAAAACCTAACAAATAGACACTCACCAGAAGCTGAGCTTGCTCTAGCGAAACATCAAAGTCTTTCGCGATCCATGGTAATGATGGAAATACCAGCCCCATACTGAGTTGGCCGATGCTGATGACCAAACACGCAAGTAGGATCGATTTAAAGTCAAATCGACGACTCATGATGTAAAGTATCCAATATAACAGCTGTTTTGAGATCGGGTGGTTTGAGAATAGATAGCTTGAGTATCAACCTGACAACATACAGACAGAGAAAACAGCGAAGATGTTGCAAGGGTAGTATTCATTATGCTCCGAAGGAATCGAATAGAGAATGGCAGGCTAAACATACGTGAGCTTGCTTACTCATACAACACTGGTTGAACTAAATAAATGAATAGTCACTTTTCAGTAACCCAACCTTTGCACCTGTCGACCACAAGCTAAACTAATACCACGTCATGAAAACAAAGGACTCCCATGAACAATCATCATCGTCTTATTTCCTGTGCTTTGGCACTCATCGCATCGAGTCCAATATCCTCTGCTTTTGCATGGCAAGTAGAGAAGATCACCGACGGACTCGTGATCCCTTGGGGGTTGGCTTATATCAACGATAACTCCATGCTAGTAACAGAAAAAGCTGGCGTCATTAAACAGGTTGATTTAAAGACGGGTGAGCAAAGCACGCTGTTCAGGCTGCCCAATGTTTGGGCGAAAGGCCAAGGTGGTCTGTTGGATATCGCGCTCTCCCCTTTTGAAATCGGAAAGTTCTACGTCACTTACAGTAAAGACGTCGATGGTGAAGGCGTAACGACACTGGCTTCTGCTAATTACAGCAATCATGAAGTTACCAATTGGACAGACGTGTTTGTATCTAAATCCAGAACGGACACCGGACGTCACTTTGGTAGCCGTATCACCTTTGATGATAGCCACCTGTATTTTTCAATCGGCGACCGTGGTGATCGAGACAACGGCCAAGACACCATGACTCACGCCGGATCAATATTACGATTGAATGCTGATGGAAGCACACCAAGCGATAACCCGTTCTCGGATAACAGCAAGGTACTCAATGAGATTTGGAGCTATGGCCATCGTAATCCACAAGGCTTGTATTACGACTTCCCGACCCAGAAGCTGTGGTCGATTGAACACGGCCCGCGAGGTGGTGACGAAATCAACCTAATTAAAGCAGGTGCCAACTACGGGTGGCCTGTCACATCACACGGAAAAGAGTATTGGGGCCCAATTAGCGTAGGCGAGTCTGAAACTAAGGATGGCATTGAAGCGCCTAAAAAAGTCTACGTTCCTTCAATCGCTCCGGGCAGCTTGATTGTTTACCAAGGTGACAAATACCCAGAGTTGAAAGGAAAGCTGCTGGCCGGCGCGCTTAAACTTACCCACATCAATATTGTGACAGTCAATGGACAAGGTGAAACAATTAAAGAGGAACGTATTTTAGAAGATTTAGGCGAGAGGATAAGAGACATTGAAACTTCACCAAGCGGCGACATCTTTTTCAGTACCGATAATGGCAACCTGTATCGCTTGAAAAAGTAGTCAAAAGCTCGTTCCAATAGACACATGATGCTTACCGTGAGATTTATAAATATAAGCCGTTAAAATTGGGGCCAGGCACCAATTAGCGGCTTAATAATTTGGAAAATAAATGTGCCAAAACAGTGCAATTACTCCAAATTCGTCATCAATTTCGACCACCTTTTTCACAAAAACTACAACAAATCACCATACAACTGTAACTCCATGATATTTAAGGAATGCAAAGTTTGACTACCCCCAAGTTTCTGCAACCTTTCACTATGGATTCGATTGACTATCCCCTAATTTGATTTAGACTTCATCTCGGCTAGAAAGAAAGTTCTTTGTATATAAACATTTCGTTGGATTACTAGTAACCCCGTTGTGTTGTACGCAATAGCAATAAACTTTTCCGCGCTATCAGTGCCACAATTGGCTCAAAATAAAAATTTAATTTTAGGATATCATCATGTCTAACACAGTTACTGGTAAAGTAAAATGGTTCAACGAAACTAAAGGCTTCGGCTTCATCGAGCAAGAAAACGGCCCAGACGTATTTGCACACTTCTCTGCAATCACAGGCGATGGTTTCAAAACTCTTGCTGAAGGCCAACAAGTTGAGTTCACTGTATCTCAAGGTCAAAAAGGCCCACAAGCTGACAGCATCAAAGTACTTTAATTTAGTATTTTAAAGCTTTCTAAAAATAGCCAGCCTCTGCTGGCTATTTTTTTACCCGCTATTCAGAGATTTAAGGTAGTTAGTTCTATTCAACGTTTTCGCGAACGTGAACACATTCTTAGAAGCAACACCCATCCTGTATGAAATGAAGCTCATCGGTAAATCAGAGAAACGAACAAGACGCCCTACAACCGATGAAATAGACCTGTTGAAAGAAGCACTAGAAGAACGTGAGCAACGCAGAGAAAACAAAATCCCCTACTCCGTGCTTCTAGACTTCAGCATCCTGAGCTGTATGAGAGTCAGCGAAGTCTGTGGTATTCGCTGGGAAGACTTAAACGAAGAACTTAGAACAGTGATCGTACGTGACCGAAAAGACCCACGTAAGAAAGAAGGCAACCATATGGTAGTTCCTCTGCTTGGTGAAGCATTTGATATTGTAATGAGGCAAGAGCGTAAAGGTGAGTTGATATTTCCATATAACCCACGCTCAGTTGGCCGAGGCTTCGTTGAAGTGTGTCAAAAGGTTGGGATTGATAACCTGCGCTATCATGACCTACGCCGTGAAGGTGCAAGCCGTTTGTTCGAGAAAGGCTTTACGATTGAGGAAGTTGCACAAGTAACTGGGCATAGGAACCTAAATACCTTGTGGCAGGTTTATACCCAGCTGTTCCCACATAAATTGCATGACCGTAAAATATAAAAGCGATTAATGGTTTGTAGTGAATATAAACAGATTGACTCGAAGGGACCTGTTTGTGCTCACAAATAGAATCCCTTCCCAACGGTGAACAAAAGCTATTAAACCTATCAAAGTTCCTATACAAAAACTTGTCAGTTATATTGCTAAATTAGGATATAACTGATTAGCTGAATCAAACTGAAAATGCCGAGCGTTAGGAATTCCTCTTAGACGCTTTGTATGGAGCTAGTCGCCCCAACCTACTCGACCATCACACGCGACACACCCTTTAGCGAAACTAAATTCCAAATCGCCATTGTTTAGAGAATTGCACCAACCGCATTGCTCCATACACTCAGTAACGGTAAAGCAGCTAGTGCATACAAATTCATCCGCTTCTGTTCTCACTACTGTTTCATAACCCTCACAAAAGCTACAATGACCAAGGTCCCAAGAGTTATCGCCTTCCTTTGCCGCCATATATGAAGCCCCTTCATCCCCTAAAATATCTAGAAGGTCGCTAGGTTCATACTGTTTATCGCAACTTAGGCAACTTCCAAAACCCTCATTAATAAACGTTACATCCTTACCACAGTTAGAACACGCAACCGTTAAACATTTCTCTTCATGCCGACAGACTAAACAAGTGCTCTCCTCAACTAAACAACCTGCTTTAGTTTGGCGCATAGACTCAAAACCACATGACGAGCAAGTCCGGACTTTTTCACCTTTCTTTTTAAGTATTTCTATTTGCTCTTTCTTCTGGTCATAAACAACTTGCAGATAGCTATTTAATGATCGTAGCTTCCAGTCAATAATAGCCAGCTTACTTTCCCATCCGGAAAACACTGGTCTCCATCTAGTACCAATTAAATTGTGTAAAAATTGCCAAGCAGATAATTGCTGTTTAACTATTTCCTGAACATTCTTTTTATTATCAATATCACTGTGTGCTTCATGGAAAAAATGTACTACCTTGTTTCTATGGTTAGTAACATCTTTAAATGCTTGCAACTCTTGCTTTGTGAGCCCGCTTTGTACGACCTTATCAAGACGATCAGTAGCGGTTGACAAGGAAACTGATTGAAAATTCCCGGAAACGAACTTGTTCCAGTCCGGTTTCTGATTGTCAGATATGACTAATGTCCAATGCTCATGCATTAACCTAGCTTTTAAAATTAGCTCCAACGCTGCATGAAAGTGAATAATTGAATATTTTGGGCGCTGCTCTATATCTGAGACAGACATATCTAAGAAATCGAACGCATTCTCAACTAACCTTTCAAACATATCTTTTTTAGACATACTAAACCCTTTTAAACTTGTGCTGCATAGCCCTTTTAAGGTGTGAGCAACGCAATACCAAAGCCGCCGCAAATCAACTTAACCACAACAACCAACGCATAGTAAGAATGCCACATATCGCGAATCCCTCTTGAACAGTTTGCTATGTACGTTGTGCAATCAGTGCAGAGATATGTCCCCACACCGCTTTCTTGCGCTCCAACTCGACTAATTCAAACCGCTTGATACCTAGTATGGTTTCTATTTTAGAATCTGGAACAAATTTACCTTCAAGAGGATGAGTATCTGCTCCATAAATAGGTTCGCGTACTTTATTAAATTGATCTGCGGTAATGTCTATCACTCGGCCATCTACTTCAACCCAGTAATGATGTTCATCAGATGAGTGTTTGTAACCATGAACAACCAAGAACTCTTTATCTGGGAATTTTTGAGCCAGCAGTGCAGCCAAGAAATATGAAGCGCTTTCACAGCTATTTTTGGGAAAGCTGTAGAAAAAAGGCAGATCAATATTTTCCTTATTTTCTAAGAAGACTTCTCTCACCATTTTTGAAAATTCGTACATTTTTCCTCCAAGTACAAAACAGCCGGTTAAGTGGACAAATAACCGTTGGCTATAATCACGAAGCGATGGCCTATTGTTATTTTTCCATTTAAGCAACTTGTTACGCATCTTAAGTGAAGCTAAGCAAGCTCATTTCAGAGTGTGTTATACACTTTTTATCCGACGAGTACTGCGCCTGATAAAACTTAAAGTCACCTCTATCTGTTTCTCTACATTTTTCTTCAATTATTTTTACTACTTCTAATTTATCTTCGGTTGTCGTTTTAATACCAAAAATAATGCCTTTAAGAGAAGAAAACTCATAATTTAATGATCTGTCTTTAGGGTCAGAGAAACTATCTAATGAGCTAGCGAGAATCAGGCGGTATTCGTTTTCGTACGCCCAATCTTTCGATTTAACAGTGACATCTCTATAGAAGTTTTTCCAGTATCTTTTACGCCAATCATCTTCAGATTTAATCATATCATCTGCGCATTCACTCATCTCGCCATCTAACGAGTACCATACTGAATTCAACTTCGGAACAGGAAGACGACCAAGCATACGAAAGAAGTCTATTTGACCATAACCTTGAATGTAATCTATAGGATAAAACATTCTGTTATTAAACCCATAAGTAGGGCCAGATTTTGAGCTGTAACCATTCCGCCCCTTTAGCTTAAGAAAGGATTCATCATTAATTACATCGGCATTAAAAATTAAGCATGCACCAGAGTGGTTATCACCATAATGTCCCCATACTGAAGAGCTCTTACACTCAGACATAAAGCATGCTGTATACCAGTCAGGAAAAACTAATTTTTCAATTTGTGAAACATATTCTTTAGGAAACTCAATAATTACCAGATTTCTATTCTTTTTATCATTGTCGATATTTCCATTATATCGAGATATAAGGTCCATTTGCTGGTTACAATGCTGATGGGCTGAAAACATGGCATTTACTATTTTTTCGTCACCTTCATGTTCATTCAAGTTTTTTTCTAGAATACCTATAAAGTCTTTTTTTAACAGGTCAATAATTGGTTTATCTGCTTCAGAATTTTTCCAGTCTCTTTCTGGAATAAGGCCATTTTTCTCATATTCTGAATAAATGACTTCCAATGCATAACTATGGGTATTTCGAAGATAGAAAAACAACTCATCTCTTCTTACTGGGGTTGTTCGTTTAGAAATCGAAACAATAAGTTTAGCTAAGCTTTCATTATCAAAAAATTTGTTTGTAATACTGGAGAATAACTCTTTATACATTGGCGTTGGAAAATCATCGTCACCAGAAAAAACCGGCATATCAGTTGCGGATATAGGGAGATCTTCGCCTGAGATTAACAACAAATAACAAAGCCTCTCAAGGCATAATAAATAATGTTGAAATAGGTTTCTCCATACTATGAAGTCACCTGCCCAGTACATATCTCGAAAACCTTCCATAGGATCATTCAATGAATCAGGTTCTGCAAAATATATGCTTTGATTTTCTAATTCTTTAAATTCACCGATCAAGCTATTGATGCGTCTGAACCTGTAAAATTCTTTCTTCATATGCTAAAACTCAAATTCATTGGGGTGTAACATTCTTAATAGCAGGCAATTTCGCTTCTCCACCTGTCTAAATCTTAATTAACCCATCATAAAATACTGAAAATTAAGGTAAATATATCAAGTTTGTATTCTATCATCACATAAAAACGCGCCAGCGTGTTATCTAACATATGATCATCACAAACCCATTGATAAACAATGACTGACTAAATCCTTTATCGACAAAACAAGACTAAGCACTCAACAAAACAAGCCAGCGTTGTGATATCCACTATTGTCAATTTCAACAATAAAAAAGGCGACCCTGAGGTCGCCTTCGCTTTTCTAAATCACCGCCTTCATGACGGTGGTAATAACTTTCCCGATTACCGCGAACTCGTTGAGTTTCTCCTCATTCACGATAAACGAATCATATTCTTCTTTGTTGTCTGAGATGACGTTATAGCCCTCAGCCATGATGTCGTACTTCAGGCGTTTTATGTAAACGTGCTTACCAATGCGAACAACATAGACACCGTGCTTTACTGGGTGATCGAGTTCTCGGGTATCGACTAATACTTCATCGCCGTCGCTTAAAGTGTCTTCCATTGAGTCGCCGTGGCAAATGATGATACGAGCATCTTCTTCTGTCAGGCCGAAACGTTTTAACCATAAGCAAGGTAGGAATTCGGTTCTAAGTTGGTACTCGGTATCGTTTTGAGCACCAAACCCACAGGAAGCATAAACGTTGTATACAGGTACAGCACACATATCGCCTATTTTAGAAGTGGCTTTTACAGACTTAACATTCGAAATCTCTGTGACATCGTCACCGATGACGTGATGAGATTCACTTAACCAATTGTTTCTCATGGTTTTATCATTCCAACAGAAAATGGACTTAGCAATAGCCTGTCTCCACAAACTCACAACCCAGTCTCCTTAAAGAGACTAAAGCGCACATTAAAGCGTATTACCCTAGTAACGAAGTCATCGCATAACAAACTATAGCCGCAGTTTAAGATCGGTATTGTATATGACTACCTGCGATAAACTGCAAACCGCTAAGAACTATAACACGCCATTACTGTGGTGGATATGATGCTAAGCCTTTGAATATTAGACATGTGTTAGACGCTGCATTTAATTTTCAATATTTTAGCTCTCTAAGCAATATTTGAGAATTAAGCTCACAGCAATCACAGCCAGAATAAATGCCGCTAAAGTCACACTGAGCACTGTTTCGATTCGTAAAAAACAGAAGCGAACAGAGTGGTAAACATCTTTCTAAAAATAGCCAGCCTCTGCTGGCTATTTTTTTACACGCTATTCAGAGATTTAAGGTAACATCCCCCCACTATTTCTATCTAAGACACCCTATCAATGGCTCTCAAACCAACAATCTTTAAGTTTCGCATCTCTTTAACCGATATGAATCGCGACTATTACGACTCTTTTAATCTAACGGTTGCTCAACACCCTTCTGAAACAGAACAACGCATGATGGCTCGTATCATTGCTTTCTGTATCAATGCATCTCCTGAACTTGAGTTCACTAAAGGGTTGTCTAGCATTGAAGAACCCGATTTATGGCAGAAGTCGTTAGATGACCAAATCTTAGAGTGGATTGATGTTGGTGAACCCGATCCAGAACGCGTTAAGAAGGCGACTCGCTTATCTAAGTCTGTGAGCGTGTTCAGCTTCAACACTAAATCGAATGTTTGGTGGGAACAGAACAAAGGTAAATTCGGTTATCTGAAGGCTCAGATCGTTCGTCTAGACAACGATGGTATTGAGCAGCTAGCAGCGATGACACAACGTACTATGGACCTTTCAGTGATGCTGTCGGGTAACTCTGCGTTCGTAAACAGCGACACGCAATCTGCAGAAGTAACGTGGGAAGAGCTACAGAGTAATGACTGAGACCCAAACTCAGACTGAACCTCAGCGCCAAACTAAGCTCGAAGCGTGTTTACAGCTCGCTGGTCTCGATTCAGTAAAAGCGCTGACGACTGGCTATGAAAAAGAGTTAAAGTCATTTATTGATGAAAACCATGCTCTGTTTAGACACGCTTGCGAGAACAAGCCGGACAACTCTGCACGTCAGACGTTGCTTGGCCTGTTAACCAAGGTACATATCGATGCAAGCTATCGCTTTGAAAGTAATAAAGAAGCGAATGAAGCGATGCAAAATGTATTCGATACTACAGTGGGCACTGAGCACAGCGACAAGTTTCAAAACTCTAACGCTCAGCAGTTACAGTTAATCACTCATTTGTGGTTGTTCGTTCAAGGACGACTAGGAATGGATTACAGCCTTGCTAATGATCATGCTGCTGTAGCCGCTACGCTGTTGTCTCGTATATCGAGAAGCAGTGATGATGAGATTCGCGTAGAGTTCATGGCAAGTTTTTATGATGGCTTGAATATCTATCAAGCTGAGAATAAGCCGTCCGGTTTTGTTCATTACTTTAAGCGTTTGTTTAATCTTTCTTAAGCATTCCACCAGCGATTGGCTCTAGTTACGCTCTATGTTTTTATAGAGCGTACTTATTCTGCTTAGCCGCCAGAGATTCCCTATTACGCTCGTTCCTCACTTTAGGGAATGACGACAGCTCTTTCGAGTTAAAGCGTGACCATTTCCTAATCAACGTCATCAATCTTGCCCGTCATCCTCGAGAAGGAGGAACGACTGAGTTGAGGATCTAATACCAAGTCAGAAGCTACACAGACAAACAGATTCCCTATTACACTCGTTCCTCGCTTTAGAGAGTGACGACATTCGCAGTCATTGCAGTTTACTTCATTGCAAGCACAAAAAAGCCCCAAAAGATTCCGCGCTTTAGCACTGTTGTTTATCCGATTGCAACCCAAGAACCATACGTAAGAAACGAACAAAGTCTTGTTGTGATAATGATACTACTCATAACACGACGAATTAAAGCTACGTATATGGCAAGGTTACTTTACAACTATAACTTATCAATTTATTCAAAAAGTGCATATTTTTCAGATAATTATTCTCAAATGGAAATATCAGTTATGTGACGAGCAGAAGCATTTTCTCTTGTGATGATAAGTACACTGATTTTTATAAAATGATAATAAAAAACCTGCAAATACAACTAACGTTAACTTTAAATTATCTTGTTTTATAAGCGGAGAATTAAAATGAAAATATGGTCTGTATCCTTTCTTGCAACTGCAGTAGCTGTCGCTCTAAGCAGTAATGCGATAGCTTGTACTGGGCTTATTGTTGGCAAAGAAGCGTCGAACGACGGTAGCATTATGATTGCTCGTAATGAAGATTTTAGCATTAACAACTGGAACAAATACCTAAAGTATCGACCTGCGCAAGATAACCAAGAAGGTGACTGGCAGTTAGGTAACGGGTTAATTGTTCCGATGCCAAAGCACTTCTTTGCTTACTCTGCGATACCAGACTGGGATGCGGATACCGTTAATCGCGACGGAAAATTCTATGAAGAACGTGGGATTAATGAACACAACGTTGCCATTTCAGCAACAACCAGCGCAGAAATAAACGACAAAGTCGCCAAGGTAGATCCTTTAATCGACAATGGCGTAATCGAAGCCATTATACCTACGTTAATCCTTCCTCAGGCAGAAAACGCAAAACAAGCCGTAGAGTTACTCGGTCATTACATCGAAACCTATGGTGCTGGTGAAGGAAATAGTTTGTATATTGCAGACACCAATGAGGCGTGGTTATTTGAAATTGGTTCAGGCCACCATTGGATTGCTGTAAAAGTACCAGATGACAGTTACGCCATGATTGCAAATGGCTTACGTGTACATGGTGTGAACTTGGCAAACAAAGAGGTACTGCATTCAAAAGACATATTCGAGTTTGTAGAACAAAACAAACTGCTTGATAACGCAGATGAAAAATCTTTCAATTTTGCAAAAGCATTCGGAGTTATTGGTGATGAGTATAATATCGATCGTGAATGGTTAGGCCAAAAAATACTGACACCTTCGCTGCATCAACAAAGTCGCATGACGCAATACCCTTTGTTTATGAAACCTGATACAAAAATCTCAGTTGAAAATGTGGCAGAGGTACTTAGCGCGACTTATAAAGACACGGTTTTGGAAGGAAAATCGAAACGACCAATTAGAGTTGAACGTCAACTAGAGTCGCATATTATTCAGCTTCGCCCTGAGATGCCAGAAGAGCTTCAAGGTCTTATTTGGCAAAGCTTCGGCGTGTTACCAGAATCTGTTTTAGTGCCGTTATACTCAACCCTACAAGATTACCCAAAAGCGTACCAAGTAGGCGATGATAACTACAGTGATGATTCAGCTTATTGGCAGTTCCGTAGCCTAACCGCCCTCGCTTCTACAAACCCAGATAAGTATTTACCAGTACTAAAAGCAACTTGGGACAAAGAAGAAACTCAACTATACAAGCAGGTCGCACACTTAGATAAAACGTTAACAGACATGTATAAAGTAGATAAACAGGCGGCTCTGAACATGGCTGCCGACTACTCATACGGACAGCTTAAGCGTACCTTAGATATGGCAACTGAGCTTAGATACAAAATGATTACAGATTTGACTAAAAGCACAGAGAAGAAATACTCAGAGGAAGAGTTTAAGAAAATAGTAAATCTGTAGGCTTATGAAGCAACCAATAAAAACGGAGCATAATGCTCCGTTTTTTGATCTTAATCGGTTTATTCTAACGCAGGCCGTGTAAGAACTCATGGCGCGTTGCTGGGTTTGATCTAAAAATACCCCCCAGAGCTGTTGTTGTTGTTTCGCTGGTTGCGTCCATTACACCACGAGATTTCACGCAGTAATGAACCGCATCCATGGTTACAGCAACATCATCCGTTTCTAGTAGCGTTTGCAATGCTACAAGGATTTGCTGTGTCATGCGCTCTTGAACTTGAGGACGTTGAGCAAAGAAACGAACGATTCTGTTGATCTTCGAAAGACCAATGATCTTACCTTGAGGAATGTAAGCGACTGCGGTTTTACCATCAATGGTGACTAAGTGATGCTCACATGTGCTGGTGACGGTAATGTCTTTTACACGAACCATTTCACGAACACCCATCTTGTTTTCGATCACGGTGATTTTAGGGAAATTGGCGTAATCCAAACCAGAGAAAATCTCATCCACATACATTTTTGCAATACGTTGCGGCGTTTCTTCCAGACTGTCATCTGCAAGATCAAGTTCAAGGAGAGTTAGAATCTCACGCATATGGTGTTCGATTCGTTCCTTTTTCTCTTCTCGGCTAACCTGGTTAGGACGCATTGGTGTCTCTAATCCGCGGCTTGCTAGCGCATCTTTAACCAACTTCGCTGATTCGCTAAGACCTGACATTGAACTTCCTCTTTTAATACCCCTTCTGGATGGCAAACAAGGATACTCGGAATTTTGATTAAATACACCCATATTTTAAGGGAGGTCATTATTTACGGGGCTTAAACTATGCTAAAGTGGCTGCAATTTCGTTGGCGAACATCTGTGATTTGATAATTATGGAGCCACTATTGCCAACCACTAAATCAAAATAATAACGACCAAAGGATTTCAATTATGGGCTGTTGCGACGCTCCGGGCTTAATGCCAATTGAAGAAGCACTAGATAAGCTGCTATCACCAATCAAACCAATCCAAACGACTTTATCTCTACCTCTTGCTGAAGCATTAGGTTATGTCCTTGCTGAAGATATTCTTTCCCCTATTTTCGTACCTCCTTTTGATAACTCAGCAATGGATGGCTATGCACTGCGCTTAGCAGACCTAGAGAACGGTAAAGTACTACCATTAGCAGGCAAATCTTTTGCAGGCCAACCGTTCGAAGGTGAATGGCCAAGCAACACCTGTATTCGCATTATGACTGGCGCAAAGATCCCTGAAGGTTGTGACGCCGTAATCATGCAAGAAAATACGGTTGAAACTGATACTGGCATTGAAATTCAACAAGACGACATCAAGCTGAACAATAATATTCGCCCTACTGGTGATGACATCAAACAAGGTGATATCGTTCTTAGCCGCGGTGAACGTTTAACACCTCGTGACATTCCAATGATTGCTTCGCTGGGTGTGAGCCACGTGACAGTGTTACAGAAGCCTAAAGTCGCGTTCTTTTCTACCGGCGATGAGCTAAAGCCACTAGGTCAACCTCTTGAAGACGGTCAGATCTACGACAGCAACCGCTACGGCATTAAACCACTAATTGAAGCGTTTGGTTGTGAAGCTATAGACCTAGGCATCATCCCAGATTGCACTGCAACGCTTAAAGAGACGTTCGAGAAAGCACAGCAAATAGCAGACGTGGTTGTGACTTCTGGCGGCGTAAGCGTTGGCGAAGCTGATTACACGAAAGACATTCTTGAAGAACTGGGGCAAATCGGTTTTTGGAAGCTAGCTATCAAACCCGGTAAACCGTTCGCATTTGGTGAGTTGGATAACGCGTGGTTCTGCGGCCTACCGGGTAACCCAGTATCGGCGATGATGACCATGTATGTTTTGGTTCAACCTATGCTTGCTAAATTGGCTGGTCACACAGCGTGGACAGCTCCGGAATCTATTCCTGCTATCACCAAGTCTGCATTCAAAAAAGGCCCAGGCCGTACTGATTACCAGCGTGGCATTTACTCGATTGAAAACGGTCAATTTGTGGTAGAAACAACGGGTAACCAAAGCTCTGGCGCTTTCCGCTCAATGAGTTTAGCAAACTGCTTTGTGGTACTAGAGCGCGAACGCGGCCGTGTTGAAGTCGGTGAAACGGTTCAGATCCAACTGTTTAACTCGACGCTTTACTAACGAGGCTTACTGATGGAAATACTGTCTGACGCAGAGATGCTTCGCTACAACCGTCAAATCATTCTTAAGCAGTTTGATTTTGAAGGCCAAGAAGCGCTAAAGCAGAGCTCAATCTTAGTCTTAGGAGCTGGAGGTTTAGGTTGTGCCTCTGCCCAATACCTTGCGACTGCGGGTATTGGTAAGCTAACACTGATCGATGATGATATTGTCGAGCTTTCAAACTTACAGCGACAAGTCCTTCACGCCGATGCTGATATTGGCAAGAAGAAAGTCGATTCGGCAGCTGAGTCGCTGCAGGTATTGAACCCTCATCTGACGATTGAAACCGTCGACCACAGGCTTGATGATCAAGCGCTTGCAAAGTTAATTGAAGCGCACTCGTTAGTTCTTGATGCCAGTGACAACGTGGAAACACGCAATCAACTCAATCGCTTATGCTATGCATCGAAAACACCACTTGTTTCTGGTGCTGCAATTCGTATGGAAGGTCAGATTAGTGTGTTCACTTATCAAGACGCCGACGCGCCGTGTTATCAGTGCTTAAGTGCACTATTCGGCAACGCTGCACTAAGCTGTGTTGAAGCCGGTGTGATGGCACCGGTAGTTGGCATGGTAGGCGCAGCTCAGGCTTTGGAAGCTATCAAGGTTATTGCTCAGTTTGGACAACCAAAGCAAGGCAAACTTTTAATTCTCGATGCCATGTCCCACAGCTGGCGTGAAATGAATTTAATGAAGATGCCTAATTGCTCGGTATGTGGGTAGACTAAGTCATATCCCCCTCTAATCGACAACCTAAGCCTTGACTAAAAGTCAGGGCTTTTTTAGGTCTCAACATCAGCTTCTCAAATCGATTTATCAATTTGAAATGATCTATAAAAGATTAGTTTCATTTGAATTCTCATTTTGAGAATATATTGCACATCTCAGTAATTTAGAATATAAGTAATAAAAATCAACAACTTAAAAGTGGCACGTAACTTGTAAAAGTATCTAGACCTTCTATGACAAGGATGTAGATATGAGAATTACAACGTTAAGTTTGCTATTAAGTGCGCCTTTGGTCGCCAACGCAGCGCCATTCGATACCTGTCCGAGCCAGGCTTACCTATTCCAATCGACACCCGTACAAGTTTGGGGCGTGAACCTAGTGACAGGCTCAACCACCCTGTTAGAAGACGATACGGGCATGAACGCCAATATCAATGGTGTTGGTTTCGACTTTCAAGACAGATATATTTATGGCTATGACACTACCAACAAACGCTTGGTGCGCCTTGGACAGGATTTCCAAGCAGAAGTGATCAATACCAGTGGATTACCAACCGATCACACTTTCTATGTCGGCGATGTCTATGACCATGTGTATTACCTTTACCGTACAGGAAAAGGCTTGTTCACCGTTGATCTATCGCCGTTAGACGCCGACCCAAACGCGACTGTTACAGTTAACAAAATAGCTGGTAGCCCGGCAACCGTAAAACTGACTGATTTCGCTTTCCACCCAAGTGATGGTTCTTTATATGGTATCGATAATAACTCCGGAGGCTTATACAGCTTCAACCCTACAACTGGTGCCGAAACCTACATCGGAGACACCGGCGAGTTAGGTACGTTCGGTGCTGGCTATTTTGATGTCAACGGCTACTACTACGTATCTCGAAACCAAGACGGTAAAATTTACCGTATCAACCTGTCTCCAGACAACGCTGCCAATATCGCGGCAGGTATTGTTCCAGCCGTTGAATTTGTTTCGAATGGGCCTTCTTCTAATCAAAATGATGGCGCTCGTTGTGCGAATGCGCCAGTTGTGGATGAAGATTCCAACATCGACTTTGGTGATGCACCAGACAGCTACCTAACCCTACTCGCCAGCAATGGTCCTCGACATGAACTTGATGGTGTGACTTGGTTAGGCACTGATGCACCCGATGCCGACCTTGATGGCTACGTAACTCCACAATCGGATGAAAGTGTTGGCATTGATGACGAGTGGGCAAACGGTGGTATAGGTTTTGTTACGGCGCTTGAAGCCGGGCTTGATTCAAAAGTGGTGATTGAAGCTTCAACAACCGGTTACCTTTCGGCGTGGATTGACTGGAACCAAGATGGCAGCTTCGATGGTGCTAACGAGCAAGTATTTACCGACTACCAACTGGATGCTGGTGAAAACGATCTGTTCCTAAATGTCGATATCAACGCACTAACGGGGACTACTTGGGCTCGCTTCAGATTCAGCCAACAAACCAACCTGAGCTACTTTGGTGGTTCGACATCTGGTGAGGTAGTTGATATTCAAGTTGATGTTCTTAACGACGGCGCTACAGCCCGTTACTTCCCAAGTGCTTCTGGTTACGCAACCTTGGCGTATGAAGATAACTGGCCTTATAAAGCTGATTACGACATGAATGATGCTGTGATTATGTATCGCATCACAGAGATCTTAAAAGACGGAAAAGTGGTTAAATCCACCATCGATGGACGTCTTGCTGCAGTAGGTGCTTCGTACAGAAATGGTTTTGCGGTTCGACTTCCTAATCTAGACCCAAGCTTAGTGAGTAGCGGAAGCTCTTACATGAAGCACAATGGTGTGTTCACTGATTTAGACTTGGAGCAAGGACGTAGCGAGGCAATCTTTGTTATTGCTAACGACCTTACAGAGAAAATCAGTACTAGTTGTACCTTCTACCGCACCATCAGCTCTTGTAAAGAAGATGAGCAATTCGCTTTCCAAATCGGGATTACTTTAGCTGGCGATGGAGTGAGTACTGACAGTTGGACTGACATGCCTTACGACCCGTTCATCTTCGCAACGCCTGGGTATTATCATGGTGAAAACCTACCTCTACATCCAGGGCGCAGCTGGGAGGTGCATTTGCCAGACCAAGCTCCAACCGAGGCATTTGATACCGCTAATCTCTTTGAAACAGGACTAGGCGTTGATGACAGCAATCCATCAACAGGCAAATATTTCAAAACCGCAGACAACCACCCTTGGGCACTGCTGATTACTTCAGACACGGAATGGCAATGGCCACTGGAATATGTAGATATCGTCACCGCCTATCCAAACTTTGCGAACTTTGCTGAATCCGGCGGTACTCAATCCACCGATTGGTTCCAAACACCTGCCGCTGACCAATGTTACTTGCCTTAGGAGAATGATTATGAATATGCCAATTAAACAGACAGTAACAAACGGTCGCCGGAACTTTAACAATGCTATCTTATCTAGTCTGTCGAATGCTGCACTTAAGAAAAATACGGCTCAGTCGCAGTCAATACGTATTCCATTACTAATCGCATCACTAACGTTGGTAGGGTGTGGTGGCGATGGAGGAGCATCAACTCCTAACCCATCGCCTTCAACACCAGTGGTGACAGTACCTGTGACATCAACACCAGTGACGTCAACACCAGCGACGTCAACACCAGCGACGTCAACACCAGTGACGTCAACACCAGCGACGTCAACACCAGCGACGTCAACACCAGTGGCGTCAGCGCCAGTTACACCACCATCAGTGGTCTCATCACCAGTCACCGTAGCTATAAATCCGGCACCGACACCAGTTAATGCAGTTATCTCCAACGGCCCGCAAGCGTACAAAATGGATGAGCTCGTAATACCTGATGGTTTCGATTATAACTCTGTAGATCAATTCGACCTCAATATTGATATCAGCCACATCTCAACCGATCGTTCGTTCGTATCCGTATATAGTCGATTTACCACAAGGACAGACTTAACTTACAAGCCTGATTATTCAAGTAAGGTCATTGGAGGCCCTTTAGACAACGGTACATTTACGTCCAACTTTTCGGCGCCGCTAAGCGAAGATATTCTGTTAATTGAGATCTGGTTTTATGATGGTCAAGCGCCGCTGCAACAAGTCGTTGCAAGTGACGGATCACAAATCACTTGGTAAACGTAAAGGAATGAAAAGCGCTGAGTTCAGTTTAACAATAGCTAAATTTAGTTGGAGTTAGACAGCAGTCTCGAAGTCGAAAGTCGAATAACAATGCATAAAGGTGAGCAATGAGGCTCACCTTTTTATTTGGGCGCTATTTCAATTTTCAGTACTGGTTATGTTCACTTTATCGAAAGCCTGTCTTATCTTTTAAAGATGACTTTCAAAGGCTTACTTTATGAAACAGTTGAAAATGGGATTCGTTATATTATCGATTGGTATTGGGCTACTTTTATTTCTCACCTATTTCCCGATGACATCTTCTACCGGAGAACGCATTGAAGCCAGAGTCATCTCCAATACGCTCACTCAATCCCTAGACGGACATAGGCGCTACCTCACGGTTGAAACTCAAGACAACGAAATATTTCGCGTTTCCATTCCACCAACAACAGACTGCCCTCTTGATTCTGTGGTCGTGCTTGATACATTAAACAATCAAATAACCGGACAAAGCAGCTATCAGTTCATCCACTGCCGGGCTGCGCCTTAGTCGCCGATATAACAACAAGAATGGATATAAGAAGAATGAATCAGCCACTCATTTCACCAGAACAACTTCAACAACGTTTGCTAGAAGAAGACAACATTGTAATCCTCGACGCCAGTATCGAATTTCAGATCCCAAGTGAGTCAGAAAAGATCAAAGGACAAATGATACCTAGTGCGATTCGTTTCGACTACGACAAAAACTTTTGTAACAAGCACACTCTACTCCCTCACATGTTCCCGACCGAAAAACACTTCAATACACGCGCACAAGAAATTGGTATCAATCAAGACAGTACGATAGTGGTTTACGATAACTCAGGAACTTTTGCCTCGCCTCGCGCATGGTGGATGTTTATGGCAATGGGACATAACAACGTATACATCTTAGATGGCGGTTTACCTGCTTGGATAAAAGCCGGTTACGCGACAGAGACTGACTATCGCACCGAAGTCAAAGCGGGCAATTTTGAAGGCCAAATTCAAGACAACCACTTTGTAAATGCTCAGCAAATCCAAAACTACTCCGATGACAAAAGTGCAAACATTCTGGATGCACGTTCTCAAGCTCGCTTCGATTCAGAAGTTCCAGAACCACGTGAAGGCTTACGTAGTGGCCACATCCCAAACTCAGTTTGCTTGCCGTTCGCACAAGTCTTAAATGCAGGTAAATTGAAACCTCAAGAAGAGTTAGTTGACATTTTCTCGACTCTGAACTTAACCCCCTCTCAACCTATGTTCTTTAGCTGTGGCTCTGGTGTGACGGCTTGCATCATTTTATTAGCCGCTAAACTGGCTGGTTATTCAAGTGATATGGGCGTTTACGATGGCTCATGGACTGAATGGGGCGCAAATGAAAAACTACCTATTGCCGTAACTAAAAAGTAATTCAGCTTCGCTTAATGATACTGTTAGAATATACTGCGCATGCATACGGAGCTTACTAAAGGTTATGACTTAAAACCCCATTACCTATGCATCTTGTCGCTAATAAGCTAGACGTTGAATAACTCACGGGTTTAATGTTGTAGTCA
Organism: Vibrio atlanticus; assembly: GCF_024347315.1. NCBI lineage: Bacteria > Pseudomonadati > Pseudomonadota > Gammaproteobacteria > Vibrionales > Vibrionaceae > Vibrio > Vibrio atlanticus. The sequence continues at coordinate 857,695 of NZ_AP025461.1, read as the reverse complement.
CTTGAAGATATGCTGGCTTGGCGACATAGCAGATTAACTACATCGCAGTTTCGTGACTAAGTTAACTTTACCTATGTGTAGAGCCATCCGATTGCTAACAAAAACTGTGATTAATCATGGGTTAATTGTCAGCACGTTTATGAGTGTTAATATTTCATTCAAGAATCTCTGTTCTTAGCCGTTACACTATTTAAACATTGATATATTCATCTCTGATGTTTTATGCCTCGTTGTATTAATCACACTGGCGATATAAACGTTGTCACTTGCAGTCTGTTAAAAGTAGTCACCAACAAAAGGCATCTCATGGCTCTATTTAAGAAAAATATCTGGTCGCTGTACGCTATGATCGTGCTGCTTACCCTGATACTTTTCAGCGCCTTTGGCATAACCAAGTGGCAATCAAACAGAGATGACTTTACCAAGCAACAACATATCCAAGTCGAGATCTTCTCTAGCTCAGTAAACTCTCTATTAACTAGCCAAGAAGCACTGCTTGAAGTGGTTGGGCATCAACTTGCTCAGCAGTCCGACTTTACCCGAACGGCTTCGATTCAAATTCGACCAATATTAGATAAACTGCTTGATAGTCATCCTGCAATAGCCGCTTTCGGGTTACTAAATCCTCAAGGGGATTACCTGTCAATCAGCTCAAACCTACAGCTGTCTGACCAATTTAACTTACTGGATCTCCTATACACCAAAGACTCATTTCTAGAGGCTGTATCTAGTAATAAAATGGTTTTGGGGCGCACTTATTTCCATGATTCTCTTAACAGCCTCGTGATCCCAATGAGAAAATCCATTTCTCTCGATGGCAAGAACGTTGATGCAGTCATGACCGCAGGTTTACGCTTAGACAGCACAATATTGTTTGAAAACAATGCGCACGCAGGCAATTACAACACGTTAACTCTACTTAGAACCGACAACTATCGTCAGTTTTTTTCTAGCGATATCGAGTCGCTAGACGCTTATTTAAAACCAGTTGATAACGATCTAATGGATCGCATTACCAAAAGCTTTTCTGAGCAAGTGACTGTCAGCGTCAAAGAAGCGAAAACAGGAAAATACACATATTCTTTCTGTATCGATGATAGCGCTTTCCCATCGCTCGTTAGCGCTAAATACATTCCAGGCTACAAGCTTTGGGTTGTCGGCCGTACAGACCTAGAACACGTTGATGGTATATTCGCAAAAGAGTTCGGTACTCTTTTCTTTGTTTTTGTTGTTCTTCAGTTTGGTTTCTATTTTTTAGTAAAATCGATTGCGAAGAACGAGCAACGAACTCGCAGCCAATTGATTTACCAAGCCAATCACGATCCATTAACCTCTCTCCCCAACCGCTCCTATATGCGTAAAAACATTGGCAAGTGGATTGAAGATGAGTCAGAGCCATTCTCACTGCTGTTTATCGACATCGATAACTTCAAATGTGTTAATGATACCCATGGACATGACTTCGGAGACAAGGTGCTCAAACAAATTGCATTACGTTTGATCCGGTTTCGCTCCAGAGTCAGCCTATTGGTACGAGAATCCAGTGATGAGTTCTTGTTTTTAACAACGCTGAATAGTGAATCTGAAATTAAGCGACTATCAGAACGAATTATTGAAGTACTTTCTCAACCTTATGAAGTTGAAAGCGCTCAATTTTTGTTGAGTTGCAGTGTAGGTATTGCCCGCTTCCCAGACCACGGAAGAGATTTAGATAGCCTGTTACGCTCTGCCGATATTTCGATGTACAAAGCGAAACAGCAGCAAAACTCATACAGTATTTTCACGACCGAAATGCAAGACGCCCACCTCTACAAAATGAGAGTAGAACAAAGGCTTCGTATCGCTATCGATAAACAAGCTTTATTTATGGTTTTTCAACCATTGGTTCGTGCAGATAAAAGCACCCACGGTGTAGAAGCGCTGGTACGCTGGATAGACGATGAACTGGGTTTTGTCCCGCCAGATGTATTTATTCCTATTGCTGAAAGCACAGGCTTAATGCACAAACTTGGTACCTTTATTATTGAATCCAGTGTTATGCAAATTGCTCATTTACACCGTACAACGAGCCAAAATATCGGATTATCGATCAATATTTCAGTCCGTCAATTCTCGCATAGGTTGTTCTCCGAACACCTATTCGCTACGCTTGAGAAATATCAGTTCTCACCAAGCTGTTTAACGCTCGAGATTACTGAAAGCTTGTTCATTGAAGATGTGGCTATAGTGAAACCACTGTTTGAAGCCCTCAAAGAAAACGATATTAAGATCTCTCTAGATGACTTCGGTACGGGCTACTCGTCATTGAGCATGTTAAAAGCACTCCCTATCGACGAACTTAAGATTGATAAGAGTTTCATTGAAAACATAGCAGTCGATCAACAGTCACTAACAATGGTCCAGAACATCATCGCTATCGGTAAAAATTTCGGTATGGTGGTGCTGGCAGAAGGCGTAGAATCAAACGAACACTTCGCGATTCTAAAAGCATGTGGATGTGACTTGATGCAAGGTTACTACTTCTCTCGTCCTATTCCTTATGACGAACTGTGCACGTATCTCTCCTCGCTCCCTAAAATCACGAGTAAAGAGTCAGAACCTATTCTTTAGCGAGAGCAAAAGGGAGCCAAAACGGGCTCCCCTGGTTTATATTTTGCTAATCATCTAACTCAGCATGTTTCATCTGCTCATCCAAGTTAAGCACCGTTAAAGCATTACTTACACTAGTCGCAATAACATCAACCACACCTGTTCTTAGTGCACCTAACAGAGCTAATGGCTTACTGTTCTCGGCAGCGATGGCGATTACTTCAGCGATAGGACGGAACTCTTCCAAACCTAAGCCGATGACTCGGTCACTCATTACTGTGTTTGCCGCTTTACCATGCACGTCGAAAAAGTCATAACCCGCAAAGTCACCCACCACTCCTTGTAGTAAACGAGATTGAACGACCTCTCCCGCCGTAAACCAACCTAGGTCGACCATATAGCTGTTTTCACTCATGTCACCAATACCCACTAATGCAACATCTGCCTTACGAGCTAGATCGAGTGTTTGCTTAACAGTACTGTTTTCCATGAACGCGGATTTTTGTGCTTTGTTCTCTGCATAAGCAGGCGCGTACAAGGTTTCAGAAGATCCGCCGTACTTTTTCGCTAGTTGTCTGCATATATGGTCGGCGTTAAACATACCGCCTCTTGGGTGAATGCCGCCGATACCACATACGAATTTACAGTCACGTGGGGTAATTACGCCAGTATGGTGAGCAACCGACGATACGTTTCGACCTTGGCCAACCGTGACTACCATGCCGTTTTTTAGGGTGCTCGTTAAGTAGTTCGACACCAAGCCCGCAACCTGTAACCGCTGCTTCTCTTCATTCGGTTGGTCTAATGCAACCAGTGCACGCTTAACACCAAATCGTTCGATCAAACGTTGTTCGATCTTCGCGCTGAATACTGGGTGGTATTTCACGGTGATCTCGACAATCCCTTCATCGCGGGCTTGTTTGAGCATTCGACCAACCTTTGCACGAGAGATAGAGAATTTTTTAGAGATCTCTTCTTGAGTCGCACCATCTTGATAGTAGGCAACGGCGACTTCGGTTAGGAGATCAGTGTTTTCTTCGGAAACATCTTGGATATTGTTACTCATATACCACTCAACCAATATTTAACAATTATTTTACCTGCTGCACTTCCTAATAAAGGAGAGCTCAGTAAGTGATACACAAGCTTACACCCCGAACATATGTAACATCAAGGAGCATTTGCTCAGCATCATAACCATAGTTTTGGTGTTGATTAATTCACCTCACTTTGTTCGTTAAACGTTTGCTTGCATACCCCATGATTACTAGAGCGAAATATATTTGACTGAAGTCACCATACAGCACTATTTACCGTTGACTTTGGGGCTAGATCGGATAAATATGGCTACATCATTTACTCATCGAGCGATCAAATGTTCTGTGCAAATGTTCGTTCGAAGAAAAATTTAAATTAATGTAAGTTTGACTCACTGGTACAACCATGAGGAACTTCATTAGTTCGCTTGCAAATGCCCACACCTCTCCCATTAAAGGGGTGTTCTGCGATACATAGGATGATCAAAATGAGCAATAAATTAGAGCAACTTCGTAAACTAACAACTGTTGTAGCTGACACTGGCGATATCGAAGCTATCAGCAAGTACACTCCTGAAGATGCAACAACTAACCCATCTCTAATTCTTAAAGCCGCTCAAATTGCTGAGTACGCACCTCTAATCGATGCTTCTATCGAATACGCTAAAGCGCAAAGTGGCGACAAAGCACAACAAGTTCAAGACACTTGTGACATGCTTAACGTGAACATCGGTAAAGAAATCCTTAACGTTGTACCTGGCCGCATCTCTACTGAAGTAGATGCTCGTCTTTCTTACGACATGGAAGGCAGCGTTGCTAAAGCTCGTCAACTTATCAAAATGTACAACGACGCTGGCATCACTAACGACCGCATTCTTATCAAACTGGCTTCTACTTGGGAAGGCATCCGTGCTGCTGAAATCCTAGAGAAAGAAGGCATCAACTGTAACCTAACGCTTCTATTCTCTTTCGCTCAAGCTCGTGCTTGTGCTGAAGCTGGCGTATTCCTAATCTCTCCTTTCGTTGGTCGCATCATGGACTGGTACAAAGCGAAAGAAGGTCGCGATTTCGAAGCTTCAGAAGATCCAGGCGTAATCTCAGTTTCAGACATCTACAACTACTACAAAGAGCACGGCTACAAGACTGTTGTTATGGGCGCAAGCTTCCGTAACATCGGCGAGATCCTTGAACTTGCAGGCTGTGACCGTCTAACTATCGCTCCTCAACTTCTAGCAGACCTAGAAGCAGCTGAAGGCGAAGTAGTAGAGAAGTTAATCGACTCTAACGGTACTAAAGAGCGTCCTGCTGCAATGACTCACGCTGAATTCCTATGGGATCACAACCAAGACCCAATGGCTGTAGAGAAGCTAGCTGAAGGCATCCGCAACTTCGCAGTTGACCAAGGCAAACTAGAAGACATGATCGCAGCTAAGCTGTAATCACTCTTACCAATTTCAAATAGGGGAACGTTCAGTTCCCCTACTTTTATCAATTTGTTTATCTTAATTTTTATTCGGAAGTTTCTATGAACCGCAAACATCTAGCTAACGCAATTCGTGCTCTAAGCATGGACGGCGTACAACAAGCAAACTCTGGTCACCCAGGCGCACCTATGGGTATGGCTGACATCGCTGAAGTACTTTGGCGTTCTCACCTGAACCATAACCCATCAAACCCAGAGTGGGCTGACCGCGACCGTTTTATCCTGTCTAACGGCCACGGATCAATGCTGATCTACTCTCTGCTTCACCTAGCAGGTTACGAGCTTTCAATTGAAGATCTTAAGAACTTCCGTCAACTGCACTCTAAGACTCCAGGTCACCCAGAGTACGGCTACGCACCAGGTATCGAGACGACTACAGGTCCTCTAGGTCAAGGCATCACCAACGCTGTTGGTATGGCGATGGCTGAGAAAGCACTTGCGGCACAGTTCAACAAAGAAGGCCACGACATCGTAGACCACTACACTTATGCATTCATGGGTGATGGCTGTCTGATGGAAGGTATATCTCACGAAGCATGCTCTCTAGCGGGTACGCTAGGTCTTGGTAAGCTGGTTGCTTTCTGGGATGACAACGGTATCTCTATTGATGGCGAAGTTGAAGGTTGGTTCTCTGACGATACTCCTAAGCGTTTCGAAGCTTACGGCTGGCACGTAATTCCAGCAGTTGATGGTCACGATGCTGACGCTATCAACGCGGCTATTGAAGCAGCTAAAGCGGACCCTCGTCCAACTCTAATCTGTACTAAAACAGTGATTGGCTTTGGTTCTCCAAATAAAGCAGGTACGCACGACTGTCACGGTGCACCATTAGGCGCTGACGAAATCGCAGCAACTCGTAAGCAACTAGGTTGGGAGCACGGTCCTTTTGAAATTCCGTCGGAAGTTTACTCAGAGTGGGATGCGAAAGAAGCAGGCGCAGCTAAGGAAGCAGCGTGGAACGAGAAACTTGCAGCTTATGAAGCAGCATACCCTGAGCTGGCAGCTGAATTCAAACGCCGCGTAAACGGTGATCTTCCTGCTGAATGGGAAGAGAAAGCATCGGCAATCATCGCTGATCTTCAAGCTAATCCAGCAAACATCGCATCACGTAAAGCATCTCAAAATGCTCTAGAAGCATTCGGTGCTATGCTACCTGAATTCATGGGCGGCTCTGCTGACCTTGCGCCTTCAAACCTGACTATGTGGTCTGGTTCTAAGTCTCTTGAAGCAAATGACTTCTCTGGTAACTACATCCACTACGGTGTACGTGAATTCGGTATGACGGCTATCATGAACGGTATCGCTCTGCACGGTGGTTTCGTACCATACGGCGCAACGTTCCTAATGTTCATGGAATACGCGCGTAACGCTATGCGTATGGCTGCTCTGATGAAAACTCAGAACATCCAAGTTTACACGCACGACTCTATCGGCCTAGGCGAAGATGGTCCAACTCACCAACCAGTTGAGCAGATCGCGTCTCTACGTCTAACTCCAAACATGAGCACATGGCGCCCATGTGACCAAGTTGAGTCTGCTGTTGCTTGGAAACTGGCAATCGAGCGTAAAGATGGCCCTTCTGCACTTATCTTCTCTCGTCAAAACCTTGCACAACAAGATCGTGACGCTGAGCAAGTAGCAAACATCGCTAAGGGTGGTTACATCCTGAAAGATTGTGCTGGTAAGCCAGATCTAATCATTATCGCAACGGGTTCTGAAGTTGAGCTAGCGGTTAGCGCTGCTGCTGAACTAACAGCTGAAGGTAAAGCGGTACGCGTAGTATCTATGCCTGCAACTGACGCGTTTGATAAGCAAGACGCTGAATACCGTGAGTCTGTACTTCCATCTGACGTTACAGCACGTATCGCTGTAGAAGCTGGCATCGCTGACTTCTGGTTCAAGTACGTTGGTTTCGGTGGCAAGATCATCGGTATGACAACGTTCGGCGAATCTGCACCAGCAGGCGAACTATTCAAGATGTTTGGTTTCACTACTGAAAACGTAGTAAACACAGCGAAAGAGATTCTTGCTTAGTCTTGATTAAATTGCCTCGCCCTTAAATGGGTTGATGCATAATTAGTTCTACAATACCAGACGTATAAAATGAAACTAAAAGGCCTGACTTCGATAGTCAGGCCTTGATTACCGCTTAACAGAAATGTCCAACGTTACAGGATCATTTCGCATAGCTGGCTTTTTGTTTACCAGAACCTTAATTCTCTACTTATCACTCCACACAGCCATTTCATTACCACTTGGCTCTCTAAAATGGAAGCGTCGCCCGCCGGGAAAGCTGAATATCTCACGGTTTATCTCGCCACTAGCATCAGTCACATCACGCTTGGTTTGCTCAAGATCTTCGCTATAAAAAACCATCAACGCCGCACCACCTTCAGCATTGGACGCTAGATCCGCTAAATAAAACCCACCCATTAAGCCTTTACCTTCAAAAGCAGAATACTCGGGACCATAGTCTTCAAAGATCCAACCAAACACTTGGCTGAAAAATGCCTTCGTGGCAGCGATGTCTTTCGCAGCAAATTCAATGTAGTTAATAGAGCCGTGTTCCATAGCGGATTCCTTCTGCTTTATACGTTTGCCTTGTGATATTAAGGCAGGGCTTGAAGATCTAATCTTAGACAATTACGCCAAGTGACATCACTTTTTACGAACGACAGGGTAATCAGAGCCATGCAGTTCTTGCACAAAGCCAGAACCATCGCCACTGTGCGTGATCCATACTTTTTCTTTTGCTCGCGTCATTGCCACGTAAAACAAACGACGCTCTTCCGCATAAGGGAACACATCCGAAGATTCAGTCAACGCGCCATCAATGTGCAATTGTTTCTTCTTCGCGGGGAACTGTCCTTCATCAACGCAAAGAATAATCACGAAATCCGCTTCTTTACCCTTACTCGCGTGACAAGTCATGAAGCTGATATCAATTGAGGTATAGATTTTTTTCCAGTCTTCCAACAGCTCTGGTTTGTGGTAATGATTTCGCCCAAGCAACATCACTGATTTATTGGCTTTACCTTTTGCTTGCCTGTTTATCTGATCGAGGATCTTCTCAACTTCTTTGCTTGGCGCACTATAAACCGACTTCTGTTTCTGTTGCTTGAAGCTGTTGAGCTCTTTTGGTAATTGAATCGGGTTTTCCTGCACAAAGCGATTGGCAACCGAACCTAACTGATTGTTAAATCGATAAGTCGTATCTAGGTGATGAATTGTCGAGCTCTCAAAACGATCTTTAAAGCCCGTCGTTAGATCAACATCTGCACCCGCGAACTGGTAAATTGACTGCCAGTCATCACCTACGGCAAAAATAGAAGCTTGGTGCTGCGCTTTCGATTGATTGCACAAGGCTTCAACCAAGGCTAAACGGTCTGGTGAGATATCTTGATATTCATCGATCATGATGAACTTCCAAGGCGAAATGAATTTCCCCTTCTCGACATACTGTGTCGCTCGGCTAATCATGATTGAGAAGTCGATATGATTCTGTTCTTTCAATTCCTTTTGCCAAGCGGTTACGCATGGCCAACACAGTGAAAGCTCGCTGTTGAGGCGCGTATAGTCACGGTGATCAATCAGTTGTTGCTGTACTTCTTTTTTCGTTAAACCCGATGCATTCAACTGTTCAAGTTGCTTTTCAAGCCAACCAATCAATTTAAGATTTGAAACATGACTACCTAGCTCATCATCACCGGTTAAATAAGCAATTGGCCATTTAGACAAGTGCTTTTGCCAACGTTTAAAGTTGGTCGGCGTCATCCAGTGCTTCTTCAACCAATCAATGCACCATGCTTGGCGTTGGTTGTCATCGAGCGCGAGCGGAGAAATAACCACGCGTTCGGGTTCAACTTGATTCAGTATCTTTAGACCCAACTGGTGGAAAGTACTGACTTGCACCTTCTCGGCTGATATACCAATTTTGCTGTTAAGGCGCTGCTTCATCTCTTCCGCGGCTTCACGACCAAAGGCGAGCAGTAACAACTCTTCAGCTTGAGCTTGGTGGCTTTGCAATAAATACGCGACGCGAGCGGTGAGAACACTGGTTTTACCTGAACCTGCGCCCGCTAAAATAAGGTTGTGATCATCATTCATCAAGACCGCATATTGTTGCGATAAGTTCAGGGGTGACGACTCACATTGAGCAAACAATACTTCCCAATTTTGTCTTTCTGTCTCTAACCACTGTTGATTCCTCTCGGCTTGCTTAATTTCCGTTTCAGACAACCATGGCTGCATTCGAGCGATGCGGTTTGGCATGCGCTGTGCCGCTTCCTCTAGAGTCATCGTCATATTTTCCAGACCTGCGTTGACCATCTCGACCCAAGTCTTCACTTTAGAATGCGGTAGGAAAGCAGGAAGTTGCTCAAGACGTGTCAATTCAGCTTCCCATTGAGGAACGTGCTCTGCCAGCTGTTCACATTGTCTGTCATGCCACTTCTGATAAGCAGCAACCGATGCGCGCGCAAATTGACGACATTGTTCCCATGGAAGGCCTTGGACTAACCAGCTTCGCTGTTTGCCATCTTGTTGATTAGCAAAAAACTGCAACGATCCCCAAAACAATCCGCGCTTTATCGCGATCTTGCCACTCCAAATAGTGAAAGGGATACGTTCTTCACTGCCTACTGAAGATAACAGCAGGCGTGGACCATCAAGCTCAACTTGATGATATTCATTTTGAATAAAAAACTGTGCAGTCTTATTAGCGCTTAGCTGCATTGGAGCGTGCTCTTTAATAGGGAATATTGAATTTATATCATGATGCAGTGAGAATTAATAATGTCTCACTGCTTATCGACGCTTTCATGACCACCTAGGGGCAATTATGGATAAGTATCAAATTCTTGTGCTTGATTTCTGTTAGGATTATGGTTTTAGTGTGTCAAGTGAGCGACTGTGGACTTCTCAGCAAAACTACGCCTTTATTGGGCGAATAAAACCATAAATTACAGCGTATTAATTCTCATCACTCTGCTCGGTGTTGTAGTACCTGCTTGGTATTATGGTCAAAACACACTGATCACACCATTAATTTTAGGGGTTATTGCTGCGGCTCTTGCTGAAAGTGATGATAGCTTTACCGGACGTTTGAAAGCACTCACGCTAACCTTTATCTGTTTTGCCGTTGCAGCCTTCTCTATTGAGATTCTCTTCGACACGCCTTGGCTGTTCGCGATAGGGCTTTTCGTTTCAACCTTCTCTTTTATTATACTTGGGGCAATTGGCCCTAAATATGCCAGTATCGCATTTGGATCATTACTTGTGGCTATCTACGCCATGCTTGGGGCTCACGAGAGCACTAACCTTTGGTTTCAACCTCTATTACTGTTAACGGGCGCAGCTTGGTACTACTTCATGTCGATGATTTGGCAGATCGTATGGCCAATGCAACCAGTGCAGCAAAACCTAGCAACAGTATTCGATCAAATCGGCAATTACATCGGCTCTAAAGCAGAGCTCTTCTATCCAGTTTCAGATTTGATTCCCCAACCACATCGCATTATTGAAGCCAAACTCAATGCTAGCACTGTTAACGCGCTCAACATGTGCAAAGCGACGCTACTCAACCGCTCTAAGCGCGGGCACATTGACGGACCGAGTGACCGATTCCTTAATACTTACTTCATCGCACAGGATATTCATGAACGCGTAAGCTCCAGCCACTACCGTTATCAAGAACTGGCAAAACACTTTGAGCGATCAGACGTTTTATTTCGATTTAAGTATCTGCTCGAAGCCCAAGCTAAAGCTTGTAAAGAAGTGGCAAGCTCACTGAAGGTTGGCGCTGAATACCAACATGGCGAAAAATCTGTTCTGGCACTGGATGAACTGATGTCTTCACTTAATCATCTGCATCAACAGAACAACCCAGAATGGAAATCACTGCTCAACCAGTTGGATTACTTATTTAATAACCTAGCTACCGTCGAAAAACAGCTATCAAATATAAGTAACCCAGATGCAGAAAAACTAGAAGAAGGCGTACTGGACGATACCAACCCTCATACTTTGACGGCGATGTGGCATAAGATCAAAGCCAACTTGAACACCGACTCGATGCTATTTCGTCATGCAATTCGTATGGCGATCACTTTGACGATCGGTTACGGAATTATCCAAGGTTTTGAGATTGAAAGAGGTTATTGGATTTTGCTAACAACACTGTTTGTGTGCCAACCAAACTACAGTGCAACGCGACAAAAGCTGACGGCTCGTGTCATTGGCACCGTCGCAGGCTTGTTGATTGGAGTACCGTTGTTGACCTTTTTCCCATCTCAAGAGAGTCAGCTGGTATTCATTGTGGTCAGTGGCGTGATGTTCTTCGCTTTCCGTATCAATAACTACGGCTTCGCGACCGCCTTTATCACACTGCTTGTGCTCTTTTGCTTCAATCAATTAGGGGAAGGCTACGCAGTTGTATTGCCAAGACTAGCAGATACCTTCATTGGCAGCGCGCTTGCTGTTTTAGCGGTTAGCTATATTTTACCGGACTGGCAATCAAAACGACTTCACAAGGTGATGGCAGATGCGCTTGATTCCAATAAAGATTATCTCGCTCAGATCATTGGCCAATACCGTGTAGGCAAAAAAGACAGCCTTAGCTATCGTATTGCACGCCGCAGTGCACATAACAATGATGCAAATCTGACTGCCGCTGTTAGTAGCATGCTGGTTGAGCCGGGTAAGTACCGTACGTCTGAAGATGAGAGCTTCCGATTCCTAACACTTAACCATGCACTACTCAGCTATATCTCTGCTCTGGGTGCTCATAGAACACGTATCGATGACGAAGCAACACATAAACTGGTACTGGACGCACACAGAGTAATACACGAGCATCTCGACGCTCTCAACGACCAGCTGTTTTGTCATCAAGAACAATGCGAAGTAAAAAACGCTTACGATCCTGAACTTGATAAGCGTTTAAGTGAATGGAGAGAAGAGGATGAGAGCTCTGTTAGAATGGTTCTACAACAGCTACATTTGATTTATCGAATGCTTCCAGAACTGCATACCTTAGCCACAAAATTTGCAGTTAAAGTTAAGATTGAAAAGCCGCTTGAAAAAGAAGTTTCAAGATGAAAAACAAAACAACAGTAAAAACAAAAAGATAACGAAACTGCTCATTTTTTGAACACTCCGTGTGTTTATACATTGCTCTACCAAAAGGCTCATCTAGGTAGAGCAACCACTTGCCTACCCTTTATCTACAAGGGCCGTTCAAATCTTACACGCATGTAAACTTGCTGACTTTGATTGACTCATCCATAACTTTGCCTAACATTCCTCGGACAAAAAACAATCAAAGGGATCTATAGTTGTCTTAGTTTTAGGAAACTTCAAACTTCATTTAATATTCACTTAATCTTGTTTGATTTATTGAATCAGTAAGCTATGCTCTATTGAGCATATGGATTTGAACTAAGGTCTCATTATGAATACACAGCAATTTGAAGCATTTAAGCAGAAAATACAGCTCCTTAACCCGCAGCAATTGAAAGCACTTCAAGGTGAAATAGACGAAAACCTTGAAACAGATCAACCTTCTCTTTTGACAGATGAAGAGTTAAACGTACTGAATGAGTTGTTCAATTAATAGACTAATGTCACTATTTTAGCTTAAATCCACCTGATCTTAGTAATTTGTAGCCGTTCTCCATTGCACTCAAAATATCGTCCGCCTAGACTCATTTCATACGTCAATAAAAGGTTCTGCTATGTCGATATCTGGTATTCAATCTGGTTACGCCATCATTCAGCAGTCAACCAACATGGCTGAAGAAGCCGCTATCGAGCTTAACCAAAACTCCAAACACTCTCCAAAAACCAACGACACTTTCCAAACTAGCGATTTGAGCTTCAATCAAATAGAACCTGAACAACCCATTTCGTTTAAAGAGAAAGAGCCTGAACCAGCTTCTTCCTCTACTGAAGCGTTATTAAAGCTGACACAGAGCGCAAATTACAACCGTGTTGGTGCGAGTGTGGTTGATCGTCAAAACGAAGCCATTGGTAGCCTTCTCGATATCCATATCTGATTCGAGCTACTATTTATCGATTTGATGGTTACCCTCTTTTTGACTAACAAATGGCTCTAAATCCATACAAACTGTAACTCATTATATCAGGCACTTGTTTCTGGTTTATTACTCGGTAGAATCAGCGCAAATCAATTTTGCTGCACAAACTTTACTTCATACTATTTATGCCAAAACTAAATCTGCATCGCCGTGACTATGTTTCTATTTTAGGAGGCGACATCTCCGCAGACGAATTAGAAAAGAAGCTCCAGCCTCATTTTGATAAGCCAGTGAATAAACTGACTCCAAGCCCTTACCTGACTGAAAAAAACCTTACACGTCGCTGGGCGGCTCTCGATAATGCAGACTCGCAGCAAGAACTGCTCGACCCTCATACTCAAAGCCAGATTCAGGCTTATGAGAAAAACATAGAGCACTTTATTGGCACGGTAAAAGTCCCTGTTGGTATATCTGGCCCTTTAAGAGTCAATGGCCTGTTTGCTAATGGCGACTACCTAGTCCCACTTGCAACCACTGAAGCGGCGCTTGTCGCGTCGTATAACCGTGGTTCAAAGCTGATCACAGCTTGTGGTGGTGCAAGTGCAATGTTGCTCAATGAAGGCGTAACACGCACTCCTGGTTTCGCATTCCAAGGATTAGTTGAAGCAGGACAGTTTGTGGCATGGGCAGTGACCCAGTATGACCAATTTAAAACCTTAGCTGAATCAACAACGTCGCACGGCAAACTTACCGACATCAATATCAACATCGAAGGTAACCATGTTTACTTGGTGTTTGAATTTCTAACCGGAGACGCTTCTGGTCAGAATATGGTAACTATCGCGACCAACGCTGTATTTGAGTACATCATAGAAAATACGCCGGTTAAGCCCGATCATGCTTTCCTTGATGGCAACTTATCAGGCGATAAGAAAGCCAATACACAAACCTTGCGCAGCGTTCGTGGTAAAAAAGTCACAGCCGAGGTCAATATCTCTGCTGAACTTGTCGCTAAGTACCTCCACACCACACCAGAGAAGATGGTGCAGTTCGGACAAATGACCACAGTCGGTGGTGCTCTAAGCGGTACGATTGGTATCAATGCTCATTATGCCAATGCACTTGCTGCACTCTACATTGCTTGCGGTCAAGACGCGGCGTGTGTTGCTGAGTCTGCGATTGGTATGACTCGTATGGAGCTCAACAAAGAAGGTGGTTTGTACGCGAGTGTAACGCTGCCTAACTTGATGTTAGGAACAGTCGGTGGCGGTACTGGCCTACCAAGCCAAAAAGCGTGTCTCGATTTACTAGGGCTACACGGCAACGGTAAATCACAAGCCTTAGCTGAGGTTTGTGCGGCTTTATGTTTGGCGGGTGAGCTATCGATTGTAGGCGCATTCTGTGCGGGTCACTTTTCGCGCGCTCATCACAAGTTAGCGCGCTAGTTTCTGTTATAAAACCTTAAACCGACCGTTGTCACGCATTGAGTGAGTTGTGTATGGATTACTTACATTTATCGCGAGTGAGCCTTAAACACCTCACTGCGCTTCATATTATGCTGAACACCCACAGCGTCACTCAAACGTCAGAGCAACTCTTTGTCAGCCCTTCGAGTGTGAGTAAGACATTGTCTCAGCTGCGTGACATCCTTAATGACGAACTTTTCTATCGAGACGGCACCAAGCTGATCCCGACTCCCTTTGCCCTGAAAATAGCGCCCACTGTTCACGCGATTCTTTCCAGCATGAACGGGTTACTTCACCAAAAGAGTTTTACTCCTCAGGAGTATCAAGGCAGCTTTTCACTTTCGATGCGTGAAAGTACCTTCGAAGTGTTTGCCTCGAAGATCAGCAAAATCACCACGGAACTTGCACCAAGCGCCAAACTTAATATCTATTCGAAACAAGAACTTGGATTCGATGCTTTGCTCAGTGGTAAGGTCAACTTGATCCTGTTGCCACACGATATCTCTCAACCCCCAACGGATAATAAAGAGCTGGTGTGGGAAACGATTCTTCCTGATGAAATGGTTTGTTTGATGGGTGCACACCACCCTCTCGCTCAGCAAGAACTAACGGTTGAAGGCTATTTAGATTACAAACACATTGGAATCTTAGATAACGAACTGTCTAAGCCTTACTTTGAGCAAAACTTAGTGCAATGTCATAAGCCTAGAGATATGGCGATATCGGTAGCGGACTTTGGCGCGGCTGCGGTGCTATGTCACCACACACCTTTCTTGTTCACTTGCTCAAAACAATGGGCTGAGCATGCCAAACAAGCACAAGGCTTGGTAAGTAAACCGCTTCCTTTTAATTACGGAAAAGTAGCGTATAGTTTGGTATGGAACAAGCCAAACATGAATGATCAGGCGATCAAATGGTTGTGTGACTTGTTTTTAGAAGCCTAGACCTTTGTTAGAAGCAGATTGAACTAACTAGACTGGTTTTATAAAGACTGAAATTTGATAAGAGACTAAGTATATACCTCAGGGGTTTGCATTGCTCTTTGAACAATTGAGTAGAGCTTATCGTGAAAGCTCTGCATTTGTTGTTCGGTGCATTTAGGCCACTCTAAAGCTTCGCCAATTACCCCATGATGTTGGAACGCATTTAACCGAATTCGAACATCACTTGGCAAACCCTTCAAGTAATACCCGACCTGCTCTACCTCGATATCTAGGTCACTTTTATTAGGAATATGCAGTAACCGAACTTCATGTAATTTGCCTTTATCAGCTAAGTAGTTAATGGTTTCAAACACTCGATGGTTCCCTCTACCCACTAACCATTGATACGTTTCAGATTGCCATGATTTTAGGTCGATCATCGCACCATCAAGGTAAGGTAATACCTTATCCCAACCTTGCTGTGTCAACGAGCCATTACTATCAATAAAACACGTTAAGTGTGCCAATTGCGGATCGCTTTTGATCGCCTGAAATAGCTCGACGATAAACGGCAATTGCATGGTCGCCTCGCCACCCGAAACGGTAATACCGCTCAGGAAGAATTGATTGTGCCTAACCAGTTCAAGCACATCTGATACCGTCATCGTGGTGATTTTGGGGCTAGACTTATGATCACAGATATCGACGCACTGATCGCAGTTGGTACACGCTAACGGATCCCACTTCACTTTGCCTTCAATAAGACTCAGAGCACTGCTCGGGCAGCCACTCACGCAGTCTCCACAATGGTTACAGTGGTTGATGGTGTGTGGATTATGACAAGTGATGCAATAGAAATTACACCCCTGTAGGAACAGCACCAAGCGATTTCCTGGTCCATCAACACAAGAAAAGGTCAGCACACGGCTGACCTTCGCTTGTTTTTCTGTCTTATTATTTTTAACCCTAGCCATTTGAGTTGTTAGATCAGAAATTTTCATAATTCACATTGTTCGTATTCGAGAAACACATAACATGCGTACGTTAAAGCTATTCGTATGTCGGCGACATCTCTAAGCTCGCTACGCGTGGTTTACGCTCTAGTATGCCCGTATTTTTTGCAGCTTCAGCACCAAGGAAAGTGGTATTGGTGCGTGAACCTTGCTCGTCATATTTGGCAATGTCAGACAGCTTAATCATATAACCTGTCACACGAACCAAATCGTTCGATGCTACGTTAGCGGTGAACTCACGGTAACCCGCTTGAATCGCCCCTTTACACAGGTTGAACATCGCTTCTGGGTTGGACTTCACCGTTTCGTCAATCGTTAGAATGTCGCTGATGCCCGACGTGTAGAACTTGTGGTGACCAGCCGTCGCACGTACGTAAGACACTGGATCCGGTTCTGTTCCATAAGGGATGCGTACACCCGGCGTCACATCTTCATCGAGGCTGATACCACCTTGAGCGTGTAACAGAGCCTTACCTTCCAGCCCATATTTCACTTCCGAGTTTTCAACAATCTCAGCCAGCTTTTCAGAAATACGATGGCCTAACTGATTTGCTTGTTCATCGTGACCATAGCGCCCTGCTTTGCCTTCTTTTTCCATTAAGATGTTAACCGCCTCAGCCATGCCATAAATACCAAACATTGGCGCAAAGCGATCTTCTTCAATTAAGCCTTCTTTGGTTAAGAAGCCTTCGAAGAAGTTAGACTCTTCATGTAAGAAGCGACTACGTGCATTCATCAATTCGATCATGATGCTGCTGTAGTTAGGTAGTACTTGCTGTAAGAAGTCTACGCTGTCTTCAGATTTCAGAGCCACTTGCTTGAGGTTCATACGTACTAGCGTGTTTGAACCACCCGCCAGAGGCAAAGAGTTGTAGCAACTCACGATGCCAAAACGCTTATCTCCGTACGCAGCGGCGTGTGCAGGATAATTGGCAATGTGCGGCTTGCTGCATTCACAGATATTGCTCGCAGCATGACGAAGCAGGTCATCAGATGTGACTGCAGGGTCGTACATAAAGGTTAAGTTAGGTGCGATCTGCTTGAGTTCAGCATCCACACGTAAAATAGTGCGACATACAATGTTGTCACTAGGGCCAATATTAACGTGCATGAAGGCATCTGGCAGCGTGCGATCCAGCATGATCCAGAACAGCTTCAGCTTTTGGTATACCTGCTCATCCGTCAAACCGCCAACAAAAGGCATCAACACATCGTCCAACTGGCCTAAGTAAACCGGAATTGAAGTCACTGATGGAACGTGATGATAAAGGATGGTGAGCATGTTCAATGCTTCGTCGAAATTAGTAGCCGCGCTAAGCTCTAAATACTTGGAGCCTTGATGTAAGTATTTAGAATAATCAGGAAGCACATAGCGCGGCTTAAATGGGGCGTGACCTTCAAACATGTCACACAGCACACCTTGTTGTAAGGCTTGCTCTACTTCATTGCTTACCGGCATATACGGCAGACTGGCTTCAGCTTCTAAGGCAAGATAGCTCGACTTCTGTTTTGGGGACAGGTTGGCATCTGAAATGATATTGCTAAAGCGTTGTTGTTGTTCTGAAAATGTTGAAGAAGTAGATGACGCAGATTGGTGGCTCATGATTAAACCCTTAATATTCTTATGGGCTTATTTTATGTCTCACACTTACATTTCCACTAATGAAATGTATGCAAGCCTACATTTCCAAAATGGAAAACACCATTTGTAACTTAGTAATTTATGAATAGATAGCTTGTAAATTTTGTGAATAGACAGTTTTTAAATTGGCCATTTGCCAATTAACGATGGTTGTTTATCGATGATTGTCGTTGGGGAAGGGAAAGAATGAGCAGAAGAGATTAGGCCGCTTAATTGAACCGTTTAGTTTAAAACGCAAGTGCGTATAAATAGAAAACCCACATAACGGATCCAAAGATCGTTGATGTGGGTTTAGTCAATTAAGCGTGAGTGCGGTTATCTGGAGTTATCTATACGTCAACTCCAGATACGTCAACTACAGACAAGTGACCTATAGATGAGGAACCACTTGTTTACGGCCTACACCCATCAGTACCTTCAAAGTACCTTGTGGGGTGTTGATTGAAAACGGTGTTGAGACTTCAACAATCGAAAAACCTGCTGCGCTCAATACATTCTGGGAACGCTGTTCGCTGACCCCAAAATCTTCGCTGTCGTTTTCTAAGTACCAATCCCAGTGTACAAAAACCCCATCGTTTTCTAACAGAGTATAAATAAGGCTGACTGTATCTTGTAGGTTCGGAATAAAGCCACATACCGAAGAGGCTACCACTAAGTCAAACTGATTTCTGAATGCTGGGTGTTGGGCTGCAAGTCCGCGCGATAAGATATCAACGACAGGCTCTACATTAGACAGCTCTTTTTTATCTAACTCTTCAATCATCCCTTCTGAGATATCGAGAGCGATGATCTCTTTTGCAAAAGGAGATATTTTCTGGCTGAGTAATCCTGTACCACAACCAAAATCAAGGACACGGGTTCCGTTCAAATCAACGAGCTGTGTTAACTGGTCAAATGCGGACTGTGCGAATACAGCAGTAGCGGGATCGTTATCCCAATCAGGTGCGTACTCGTCCCATTGTTTCGCCATCATGGCCTCCATCTTTACTTCTTGTAGGTTCGGAACGCCCCCAGAATAAACCAAATTAGTCAATTCGTCATAGAGTTATCATGCAAAGATGGACTATTTCTAAGATAGTCAGCACAATATTCAGATAATATGCACCGCCACCCGCTCAATATGGAAATGAAATGAACCTTTCTCAAGTCCAAGCCTTTTGTTCTGTTGCTGATTTAGGATCCGTCTCTGAAGCTGCTCGACAGCTAGAATGCAACCGAACCAAACTGAGCATGTCGATCAAAGCCTTGGAAAAAGAGTTAGATGTCGAACTGTTTGTTCGCAGCGGTAACCATGTCGAACTGTCAGAGGCCGGTAAGGCCATCTATAAAGATTGTGAAGGCATGTTGGTAACGGCAGCACGCATTAAGCAAACCTGCTTACATGTTTCGGGTGAATTCAACGCCGAGATTTGGATCGCACGCGACGATTCCCTTCCCGATGAAATGTGGCAAAGTTTATCGCACGCCCTAAACAACCAATACCCTTCCACTTCTTTCAACTTCGTTCTCGCGTCTAGTGGCGACTTGGCTAATCTTGTCGAAACTCAGCAAGTTGATTTTGCGTTTGGTGTCGATTACGAGCGTGTCGACGACCCAAGAATTATCTATAACCCACTCGGCAAGATCCGAATGATGTCGGTATGTAAGAAAGGGCATGATTTGAGTGCGATGCGAAGAGTGTCGGATGAAGTACTAAGAAATTCGATGCAAGCGACCATGGTTTATCTCAATGAAAAAGATAACCCTGAGCTTGAGCCCTTCTCACGCCGATACATCGGCTTCTCTAGCTTCGACTTTATGTTGGATACGATTCTACGAGAAGATGCATGGGGCGTAATGCCTGAGCCATTGATACGCCATTTATTGCGCGAACAAGAATTGGCGGTGATCAAGCACACTTATGGCCTGACTCAAGAAGACTACTGTATGTTTACCGCGGCAGGTATGGCGGAACACCCAGGAATGAATTGGTTAGCGGATCAGATCAGCGATTACTTGTTTGATTTCTAAAGTGTCAGATAATGTTCTATCTCGACACTTAAAGTCATCTAGCAAATAAAAAGCCCTCTCTTTAGAAGACCATCACGTGATCCACTAAATAACGTCCGTCTTCTTCAACCAGTACCATTTCAGCCACAAACTCGCCTTTCGCAATGGTATACGCTTGCTTCCAAACAAAAGCGATAGAATCGGAGCGTCTGAATAGCGCCACAGGTTCACGTTCAGCAAAAAAGCCATTACTGTGCTGATAATGATGACACACCTTTTCCAGATACTCCGGCGTCACAATATCCTTCATGCGCTGCGTAAAATCTCGGCAGTGCTGAGCATGGTCAACCTTGGTCGAGCCGTCCATCAAATTGTCCATGATCGGGTTAGCAATCGCCCACAACTCACTATCGTTGAGATCATCAAATTTCATCTTCATCCATTCCTTTTCAAGTTCAACTCAGCTCTACGTCCAAGGTTCAAACCGAAGTTTAAGGTATAAGGTTTCAGTGCGATTTCTGTAACCTTAACAGCCTAATCCTTTACACAGCTAGGCTATGAGACCTTCACAACCTATGTGTTTTACTAATCATAAACCATTTAACGCCAGTTTCACATTTCCCGAAAAACAGTCATCGTCAACTTTACTGACACCCAAATTTATCGTTAAGCCATTGAATTATAATAACTTGAATATAAAACGAGTTACCGACATATAAACGTCATCAGATAAAGTTTGTAAAGCTAGCTCAATATTAGAACAATGAAGTTATCAAAAACATCTGGAAAATATTATGTGTGACAGGAAAAGCCAAAACGAAAATCGAGTACTATTGTTCTCAGCCCTTTTAGCATCAGGCTTCGCAATTGGCGGATTGGTGTTGGGTCTTCTCGTTGGCTCTCTAGTCATAGTATTTGACGGTGTCTATTCTCTTATCAGTTTACTGTTAACTTTATTGTCACTAGCTGCCTCTAACTACATTAATCGCCCATCGGACAGGGAGTTCCCGTTCGGTCGAGCCATCATTGAGCCAATCGTAATCGCGATTAAAGCGATTGTGATT
Organism: Vibrio atlanticus; assembly: GCF_024347315.1. Lineage (NCBI taxonomy): Bacteria > Pseudomonadati > Pseudomonadota > Gammaproteobacteria > Vibrionales > Vibrionaceae > Vibrio > Vibrio atlanticus. The sequence goes on along the minus strand of NZ_AP025461.1, from coordinate 836,453 downwards.
CTGCTTGTGGTCGGTTATTCGCTTTACTCTGCGATTGGTGCTCTGATGACAGGGGGTCGTGAAGTCGATGCTTCTATCGCAACCCTGTTTGGTATTTTCAACGTATTGGGTTGTGGTTACGCTTGGTGGTACATCGCTAACAAGAGCAAACGTATTTCTTCAGGTTTGATTCAAGCTGAGTCTAAACAGTGGCAAATGGATACGCTTTTGAGTGTGGCAGTTACGGCAGGTTTCGTTGTTGCTTGGTTGGTGGCTTACTCTCCGTTTGCTGAATACGCGGTATATGCCGACCCAATGATGATGTTACTGATGTCTTTCTACTTCATCAAAGTGCCGTTCGACATGCTACGTGAAGCAATGCGCGAACTGCTAATGATGTCGGCAACCAAAGATATTTTTGACGCGGTAGATAAGAATGTTGTCGCTGTGGACAAAGATGCGGAGCAAGATTTGGAGCTAATGGGTGTGACTAAGGTTGGCCCGGAACTAAGAGTCAATGTTGATATTCATACTAACGACCAAGATGCGATTACGGTTGATGATATTGAACGAACACGCCATCAATTAAAGCGACGCTTATCTAAAATGCCTTATGAGCTTCAATTGAATTTAAATATTACGGCTTAATGGTCTGGTCCCTAGTAACCTTTATACATCACTTTTATATTATAAGTTTTACTTTCAAATTTGTTCGCCCCTTCGTACAATAAGAGAGTTTGCCTCTGAAAATGACCTACCAATCCCAAGCGCCGTTGATTATTTTTGTACAGGATCACGGTTATTAAAATTGGGGCAAGTACATCAAGCCTTTGAACATCTAACTGAAGCACTACATCGAAGTGAAATATCCAATATTCACGACATTAAATTCTGCATAGAATACTCTATTGGCGTTGCTCTCATACGATTAGGCTGTTATTCAAAAGCCATTATTTCTCTAACTAAAGCAAGTGCATCAAAAGCCGTTAACAATGAACGCCTCCTAACTCGAATATATAATAATTTAGGTTACATTTTTTTAGAAACCCAAGATTATTCAAAAGCTCAGTACTATTGCAACCTCGCATGGGAAATAGAAAAAAATTCTCTTCAAGCTTCATCGAGATCAATATTAAGTAACCTTGCTATCATTGATTCAACGCTAGGTAATAAAGCCGAGGCCGAAAGAAAATTCACTTTATGTCGAGAACTACTCAATAAACACCCTAGTCTTATTGGTACTTACTTTTACCACAGTTGCTATGCAGAACACCTTCAATCTATCAACCAGATTGATGAAGCACTCTCTTCTTTTAAGACTGCAATTGAAATCTGTGAATTACTGGGCGACAATTTTTACTTAATCGAAACTTTAAAAAATTACTGTTCATGTGCAATAGAGCATGAAAGAAACGATATCCTTGAGCCATATTTAAGCCGTGCTATATCTTTAGGAAACAAATATGGCAGCGCTACATCACTACAAAAACTCGCCTCATCACTATTTAATTTTAGTCGCCAAGAAGCAACGGAAGCCCAACAATCTAAGATAGTTGAGAAGGCCTTTGAACTTCAGTCAATAGCATTCCAGAACCTTTCCGAGAGTAATAACGAAGCCGTTTTTCAATTGTATCAACTGTACTCAGAACGCCCCGCATTAGAGAAAGCACACTCTTTCACAACAGATTTAGATTTAATTACTTCATTTGGTGAGTATTTAAGTTCACATTCAAACCTCACCGATATGATGCAACGCCTTCACGAAGATCTGAAAAAGGTGATGCCAGTTGAGTCTCTTGGGCTAGCTTTGTATAACGAAGATACACAACAACTGACCTATGAAATTTATTTAGACCTGGGTGTTACACTCGAACCTTTCACTGTCGACTGTACAAAACAAGCGACATTAAGTGCATATTGCATTAATAACAGAATACCTTTCTGTCATGGTGCATTTACAAAAGCAGCACTGAACAAACTATTAAATAAACCACTCGGTGAGCACGCTTTAACTGGTGTAACTAAAGAAGACTACTCGTCTGTTATCATGCTGCCGCTCATTCTTGAGGGTAAGCGCCTTGGTGTTCTTACCATCCAATCCATTGAGCCCAACGCATACCAAGAACATCACTTATCTTTAATGAAACATTTGGGTTCTTATTTATCCATTGATCTTCAGAATAAGCAGCAAAAGAAACAACTTGAAGAACAAAAAATGACGCTCAAAACACTGATGAATTTAGATCCACTCAGTCAATTATTTAACCGTTTAACCTTGGCAGAATCCATCACACAGTGGCGTGATACTGTAGAAATAGAACAACCCTACGCGTTACTATTAATTGATATTGACTACTATAAACAATTCAATGATTGCTACGGTCATGTGAAAGGGGATGAGGTTTTGGTTACCATATCAAAACAGCTTAAACATCATTTTTCAGCAGAATCTTTTAAGGTATTCCGATTTGGCGGTGATGAATTTTTAGTTTTATGTACGGGTGAAACAAAAAACGCGTTGCTAGCAAAAACTTCTCAGCTCTTATCCGGTGTGCATGATTTAAATATCAGCCACAAGAAGTCTAAATGCAGTGATCGCTTAACTCTTTCGGTTGGCGGAGCGATATTCACACACTTTGATATTTTAAATCTAACCAATGAAGAGCTGATCCAAAAAACAGATAAAACACTCTACAAAGTAAAAGACCAAGGAAGAAATGGAATATTGATTGAAGACTAGGAAATCCTCGCACTGATATATAAGCGCAAATTAAGACTGAGAATGAACATTTTTAGAAGCCGACGCCTTAACCGTCGGCTTTTTGTCTCTGGTTACCCACCAGCAAGCCAGTGAACCAACAGTTACCATACATACGCCCTGCCAAAACGTCATGGTCAATGACAAGCCCAAAATCATCGAGGAAAGTAACGTCGCGAAGATTGGCGTAAAGTAAGACATGGTTGCCAAAAACACCATGTTGCCACCTAGAATCGCCGTGTTCCAAAGCGCGTAACCAGCGCCCATACAAGCCCCAGCAAGCACTAAGTCAATCGCAGCACTTGAAGTCATCACCATGCCGGTTTCATCACTCAATGCGTATTTGATCCACAGAGTGATCGCAGTAGCGATAAAGAAAAGCACAATCGCATTCTGCCCTTTAGCAACGCGTTGGGTGTAATTGCAATATACCGCCCAAATAATCGCGCCGAAGAATGCCATCGAATAAGTTTTAGGGTTGGTCGCAATATTAGCCGCGATTTGCTCGACAGAAAGCCCCTGATCGCCGCTGATACTCCAAGCCACGCCAAAAAACGCTAAGACGATACTTGGATAAACCAACCAGTTGATCTTTTTGTCACTCAACAGCACCGCAAACAACACCGTTAGTGCAGGCCATAGGTAGTTGATAACGGCCATTTCTAAGGCTTGATGTCGGCTATTTGCCATTCCTAAAGCCAGAGCCAAGAAGATTTCGTAGCAAACGAATAAGGCACCACCGATCATCAAATACGATTTAGAGAAGCGCGACAGCTTAGGCAACCCCATAACACAGACTAACAACAGGGAGCTCACTGTATAAAGACTGGCGGCGCCACCAATTGGGCCCAGTTGTTCTGACACACTACGAGACAATGCAATTAAGCAGCTCCATAGTAAAATGGCAGCAATGCCGTAGCAGCTATGGCGATGAGATTTCAGCACGCCTCTTCCTTCTTTTTATTGTAATTAGGTAATCAAAGCGAGCTTAAGCAAAGGTAGGCTTAAACACCACTATCGATAAGTTGCAGTAAGTAAAAATAAGTAGCCGAGCACTTAACTGTACTCGGCTATCAATCATTCACTCAAAAATCTAAAAGCAATTAGCAATTAGCAATTAAATTAGCTGTTATGCCAACAAAAGTGCTTGCAGGTCAGCCAAAGACTTCACTTGATAGTGAGGGTTGATGCCGGCTGGTGTTGCCTTTTCTTGACTGTTTAACCAACAGGTCTCAATACCAAAATCCAAGCCACCTAAAATATCAGAGTGTGGGTTGTCCCCGACCATCAATACTCTTTGCTTTGATGGCAATCCAATCAGCTTGTGCGCATGCTCAAAAATTTCCGCGTCTGGTTTAGCGACACCGACTTCCTCAGAAATGATCACATGATCAAAGTAGTCTGTCATTCCTGTTCGTTCCAAACGGATTGACTGCAGCTCTGTGAAACCATTGGTGATGATACCCATGTTCACTTTGCCTTTTAACGACTCCATCAACTCTTTTGCACCAGGAAGCAGAGAACAGATGTCTGCCATTGCGGCTAAAAATGCACTGTTTAGTGCTGCCGTTGTTGTCTCTAATTTTGCTGCCCAGCTTTCAAAACGCGCGTGCTTCAGTTGTGCCGCCGTAATACGGCCATCTTGGTAATCGACCCATAACGGCAAATTAACCTCTTGATAAACTGAATAATCCTGTTCGCTAAAGTCCACGCCAAAACGGGAGAACATCAGCTTCATTCCTTGAAAAGCATCAAAGTGGAACAAGGTTTCATCTGCATCAAAGAATATCCAATCGTACTTCATTTTATTTCCTATTATTCGCGCGGTTGAGCAGTGCTTGTATTTATTTTCTCATTGCCTCAAAGGCCAGATGTGCATTCTACTATCATTTTTGTGAGCCTGAATATAGTTCTAAGAATTTATAGAAAACAAGCAACAAGTCATGATGTATCGCAAACTTTGCCACATATTAAACCAATACCATAGTAGGGCGTGTTGAACTTTCGTGGTTAAGTTTTGTTCGAGATAAAAGCGTTTTAATCGCGGCGAGGGAGAAGTAGCCTAGTCATTCTAAGCAAATTTTCCTCAACAAAGAGTAAGACGCTTTTTGCGGGGGCGCCCAGCTCGAACCCTTCGGGCAGCGTTTGCCGGTCATTTCTACTACGTTAACGGCTTCTCATGTAGGCTAGCTACACATCAAAGCCTCTGCCTTGTATAAATGCCCGGCAACTCGCTGCAAAAATCAGCTCGAAAAATCAACACGCCCTAAAAATACATTTTAGTACCGGGAGGTACCATGAAGCACTTCTTACCGTCATCCGTCATGCTCACCCCATTCCTTATATGGAATCCACGTATTTACAAAGTGATTTTGGTAATAAAAGTTAAGATGCGGTCGTATATTCGGCTTCTTATTGAAGGAGCTACCTTCTAGCCTTTGATGTTTTGCGCACCTACTGTCCTTATCGAGTTAGCAGCTTGCTTAGCATGACAGAATGGCCAGGTTTTCAGTAGGTTGGTCTTACCTTTTATGCATCATCATTTTGTGAAATTTAAGAGTTTATTAATGATTAATCGGTGAGTAAAACAGGTTTATATTCAGATTCATACCGTAACATTGCCCATGCAGTCCGTACCACTTTGTTCGCCAGTGCAATGCAGGCCTTCTTGAATCCGATACGATCTATGATACTCCTCAACCAAGCATCCTTTTGAGTCTTCGGTTTTTCTGGTAGTCGTCCAACGTAAGACATTGCACCAAGATAGAGAAGGGAGCGTAGCTCTTTCACACCACCGCATTTATCGATCCCAACCATAAAGACCTTACCACCTGAACTGTGTTGTTTGGGCGTAAGACCAACAAACGCTGAAGCTTGCCTTCCATTCTTGAACTGCTTTCCATCACCCAGAGTGGTATAAAGCATCGCAGCTGTTGTTTCACCAACACCTTCAATTTCCATTAATCGTTGGCATGGTTCTATCTGACGGGTTAACGCATTTTTCTCTTTTTCGAACGCGATGAGTTTTGCTTTCAGTTCTTTATATTGCTCCCACAACATGGACAGAACGGATACAACATTTGCTGGTATTGAGGTCTCTCCATCAAGTACTGTTTGAACCGACGCTTTTAAACCTTTTTCACCTCTAGGGTTTGCTATCCCGTAGCCCAAAATCGTCCCTCTAATGTGAAGCCCTAAGGAAACCACACTACGAGATAAGAACCTACGGCTGGTTTCTAATGAATGCATAGATTGTTGTTCTAATGACTTTGGACGGCTGTACTTGATACCAATTTGGATAGCGGCATTAGCGATAGCAAGGGCATCATTATGATCAGTTTTATGTCCTTCTAGGTAGCCTTTCACTTTCTTCGGGTTGATAATCCGCACTTCGTGTCCAAACTTTTCAGCTAATTGCCCCCAGTAGTGGCAGCCGCAACAACCTTCCATGGCGACAATGGAAGGCTTAGCCTTGGCAAGAAACTCTTTCATTTTCTGTCGACTTAAAGGTTTATTGGACAGCATCTCACCGTAAATACTGATATGGCAGGCTTGCAGAACATTTTTTGCTAGGTCGATCGCGATAACATTTTTAGTCAACATATTGGAACCCTCGTTATAACTGCACTCTGCTAAGTGTAGATTGGCAGAGAGGGAGTGGATTCCATACATCATGTTAAGTATTATGATGAAGAACCAGAAGACACCTCTGACGACTTAGATACCGATGAGTCTCAGCAACCTCAAATTGAAGCTAACGATGACTCACGCAAACCATCGACACAAACTGAACTTGAACCGACGTTGAGTGAATAGCCTTTACTTTTCATGGTAATGGAACGCCATTCCAGTCTTAAATCAATCGTTCGCTTTCCATTACTGACAATAAACACATAAGAAAACCATAAAAACGATTGCTATATGAGCCCTATCACAACGCATAATCACAAAGTGGTAGTTCGGAATCAAAGTTGTTCCAGATCAATGGTCGACCAGTTGATTGCCGACAACATGTAGGAAATTAAAAAATCATAATTAACGAAGTTTTCCAATGTCTACTGCATTTTACATCCCTACAATCAACTTCATGGGTACTGGCTGTTTGAAAGATGCTGCTATAACATTCAGTCTCAAGGCTTTAAAAAAGGTCTGATCGTAACGGATAAGATCCTTAACCAAATTGGCGTGGTTAAACAGGTACAAGACCTACTTAGCCAACGTGGCGTAGACGCAGTTGTATTCGACGGTACTCAACCAAACCCAACCATCACCAACGTGAACGATGGTCTTGAGTTGCTGACTGACAACGATTGTGATTTCGTTGTTTCACTGGGTGGCGGCTCTCCACACGATTTTGCAAAAGGTATCGCTCTGGTTGCCTCTAATTGCTATCAATACAACAGCAGGTACAGCTTCTGAAATGACGCGTTTCTGCATCATTACTGACGAAGCTCGTCACATTAAAATGGCTATCGTTGATAAGCACACAACACCACTTATTTCAGTAAACGATCCTGAGTTGATGCTTGCTAAACCTGCATCACTAACGGCAGCAACAGGCATGGATGCGTTGACACACGCAATCGAAGCTTACGTTTCTATCGCAGCAACGCCAATCACAGACGCAGTAGCAATTAAGGCAATCGAACTTGTGCAAGCGCACCTAAGAACAGCAGTAACGCACGGCGAAGACATTGAAGCTCGCGAGCAAATGGCTTACGCACAGTTCATGGCTGGCATGGCATTCAACAACGCTTCTCTTGGCTATGTTCATGCAATGGCGCACCAACTGGGTGGTTTCTACGATCTTCCACACGGTGTATGTAACGCTATCTTGCTTCCACATGTTCAACGCTACAACGCGCAAGTTTGTCCTGAGCGTCTACGTGATGTTGCAAAAGCAATGGGTGTGAATGTTGAAGGTATGACACCAGAGCAAGGCGCAGAAGCAGCTATCAACGCGATTGTTCAACTAGCAAATGACGTGAACATCCCAACTGGTATCGCGCAACTTGGTGCGAAACTAGAAGATATCCCAACGCTGTCTGATAATGCACTTAAAGATGCTTGTGGCTTCACCAACCCTAAACAAGCAACTCACGAAGAAATCTCAGCGATCTTCGAAGCGGCAATGTAATCTAGCGACAATTTATTCGAGCTAGAAACACGCGGCTCTTGCTAAAAACAAATAGCTAACACAAACGGGCTCACCTTCTGAGCCCGTTTTTTTATCTGTCCGATACCTTTCAGATCTTTACCCTCATCACTAATCAGTAGTGACTAATCACTCACTGCTCATCACTAAAAAGTCGCATTGTTGCAATCGCTTGGTTATAGTCAAACTATTGATATATAGAATAACAAACAGGTTCCATTGAGTCGTAGGATAGCTAGCACCTCATTATTGGCGTCACTCATTTCATACTCTGTTCAAGCAGAGGAACAAAATGAGTGCCACAGTCAGCCGTTAGAAGACGTCCCTGTCGAAAAGGCTTACCATTTCCTGAACAGTAAATTTTGTCAACCTGCATTATGGTTTGACAGTTTTTTTGTCGATGACCGCATTACCGAAGATGCTCGAGCGGGCACGTCTGTCCGTTGGTACAACGACTTTATCTATTCAGAAGGTGGCGATGTTGATTACTCAACCAAGCTCAACGTACGCTTGCACTTGCCCTTTGTCAGTAAGCGCTTGAAGTTAATCTATGAATCGGTTGGCGATGAAGAGTTCTTGGATTTCTTTCCGCAAGATTCAGAGGAATTAGAGAGCGCACTCGGCCTTCGTTACGATGCTTATGCGAAGGGTTACAGTAGCTTCAACATTAAAGCGACACTGCGTCCGCGTATTGAAGCTCGTTATCGCTTTACCTACCCTCTCACTACCGATGCCGTATTCAGGCTGACCCAACGTGTGTATCAAGAAAAGCAAGAAACTGGCGAGATCACCGATATCGATTTTGATCTTTCTTTGAGTGATGACTTCTTAGTGCGATGGTCGAACTTTGCAGGTTATAACGACGACCTTAAAGGCTGGGAGTACGGTACGGGGCTAACTTTGTATCACTATCTTTCTCAAGACCAAGCTCTGCAATACAGCGCGACGATTGCAGCAACCAGCGTGCCGTATAACCACTACGAATACTCACAGGTGTCGATAACCTACCGAGAAAACGTTTGGAAAGAATGGCTGTTCTACGAATTGATTCCGCGCTACCAATGGGAACGAGAGCCCTATGAGAAACATACCGAAGAAGCCAACATCACCCTTAGGCTTGAAGTCTTGTTCAACAATGTCTAGTGGAACTAGTATCTAGGGCGTGTTGATCTTTGCTGTACATTTTGTGTTCAACAATACATCGGTAGCCACATTAACATGAATGCCAGCGATAACATGCTGGCATAATTCCTTTCTAGCTTGTCATATCTACTTGAAATAGCTCGATAATGCTTAATTCTCCCAAAGGCATTTTCGACCAAGTGACGATACTTGTATAGACACCAATCCATACTGTCTTTGTCTATATCTTGTCCGTAATTGCGTTTAGCAATTACCGTTTCTCCGCCACGTTCCTTAACAAAAGTACGGAAAGGTTCGCTGTCATATCCTTTATCACAAACGATAGTATTAACTTCATCGAGTTGTTCAACTAAGCTTTCGGCATGCACTATATCGTGGCGTTGTCCTTCTGATAAATCAAAGCAAATCGGCAGACCACCACTATCTACGGCTAAGTGAATTTTGGTTGAGTTGCCCCCGCGACTTTTTCCTATTTGCTCTGAGCTTTCAGTAGCTGCACCTGTACTATGCTGATGCGCTCGAACTATAGAGCCATCAAGAAAGACCCATTCAAAATCAGCCATGCTAGATAAGCTTTTGAAAAGTTTATCTAAAATCCCTTTCTTTGACCAAAGATTAAATCGTCTGTAAACGGTACTCCACTCTCCGAACTCAGAGGGTAGATCTCGCCAAGGAATACCTGTTCTCATTCGATAAAGTATTCCTTCAAATGTCATTCGATGTTCAGTTTTATCGTAAATACGACCTGTACTTTTCATAACTTGGAGTAGCAGTTCCCAGCGAATATCAGTTAGCATTGTTCTTGGCATGGTATTGGTTATGGTTTTACTTTTGGCGAAGCAAATTATAACTCTTTACCATGCTGTTCAAAAAACACTCACGAAAGATCAACACGCCCTAGTGAGTGTTTGTGAGATTGGGGCATCGTTAGATCGAAAACGAGGCACAAAAAAGCACATCATGTGATGTGCTTTTTCAGTTCTATATAAGGCTTAAACTGTAGTCTTAACCTTTGTAATTTCTTACTCGCGCCGCTTCTGCTTCACGTTTATCGACAACTGTCTTACCGATTGGCGCCAGCGAAATAACCGCGAGCTTAAGGTGCTGAATCGCAAACGGAATACCTATAATAGTAATGAAACACGCTACTGCTGACATGATGTGACCGATTGCTAGCCAGATACCCGCAAATAAGAACCAAATCACGTTACCAATCACGCCTAGCGGGCTGGTACCGATGTCAGTTTCATTGGTCAATTCATCACGTGAAATCGCTTCTTGACCAAATGGGAAGAATGAGAAGTTACCCATTACAAAACACGCTCTACCCCATGGAATACCAACGATGGTGAGGAATGCGAGCAGTCCGAAGAACCACCAAGCTAGCCCCATAAATACGCCACCAAACAGAAACCAAATGATGTTTCCTATTGTTCTCATGTTGTCTTCTCCAAATCTTTGAATGCTGTTTATTTCATATGCCGAATAAGGCAATACTTGTTCTAATAGGTTCATTATTATTGAGCCTTTATGAACCGCTTATGAATCGCCTACATTTTCTGTGATTGATACGCACCACGAAACGCCAAATCCGCATAGGGATCATCGATTTTATTTGATACCATGCTCGTAGATTTTTAGTATCACAAAGCTAAACAGCTACAACAACTAATTTAAGGCCGAACTTATGAACAACACTGAGCAACCTAAAAAGAAAATGAAAAACTGGGTGCCAATCGTCTTCTTCGGACTTCTCAGCACGGTACCTGTATTCATGTTTTTAGTCGACGTGTACATCAACCAATACATGTAACAAATCCCCGCCATCCTATTGGCGTAAAAATGAATACAGGAAACATGTCCTGTATTCATCTCAGTTAACTCACTTCTGCTGTAATCAGTTCAACTCTTCTGCGATCAAATCAGCTCTTCGTTAATAAAATCAGCTCTTCGCTAATAAAATCCAATATGTCGATCAGCTCATGATCAGGTAAGTTCAATAAGTTATCACCCACATACCACTCAATTTTACATTGATTTGGTAGCTCGCTAATGGCTGGATTTCCTATCCAAACCTTGTGCTTCTTAGCAATATTGTCTCGCGCAATAATGCCGTCTTCATGGCTCACAGGTAAATATAGGTGAAGCATGTTGACCTGCGGTTGCTGCGGATTAACCGTGAATTGCGGGTAATCTTGTAATATCTGGTAAACCTGTTTGGTGCGTTCATACAAAGCAGGCATTAACTCAATCCGTTGATCAAACTGCATTGCTGCCGAAACCACGTAAGGTGTGCGATGGTAAACATTTCCGCCCTGACGCTTCATCCATGCTGAAGCTTTTGCTACGAAAGCCTTATCACCTAGTAGGAGTGACCCCCCAAGACCATTTAACCCTTTATAGAGCGAAACATAAGCTGTATCGAACCCCTTAGCAATCTCGCTATATGGCTTTTGATAATACGCGCCACACTCCCACAAACGAGCACCATCCATATGCAGATGAATCGATTGTTCTTTGCAGTACTGCTTTATCGCTTCAAGCTCTTCCCACTCAGGCAGCTGACCACCAATCTCTCGCATCGGTAGTTCATACAATGCCGCGGCAATCTCATCAGGCCAAGCCTTTAAGTCGTCGACATTCCAAGTGCGAAATACATTACCAACCGGAAGTACATTGAATCGGTTCTGGAGCTGATACCCTTGGCGTTCATGGCGCATAATATGGCTGGATTCGTGCATCGCTACCAAAGGATTTCTTTTTTCTTGGCAAGCAATCTCTAACGCTGTCGGTTGATTCATTGTGCCGGTAATCACAAACACGGCGGCTTCATAGCCGAGCAAATCAGCCACTTTGCTTTCAAAACTCTCAATAAAATCGCCATCACCGTAGGTGTCGTGCGCCACATCATGTGTTTCGCACCATTCAGCCATTTGCGCGAAGGTTTGTGCTGGTGTTGGATCGAAGTGACCAGAAAGCAGCAAATTACATTGTTGACGCAAGTCCGTGCTCATACCTTTTCCTTTATTCATTGTCGTTCTATGTAGGGTGATTGAATTATTTACGTTAGCCTTCAACGGTGACATAAAGTGCACCTCTTTGCTTTTATTATTAGCGAATAATTAGTTTTACGCAGTCATCGGCTGCGTGTGCCGGAAATACTCAAATTGACGGGTGTTTTATATAATTAAGTCCCTAAAAACACGCGCATCTAACTAGATAAGTATGGGCTAATTCGTTGTTGTTCAACCATTCTTCTATTATTGTATATCTATAATTCCAATAAATATTATTCGTTAATGGACAAAGAGGGCTATATGTCGAAAAATCGAGTCTTGGTGCTATTCGCCCACCCTTCTCAGCATCGCTCTGAAGCGAACAAACCCTTATTTGAGCAAGCCAAACGCATTAACGGGGTTACCTGTGTCGACCTCTATGCTGAGTACCCAACCTTCAAGATCAATATCGACCGTGAACAGAAACGCCTGTTGGACCATGACATCATCATTTTTCAGTTCCCACTATATTGGTACTCAACCCCCGCGATTCTTAAAGAATGGCAAGACCTTGTTCTCGAATATGGCTTTGCTTATGGCACCGACGGTAATGAACTGCAAGGTAAAAGCTTGTTATGCAGTATCACCGCTGGTGGCAAGAAAGATGCTTATCAGACAGACGGTTATAACCACTTCACCATACGTGAACTGCTTCACCCAATCGAACAAACAGCATCTTTGTGCGGCATGAACTACTTGGCCCCATTGGCTTTATTTGGTTCACGTACTGCGTTGGAAGAAGGCCGAATTCAAGATCACGTAAACAGCTATAAAACACTTTTAGTGGCTTTTGTTGCGGGCGAAGTCGACCTTAAAAAGGCAAGCAAGGCTGAAAAGCTAAACCATTACGTTGATGAACTGATGAGCAGAGGTTAAATCATGACAGGATATTTTCTACAAGCATTTATCTATTTGCTTGCCGCAGTCATCGCGGTTCCTATCGCCAAAAGGCTTGGTCTCGGATCTGTGCTTGGTTACCTCATTGCCGGTGTGGTGATTGGCCCAATCATCGGCTTAGTGGGTGAAGAGACCACGACCATTCAACACTTTGCCGAATTCGGTGTAGTAATGATGCTGTTCTTGGTCGGGCTTGAGCTTGAGCCTAAGATGCTTTGGGCAATGAGAAACCGCCTGATGGGGCTCGGCGGCCTACAAGTCGGTGGCACAACGGCCATAGTCATGGGGATTGCTCTGTTCTTCGGGCAACCTTGGACGATCGCGCTGACTATCGGTTTGATCTTCGCACTGTCATCTACCGCGATTGTTCTCCAAACCTTTAATGAGAAAGGGCTCTCCAAGACAGAAGGCGGCAAGAATGCTTTCTCGGTCTTACTGTTCCAAGATATCGCTGTCATTCCGATGCTGGCATTTATCCCTCTATTGGCGTTGCCAGAATTAATCGAAGCTGCACAAAGCGCGGTCGCTTCGACTTCTGATCACCATGAAGAGTTGAGTCTTGTTGCTGGCCTACCCGGCTGGGCTTATGGCCTTGTGATCACAGCATCTATTGCGATTGTTGTGGTCGGCGGGCACTTCTTGAGTCGTCCACTGTTCCGCTTTGTGGCGAGCTCAGGCTTGCGAGAAATCTTTACTGCAACCGCACTGATGTTGGTTATTGGTATTGCTGCACTAATGAGCCTAGTCGGCCTCTCACCAGCTTTAGGAACCTTCCTTGCGGGTGTGGTATTGGCGAACAGTGAATTCCGCCACGAGCTTGAGTCTAATATAGACCCGTTTAAAGGGCTGCTACTTGGCTTGTTCTTCATTACGGTAGGTGCGGGCATCAACTTTGATGTTCTATTCAACGACTTTGGTTTGATCATTGGCCTCACTCTTGGCGTTATGCTACTTAAAGCCTTGGTGTTGTTTACATTGGCGTTGATCTTCAAAATTAAAAATAGCGACCGTTGGTTGTTTACGTTGAGCTTGGCGCAAGCCGGTGAATTTGGTTTTGTACTACTGAGCTTCTCGGCTCAAAACCACGTATTGTCTGCTGATATAGTCCAAACTCTGTCGCTGGTTGTTGCTCTTTCAATGTTCCTAACACCAGGCTTATTCATTCTATTTGATAAAGTGATACTTCCTCGTTACGAGCAAAAGTCTAACGACCGAGAAGCCGATACTATCGAAGAGAAAGGTACGGTGATCATTGCTGGTATTGGCCGATTCGGTCAAATCGTTAACCGCTTATTGGTGTCGAATGATGTCAAGACTGTGGTTTTGGATCACCAAGCCAACCAAGTCGATTTACTTCGCTCTATCAACATCAAATCTTACTTTGGTGATGCGACTCGTCATGACTTATTGCATACAGCAGGGATCGAAGAAGCCGCAATGTTTGTCGTCGCTATCGATAACCAAGACTCAAGCGTTGAATTAGTAAAATACGTTAAACACACCTACCCTAAAGTGAAAATTTTAGCGCGTGCGTTCGACCGTGGTCACAGTTACCGCCTACGAGAAGCTGGTGCAGATTCTGTAGTCTCAGAAACGTACCACTCGGCACTCGAAATGGGCGCAGAAGCTCTACGTTCTTTAGGGCACCATCCATTCTTCGTTGAACAGCAAAAATCAACGTATCAACGTGTTGAAAGCCGTAAGTCTGAAAAACTATACCAAGCTTGGTCTGAAGCGGAAGAGAACCCACGTTACGACAACAACTACCGACAAATCTTCATTCACCTTGAAGAAGCAATGAAAGAAGACATGAAAAAAGACCGTTCAGACAAGCACTCTCGCTCAGAACGAGGTTGGACCCCGCCACCGAAAGGCTATGCAGATGGCTTTGAGGAAGAACAAACCTAAGCAGAGCTCAAATTCGAGGTTAACAACCACTCAAAAAGCGGCTTTCGGGTCGCTTTTTCATTCTCTAAATACGAATAGCACGACCGATGAAGCCAAAACACGGAACCTAAATCAGATGAACCACGACATTTATGTGATCCAGTTATAATTTTCAATCTCAAGTTACCCGTCAAAAATGAATTCACTTTTTACATTTATAAAACATTACCTCTCCACATAAACCATACCGTCAATACAGGTATATATGCATTCTTTTAAGCCCTTCAGTCGTCGTTCTAATTCGTAGCGACCATCCTCTAACGTTTGAGTTACATTGCATATATCTAAACACGCCTCACAAGTCGCCACTAAAACATTCACATCGCCAATAACTAACATTCCACATTCACAGATTCAAACCATAAAAATTAACAAAAACATTTCAAAGTATGTCTATCGTTACAATTTGTAACGCATGCCAGTTGTCGGTATAGTCCTGCACTTCAAAAAGTGAGGCGGTTGCGCTCACCTTAAAGGAGATATAATAATGATTACTAATGATGCAGTAATAATGGGCATGTTAGCTGTTATTCTTGGCGGTGTTTTTATCACGGAAAGTAGCCAAAATAGCGCACTGAAAAAATTCTACTCGTTCGTTCCGGGTCTATTGCTCTGTTACTTTGTTCCCTCATTGCTGAACAGCTTCGGCATCATCGATGCGTCAAACTCAAAGCTATACTTCGTTGCAAGTCGCTACCTATTACCGAGTGCACTCGTTCTTCTGATCATCTCAGCAGACCTTCGTAAAATATTTGGCCTTGGTTCTAAAGCCGTCATCATGTTCCTAACTGGTACTGTCGGCATTATTATTGGCGGGCCTTTAGCGATTCTAATCATCGACCAAGTTAACCCTGACCTTGTATCTGGCGATGTATGGCGCGGCCTTACAACTGTGGCAGGTTCTTGGATTGGCGGCGGTGCAAACCAAGCAGCAATGAAAGAAGTGTTCGAGGTTGATGACCAACTGTTCTCTGCAATGATTACGGTTGATGTTATCTGTGCGAACATTTGGATGGCCGTGTTACTTATCATGGCAGGCCGTCAGAAGAAAATTGATGCATGGTTAAAAGCAGACACATCATCTATCGAAGAGCTAAAAGAGACGGTTTCTAAATACCAAGAAGAGAACGCTCGCCCAACGACCACAACTGATCTAATGAAGATCACGGGTATTGCGTTTGGTCTTACGGGTCTAGCTCACTTATTCAGTGACCTAATCGCACCTTGGATCTCGACCAACGCTCCAGAGCTTGCGAAGTACAGCCTTACATCAGGCTTCTTCTGGTTAATCGTAATGGTGACAACGTTCGCGCTCATCGCTTCATGCTTCAAATCAACACGCAGTCTTGAGCACAGTGGCGCATCAAAGGTAGGTTCAGCGTTCATCTACATCCTAGTTGCAACTATCGGTATGCAAATGGATGTGACGGCTATCTTAGACAATCCAGGCTACTTCTTCATTGGTATCACATGGCTAACTATCCATGCCATTCTAATGATTGTGATGGCGAAGCTTATCCGTGCACCACTGTTCTTCATGGCTGTCGGTAGCCAAGCTAACGTTGGCGGCGCAGCATCGGCTCCTATCGTAGCAGCAGCGTTCCACCCAGCATTAGCGCCAGTAGGTATCCTAATGGCGGTATTGGGTTACGCTCTAGGTACATACGGTGCCTACATCTGTGGTCTCATCATGCAGGCTGCTGCGGGTTAATAAGCCTCGAAATAAAAGCGATATGGGCGACAGGACCTTTGATCATGTCGCCCTTTGTTATGTGCTCTTCTTGTCACAAGCATTTCTAAAAGTGCAAACACATATCAAGGCGAGATAGACACAAAAAAGGCGACAGTAATAACTGTCGCCTTTCTATTAAGCTTTCTTAAGTTAGCTTCCTAATTCAGAATTATTCCCAATCTAGGATTACTTTACCTGACATACCAGAGCGCATCATGTCGAAGCCTTTCTGGAAGTCGTCCACTTTGTAGTGGTGAGTAATGATTGGTGTTAGATCTAGGCCTGATTGAATCAAAGAAGCCATTATATACAATGAGAACATAAGTAATTTAAAAACAAAAACTTACATTGATATAAAATTACTAATGGCGGCAGGATGGCGACATATTTTTCTATCTAAGACAGAAGTATGGTCAACAAATAAGCCTATTTCCCGCCTTATTTCCAGTCTAGCTTCTTTGAGCAAGCAAAAATTTAAATATGACATGCCGTAGAACTTAAAAAAGGGATTTTTTTAAACTCATACATTTTGTTATGAAAAATCATTTTACTTGGTAAGTTCACTGAGTTATCCAGATATATCAAACTTGAAACTGAGAAACTAATTGCCCCAAATCTCCAGCAAGACGTGCTATCTCTGTACTCGAAGCACTGGTTTGGTTAGCAGCAACCGCATTTTCCTCAGCAATATGTTTCACGTTAACAACATTCTGATGGATATCTTCAGCCACTATGCTTTGTTGCTCAGAGGCACTAGCAATTTGCATATTCATCTCGTTAATTGTATTAATTGCAGAGGTAATGGCTTGGAGGGCTGAACTAGCATTCGCTGCTTGTGCTACACAGTTATCAGCCTGTATTTTACCTTGATCCATCGCTTCTACTGTACTTTTAGTTCCCACCTGAAGTTGCTCAATGATGGCTTGGATTTCAGAAGTCGAACCTTGTGTTCTTTCTGCTAATGAGCGCACTTCATCTGCAACAACGGCAAAGCCTCTTCCTTGCTCTCCCGCCCTCGCAGCTTCAATCGCCGCATTCAACGCAAGTAGGTTAGTCTGTTCAGCTATCTCTCGTATGACGGCTAGAATCTTGCTGATGTTCAGCACTTCCAGTTGCACCTCATTCATTTTGCCAGAGGAATGATTCACACTTTGCGACAGTAAATTAATAGAAGTAATAGTTTGTTCAACTACCTTCGCTCCTGACATGGCTTCCTTATCAGCTTGATTGGCGGCGTCCGATGCCTTAGCCGCATTGTTCGCCACATTCTGCACCGTCGCAGACATCTCATTCATGGCCGTCGCAACCATCTCTGTTTCAGTTTCTTGCAAACCAATACCTTTAGAAGTCTGCTCTGTCACCACAGCTAATTCCTCGGAAGCCGAAGCCAATTCACTGCTCGCGGTTGAAATAGTAGAAATCATCTGTTTAAGATGATCAGCGGTATTTTGCACCGCATCAAGAAGCTTGCCCGTTTCATCCTTGCTCGTTATCCCTACGTTAATAGCCAAGTCACCCTGAGCAAGTTGATTAGCGGCATCGACGGCTTTTTGTATTGGTTTAGTGATGGCTAAAGTCAAAAAATGAGCGCATAATCCACCAAATAAAATAGCAATGACAGACACGATAAGAGTAATTTTTACACTTCTATCTGTATGTTCCTGAAGTTCGACCCCAAGAATATTTTGCTCTTTTAAAACAATCTGCTTCATCTCATCAACAAGAATATCTACTTGTGAACCAATAGCTTCTAGATGGTTAGTAATGATGTTATTTCGCTCAACAATTAAATCATGAATATCTCTCATCGCTTGAATATAGCTCAGATGAGAATGGGTAAGTTTTATTAGTATCTCCCTACGTTCTGAGTTATGTAAGCGAAGGCTCAATTTTTTGATTTCATCTGTTAAAGCTTTGTCCATGTTTTCAATCGCCATATTAAAATCACCAGTCTGATTACTTTGAAGAAACTTGACAACAAACAGACGTCCAAGCAACATTTTCTCTTGCACATGGCTCGCATAGTAGGCTAGTTCAGTATCACCATCGTCATAAGAAGACTGAATGATATCGCCAATCAATCGGCTCATATTTTCACCACTAGGCACTAGTATTGAGTTATGGATAGTATCCTTTTGTTCTAATAAACTTACTACTCGCTCAAAAGCAATTTCATAATTTCTCATAGCTGTATCAACTTTCTCAACCAGATTTGTCCGCCCTGAAAAATCAATTTCTTGATCTGCTTCCATGATAATGCTATTTAATTTTTTAATAAAAAAATAATATTGCTTTAAATTTTTATCGTTCTCTGTTATAAGAAAATCTTTGACATTAATTTGAAGCATCAACATATTACTTTGTAACTTACTAAATTGGTTCGTTTGACGCGTTTGAGTTCTATATTTAACTATCTCATCATCCACATTTTTAATTGAATATATCCCAATAACCAACGCTATAGAAAGCAACGTTAATACAACGCCAAAACTTCCGCCAATTTTCACACCTAACTTTAGGTTTTTAAACATAAAATCTCTCTATAAATTCCACAATGAACTATAACAAAATTAAATTAAATTAAATTAAATTAAATTAAATTAAATTAAATTAAATTAAATTAAATTAAATTAAATTAAATTAAATTAAATTAAATTAAGGCAACTATCTAGCCAACCACAAGATGACCAATTTCACATTTCCAAAAAACTTTACAAATAATGAATTCGGTTGTACCTAGAAATTATGATGAAATAAAAGTGTACTAATTTTAAGGTACAATTAGGCTGCTAGGGCGTAAACGGATCCCAGCAGATAAATATTAACGATTATTGAGCTGCCCAATTTTTAATTATCGCCCCCATCAACCAAAGTTGGACGTTGATACTATGGAGCGTTAGCGCCACTTTTATCGATAACTACCTTCCAAGTAAACGATTAATGACCAATTACCTTGTTCAAGAATACATGAACCGCTTTCTCATCATGAAATTTACGTTTATTCCTCCACTTGTCATAACCTACAATTGTCCTCTCATTAACCCTGACATAATGAACGTCTCTTCCATCCTCGACTAGAGACGACAGGTTTCTTTATTCGATGAACCAGCGATTCAAAATTGAGATCAACATGGATACCACGCTCTGCCAATCCCTCTTCAACTTTACGATTGCTCAGCTTGTAGAAAAGGTAGCAACGAACTGACTATAATATGAACTAGGAAGGAAAATGAGCCCCTTAAGGTAGTAATTAGATATCATTCGGTCGAACATCATACTGCCAATTATGCCCCACTGGTTTGACATTTAAATATTAACCCCGTTTAATATAAGGTTATAGATCTTTTGATTTAACATTTAAAAACAATTACTTATATTTATAATCTTCTTATTTTTGTCTGTTCCTCCATAGAGATACGTCTGATTTGACGGAGGTCTAGATGGAGCCTTGTTGCGTAATTAAATGAATTAAATCTAGAAACTACGCTCTGGTCAGCTACGTACACTACCTTTTGTAGCCTTATGCCCCAGCCTCGTCACAAAACCACCAACTGGAAGCAATATAACCAATCACTCATTAACCGTCGCTCTCCGACCTTTTGCGTTAATGAAGAGGCGATAAACGGGTGGGCACAAAGCAAGTTGAGATTTCCCTTAAAACAAAAACGAGAGGGTGATACAGCATCTAGCCATTGATACGGCTGGCCTTAAGATTTATGGCGAAAGTGAATGGAAAATCAAAAAACACGAGACAGATTGCAAGTATTGAGTTTGGTGAAAGCTGCAAATCACAGTCGATACAAGCACGCATGAAATAATTACAGTCGAACTAAGTTTATCGACGGTTAAAGACGGAGAAGTACTCCCTAACTTACTGAAACAAACACGCCGAAGCATTCTAGAGGTGTCAGGTGATGGTGCTTACGACACCAAAAAGTATCATGAAGTCTTGCGCTCTAAGGGCTGCAAGCCTCTCATCCCTCCTAGAAAAAATGCTAGTTATTGGGACAAGGAACACCCTCGAAATAAAGCTATTGATGCGCTCATAAACGATACGCTAGTTCAGTGAAAAACTGACTCTGGGTATCACGATAGCTCAATCTATGAAACGGCAATGTTTCGATATAAAGCACTGACTAGCAGTACATTGAGTTTGAGATGTTACAACACTCAAGTTGGTTAGGCATTGGCAAATATAAAAGCTAATAACAAAGTCTTAGGGCTAGGTATGCCTATTAAAAACTAACAGGTAAGTTGAGTGGGATAACCACATTCCTTACCTGATTTGATCAACGACGCCAGTCGATAGCGATGACATTTTTAGTCAACACATTGGGACCATCAGTCTTTTCTCACTCTCCTAAGTCTAGATTAAAAAGGAGGGAGTGAACTCCATACATCATGTTAACGTAATTACTCAATGGCAAGTCGTGCCACTCTATACCACCGTGTTTTCTTATGGAAATCTGCCATAATTCAGTGCTCGAAAACTCCCAGGAACTTTCAAGATCAACTGTTGTTCTTGGACGAGGCGTAGACATGAGGCTATGCTGTGGATATGGGCGGAAGTGTTCAGAGCATCAACAAGGCCTGGTAGGGATTTAATACTTTAAGTATATAAACCCCTAAGATTTTAAAAATAACGATTAATGCGACTTCTCATATAAGAAGGGGAAGGCCAACCCATCGGTTACCTTAAACACAGCTCAAATTAATGGCCCAAAGCACGTTAGACTTTTAAATGGTCAAGGCTAAGGAAATTGGCTATCTAACCTCGCCTTGAAACAAATCAAATCTATCTAATGCGTCTTGAACTGTATAGACCGACCATCCTGCGCCTTTAAGCTCTCTAGAGCTCTTGTGATTAATCACCACCGCCACTTTCTGATTATCCCAACACAAGTCAATAGAGACTTCACTTCCCTTTATGTTCTTACTTACGCCAACCTGACCACAGGGAAGTCGATTCTTTTGACACTTTGATATTAAGCCAACAAGAGCAGGATCGGCATAAAGCATTAGATCTTGGTAGCTGTCAAACGGAGTTACAACGCCCTGCTCTTCTCTTAGCCTGTTGATGGTCAAAGTTGTCTCGTTGCTCACGCACAAGTGACCATGATGAGGCTGTTTCCTGTGACAGTCAGCACACAAGGCTCTAAGGTTCGCCCTCTTGTTGTCTGTCTTGTTCCCGTTAACATGGTGAGTGTGAAGTAGCTTTTTGTGATCTTTTAGGCAAACACTGCAATGTTGACAGGTGTAATTCAGTTCGCTTCTGAAGCTCGATGATATCGATGCCCAATCAGGAGAGTACCCGCCTCTGTAATAATCAGCAGTAGAGGTTGGTAATGTCTCGAAGTGGGAACTGTATGACTCAAATAACCTCACGAACGAGAAATTGGCAATGAACGATTTCTGCTCCTCGTATGTCTTCTCGGTATAGCCCTCTACATTCAGTTCCTTCATACACATAATGCATGGTGATAAATCAGATTCACCCTTTGAGTCCTGACCTGAGTGAAAAGAACGACCAAAGACCGGAAACTTGCCATCGATTCGACTTGTCACCACATATCTATTGTGAAAACGCCCTTTTTCGCGCATATCAATTATTGTTTTACACTCTGCGACATGAACACGTCTTGCCGACTTACACTTACCGTTACTAATAACTTCGCTTATGCTTGGCCCCTGGTCGGGTATGTAGAGCATTACCTGATGACCGTCGTAACTTAGTACACCATTTGAGCCGTCAATCTCATCTAACTGAATGTCTTTACCTAATACCTTGCCTTGAACTAGACCACGAGTAACGCTCTCTAGATTGTCTGAGCGCCTTGTTAAGGTAAAATCAGATCTCACTGCCCCCAACGGGGCAATAGCTTTATACAGGGCGCCAAAGTCGATATTTAACTTCATCAGTTCTCACCAAGAATTTGTTTTATCTGTATGTCAGCGTTTGTAATGGCTCTAAACGAGACTCGACGTGATTTATCTGGGTCTTCTAACCCGTCTACTTTGACCAACCTCGAGGAAGAGAACCCAACCGCAGCTACTCTGGAAGTTATCCAATCTGACTCTTCCGGCATTAAGCTGTAGCCGTATTGCAAAACGGAGCGTGTTCTACCTTGTGACAACCTCATATTGTAAAAATAAGCCTGCTCTTTGGTTGAGCCTCTAAGACCTGCGCTAGATGTGTGCCCCTCAATTCTCACTTCATCAATCGAGTCGCGAAACGGCTTAAGAACCTCGATATAGCGTGGGAAGAACTGATTTAAGATCCTCTTGTAAGCAGTCTTAATCTTTGTCTGGTTGTTTGCGAACAGTACGTCAGGTGACTTGAAGTTGAATGACAGAGTTTCCTTATCAATCTCTGCTCCCCATAAATCCAAATCGCCTTTGAATTCATTCACTAAAGCATCGTAAATGGCAACTTGGTTCTCTTGATAGGCAACTGCTACATCTTTTATCTTCTGGCTTTCTTTCTGAGTCTTGAGCATGAATACGATGGCGATAAATAAAAACACCATCATTAAGCCGGCCATTAGGTCTGAGATGGAAAGCCAATGCTCTCCATTCTCCTCTTCGGCGGCATTGCTTTTACCGAATATCTTGTCCATTAGGCAACTCGCTCGTTAACGATCTCATTCATTGCCTGAGTCAGCTTCACATAATCCTCTACAAACTTGCCTGTCACCTGAGTAAGAGCTCGTCCCATCTCAGTAATGACACGGTTAATCTCTTGCTGCATAGACTCATCAATCAACTTGAGCTGAGAATCTACCGCCTCGCCAGTTAACCCGACTTGGTTTCGAATACTCTCTTCCATCGCCTCGAACGTGCGTCTAGCTTGATTAATTTGCTGAGTTGATGCCTCGTCGATAACGTCAGACAATCTCTGTTGCAACTTACCTGCCGAATTAACAATCGCATCAGACACTTTGTTGGTATCGGTAACTAGGTTCTGGTTAGCGGTGGTCATCGTTTCTGACATCTGCTTGGCATCAGTAACTAGCATTTCAATCATGCCGCGCATAGTGTTATTCAGATCAGAAACAGCGTCTTCTAGGTGCTGCTTGATAATTCCAGTTTGGTCTTGAAGGTAGTCGGAGCTTGTTTTGAGGCTTTCGTTCGTTCTAGCTGCATTATCTGTAAATTCAGTTGCAGCCAAGTCTATAGACTTGCCGATAGTTTCAGAGCTCTCTATTAGCTTTTCGCTGACATTGTTTATGCCTTTCTCGGCTTCAGTGAGCATATCGGCATAGTGGGTATTAGCAGTCTCGACTGATTTAGATATACTACTCACCACATTCTCTATCTGGTTTTGAATCTCCGGCACGGCTTCAACCGCTTTGTCTCTCATATCCCTGAATGCACCAAGATGACTCTCAAGCTCAGATATTTGGTGATTGCAGACCTCCATGATTTCTTTAAGTTGAATCATAGCTTCAGGTATCACTTTACTGTGCTCGCTGATTGTCGCGACCGAAGACTCGGTAGAGGCAATTGATTTTACGCCCAGCTCATACTGGCTCTGCATTTGCTCGAGTTGGTTTTTGTAATCTTCTTGCCACCTAACGAGAAGCAACACTGCCTCGTTTAGTTGTTTGAAATTGTCGCCAAACTGCTCTGTCAAATTGCTATTGAAGTCAGTAATAACCTGCTTAAGCGCCTCTATAACCTGATCTGTCGCAGATTTCGACAAGACATCGGCAAACTCCTGCATCTTGAGCCACAGATTCGTGGAAAACTCTTTAAATCTCTCTTCTTCAGTTTCGGCCCTTTCATCAAGCGTCTTTCGGGATAGCTTGGCATTGTCGTTTATGTCGCTGCGAATCATCTTGAATTGACCAAGCAACGTAGACTCTTCGTTACCGACTAGAGCATCTTTCAAAGCCTTTGTTTCTGTGGATTGATACTGTATTGCAGAAAGAATATCTTCCGGTGTCGCGCCAAGTTTTTGCTCTTTCGCTTTTTTGGGTTTGAAGAGAGGAATAGTGCTGAGCGTCTTAAGTAATAGAGATGCGAAGATCCCCATCAGACTCGTTATGAACGCTGTCTTAAGACCTGCTAAAAGTGGAGGTATGCTTGTTTCGATATTGTTTTGATCGAACTCTAACAAGCCAAGCACAATCCCAAAGAACGTACCGAGTATACCCAATGTGGTTAGAAGAGTTGGTGCGTAGCTAACGAAATCTCTGTTTCTGCCTGTCTTTCCTAACCATATTGCTACAAAAAACACACCGATGATTAGCACTGCAACTAGGGTACTGACTGCCCCTGCACTCAGGCTCAAAAGAATCATCTCTAATTGTTCTGACATTATAAGTTCTCGTTGATTTAATAGTGGTTCGGCTTTATCTCCAACTTTGAAAATGAAAGAAGAGATAAAGGATCATTTTCATAACATGGTGACAGTCATAAAAGGCTGTCGAATTGCCCTTGTCTACATTGTTTCTCTGACCCGTCTTTGTCTTCACTTGTGATAAATAATTTACCGTACTGTATATATCAATAATGGGGCAATTACAGTGAAATATAACGCAACCTTAATAATACTTGCGAAAGAAATGGAATTTTTGGCTAACGAAAGCTTCACTAATCGCGCAGATCACCACAACTTATTTTGCAATATCTTTGGTCGTTGGCATTTAGCTAAAGTAGCAGCGTCAATTATTGTAGATAACAAGGTACATCATCATATTGATACCGATTGAATACGTAATTGCAGCCATTCCAACGCATGACAGGAAAACAAAAACCCGGACCGCCTACCTCAATATCCGGCCAACCGTGATGTTCCTCATTCATTATTAGCTTGGGTATTCCAACTCCACTAGTGATTAGCTTCCAACTACTATTATTCTGTTTACTGACGAGAGTATAGTGATAGCCGGTATTGCCATAACAATATGTATTACTTTCTATAATAATCACCTCAGGCTGACCATCACCATTCAAATCTCGTACAACAGTTATTTCATCCAATGAGGTGAAGCTAAATTCCTGACAATTACTACGCCAAGATTTACCATCGAAGCTATAGCCTGCGGCTTTAAATGCAGAAGCTTCGTCTGCGTATGTAAGTTGAACGGAAAACGCATTTATACTCCAGAACAGCAAAGGAGCATATAAAAAGTAAGCATATTTATTTTTAAATGGCATTGTTGTTTTTTTCATAGTGTTGAAATTTTTCGTGAATCCTCTCGCTGAATATTTCCAGGAGTTAAAGGTGACAAAATTCTTTCTCTTCAATTCATTTATTCAATATTTTCTTCCTACATTTGTTAATGGATATGTCAAGGACGTATATTCATTCGCGCAAAAATTTTTCCACTACCTTTCCATTTATAATCATTGGCTGGAAGGCCTTCGCTAAGGTCTGAGTCGAAATAACGAGTAAAAATGCAAATGTTTTTTTCATTTCCCAGTGTTTCCATTGTCAGTTTTGTCTTTATTTTCAGAATCATATACAACGGGAGTAGCGAGCGTGACTGCAAAATCGTGGTGTGGTGTGGGATAGTTAGAAACTATCAAAATATAATAATGAATCTACTCTATGGTCTGATTTTATTGTAAATGTAAGAAGTCACGCTGTCTTTGAAAGTTGACCAACAAAAACAGCATGACTGGGGGTTCTTTGTTTAGGTATGAAGACTAATTCCTGAATACAGCTCGTTCATCGTTGAGGAATCAAAAACCAACGTAAAAAGATCATGTTTCTTCCCTAGGAAAAAATTAATTTTCGCGAAACAAACACGATTAATGAATAAAACCTTTCAGAAAGCATTATATAAATTAAAAATTATACACCAATCAAACCCTCTAAATCAGACTAATATGAGGGGTATTTAGGACTTAACGTATTATTCATTAAATATCAAAAAATAACAAAAAGAAATAACAAAAAAAATAACACATCGGATTTGTTATTTATAAATATCAAACTACTATCACGCCGCTCAATAATTTCGAACCTAAAAATAAACAACAAAAGGTAATAATATGTCTATAACTTTCCAAGGTAACCCCGTTGCTATCTCAGGTCTATTCCCTAAGCCTAATCAAGTAGCACCAAGTTTCACTCTCTGCGACAAAGAGTTAAATAACCTAACTTTAGAAAGCCTAAAAGGGAAAAATGTCTTGCTAAATATCTTCCCTAGCATCGACACTCCTGTTTGTGCAGCAAGCGTTCGTACATTTAACGAAAAATTCGCGAATTTAGACAATACAATCGTATTATGTATTTCTGCTGATCTACCCTTTGCTATGAATCGTTTTTGTGGTGCAGAAGGCATTGATAAAGTAACAACAGCGTCTTTTTTCAGAGAGTCATCATTCACTGAAAACTACGGTGTAAACTTAAATGAAGGTGCGCTTGAAGGATTAGCTGCGAGAGCTGTTATCGTTATCGGTCAAGATGGTATAGTCAAACATAGCGAATTGGTTTCTGAAATTACTACTGAACCAAACTATGAATCTGCGCTAGCGGTTTTATCATAATCATGCGTAAACTACTTATTGTTGCTGCCACCCTTTATTCAATAAACGCCTTCGCAAAGTTTGAAACTACTGAAGACGATGCTGGATTTGGAGAGACACAAGTCGTAACACTTGATAACACCACAAAGTTTGATCTGATTGGTACACCATTAGAAGCAGGCGATTTATTGCCTTCAGCTAAGATGTTGACTTCAGATTTAGAAAGCTATGATACTAGTGCGCAAAGTAAATCGATCAAAATCTATAGCATATTGACATCTGTTGATACACCTGTTTGTGTTCAACAAGCTATTGAGCTTTCTCAATACATAGAAAGCAACCATCACAAACTTCAAGACATTGAATTTTATGCAGTCAGTGCGGATACTCCTTTTGCTCAACAGCGGTTCATTAGAGAGCATTCTCTTGACGGAGCGACATATCTTTCTGACTCTTCGGAACATAAGTTTGGCCTCAATACAGGAACTCAAATTAAGCAGTTAGGCTTACTTAGTCGAAGTATTATTGTAGTGGGTATGAATAACCAAGTCATTTATACCCAAAGAGTACCTGAACTTACAACTATCCCTAGTTTAGAACGAGCAGTGAAAGTTGCGTTAGAAAACCGCTAGACTCCGGAAATATATAAGGGGCATTAGCCTCTTATATATTAACCTAATTCCAATTTTATAAATAACAATCAATAATGAAAAGCATAAAAAAACAAAATATATTTATAGGGTTGTTAATCCTGGTATCATTAGGGGCTCTTAAACTAGAATAATCATCTATACTAAAACCATTAGTAGAAGAAATTTTAATTGAAAATTACATAATAAAATACAACATGGCACTCCATCATTTAATTAAATAATATCAAATTAGTTACAACTGTCTCTATCCAATAGTACACTGATGCAATCCCATAGATTAGTTAAGTAGAGTCGATATCGTTATACATACGACCTCATAAGAGGAAGGTATCAACGCATCTAAATGAAACCACACACATAAATGAAAGTAACTGTGCTGATTTAAGTATACCTTTCAAAGTTCTCGTTAAAAAACAAAGCAAAATTGCCCTCAACGCCTATCATCAACTCTCATTATAAACTCGAGTTCATACTATTTTCCTAGTTGTTGTCTATTGAATAATTTGGTAAATTTGTAATATTTCATTTAAAAACAACACCAAGTATAGGTATGCAGCTATCTATGTGGGATTTTAGACCTCATGAACACTCTCAACTTCGAAATAAAATATCAGGTGAAGAAAAGAGACTAACAAAAACAGAAAGCCAGTTATTATTGCTCTTACTGTCGAATAACCATCGAGTCGTAACTAAATCTGAAATTCACAAAAAAATTTGGCCGGGGAAATTTGTTTCAGATGCCAGTATCACACACGCCATTGCATCATTACGTTTAGCTTTGAATGATACAGTGGAAGCACAATGTATCATTCGAACCGTACCTAAAGCCGGTTACTTTGTCGCTTATAATAAAATAGCTCTAGTTTTAACTAACCAAGCCCAACCCGAGACTAGGCGACCTGATAAGGTAGTAGCTTTTAAGCTTAAGTGTTCTTGGCAAGCTGGCGTAATAGTTTTATTAGTCAGCATGAACTGTTTACTGTTTTGGTTTTTGTTCATACCTTCACAAAGCGAACCTAAACTGAACATGTCAAGGTTGAACTCTCAAACTAACACCTTTACGATCAAGAACAACGATTTTCATAGTCAACAACTCTTAGAGCAGCTGATTAGGCACCCTACTTTAAACAATGTAAATTTTTATATTGCTTCAAATAAAACTAGGATTTATGTAAGTTGCATTCACCAGAATGCATCATCACCTTACGGCCAAAGCATCAACTTTTCTATTGATATTAAGCGCGCTATAGAGGGGATTAGCAATGATATTGTACAAAAATGCCAATAAACACTATTTGCTCAGCGTTGTCTTTTTACTTGCCTTGTTTCCTATTCAAATTTTTCTCAATGCATCGTTTATTCCTAGTTTTGCTCAAAACGTTAATACCCAAATAAGTAAAACGGTTCTGACTTACGGTGAGCAAATGGGAGACAATAAATACAGAAAAATCGACTATCACTTAAAACCTTATCTATGGAACCGATTTCTATTACTGGCTTCTATCCATTTCGACAATGGAAAAAAACTGGACACACAATTCCTTATTACCTTTTGGCCGAAATCCATTTATTCCATAAAATATATAAATCAACTGGTTAACTCTCCAGAAACAGAATATTTTGATTTACCAGAGCAACATGTGCTCTTTGATGGCGGCGAAGAAAATTTTCAAACTTTGTTAGAAACCTCCCACCAATATTGTTACATCCAACTGTCGAACAGCTCAGTTCAATGTGTCAATATATCTAAAAATAAAGAAAAAATTGACGTCAATGACAAGAAAACAACATAGCATGTGGATATTTAATCCAACCCTTAGGCGCCAGCTAACTAACCAAAGTAATGGGGAGAGCAAAAAATTGCACTCTACAGATTGTAAAATTTTAGAGCTTTTATGTAAAAATCAAGGAGAAACCGTTTTAAAAAGTACCTTAATCGACGTGGCTTGGCCAGGGCGAGTCGTCTCGCAAGCTAGTTTAACTCAGTCTATAGCCCACCTACGTATAGCTTTAGGTGACAATGGTCGACAACAAAATATTATAAAAACAGTCCCAAAGCATGGTTATTTACTGGTAAGCAACATAATAAGCCTTGAGGTACCAATAGTTCTTGAACAAAACAACTCATCAACACCTAGTTCAGAAATAATCCCAGACACTCTCCAACCTCAAGACCATGAGAAGACCAGTCTATCGGCCCATCTACAATACCTTCAAAGATTCATTCTATTGACTCTCTCACTATTATTTTTAGTTAGTCTCACTTGGTTAACGCGGATCATATATTACAATAGCACCACAGATCGTATTCAATGGAACCAACGTGAACATTTGGGCGTAACGTACTATTTTACTGATACTAAAAATGGAGATAAACGTTTCAATGACCTCAAAGGGAGATACTCAAGTGACTTACGTATGCTCTATATTTCTGAAAACCCTGAGCAACTCTATGTATCGTGTGTTTATCAACCTAATAATTTACATGAACACAACACAATGAATTTTAGTTTTTCCCGAGACTATTCAATCGAGCAAGTAAGAGAGGAAATTAATGAACAATGTCAGTAAAGCCATTGTTTTTCTGGTCTTAGCAAATACACTCGTCATTACGCTTATCTCCTGGATAAATACTCTCAATCACCCTCCATTCTTAGATGGTCGAAACAACACCATGTTATTTTCTCATGGTCGTACATATACAACATTTGAAGTCGACTCGTTCAAAGAAGTGATTACGGTAGATCATCTGTGGGGAGGAGTTCACGATGCACACTGTAGCTTATTATCCGAAGGCAAAAACAAAGCCCTCAACATCTATTACTCCGTTTATTTCTGGGGTGCAGACCTCTTTTCGACAACCAACGCGCTACGTAGCGCAAACTACACTCCCTCAACAGAACTTGATTTCACTGAAGCACACTTGATTGATAATTCATCGGAACAATTTTTCCAGACCTTATACCAAGATAAGTATATTTTCTGTTATTCCAGTTTATTGACCGGCAGTGTCCAGTGTATCACGGCCGATTAATTAGAGTAATTAACCTAAATCATCAACACATTTAGTTATAACCAAACATGTTGATTATAAACATATAAATATCAACAACTTAATTTATTCATTTAAAATCAATCTAATGACGAGTAATTTAAATATCGGATTTGTTTATTAGTGTTCTTAAGGGTTTATGGACATAGTACTAGCAAATAGGACATGTTTGAGAAACGTAATACTCATGATCAGAAAAAGAGAACCTTTAAAGATTACTGCACTCTTGTTAGAAGGAAGCCCGATCACAGCAATTTCGGGACCAATCGAAATGCTGACAATTGCTTCAATGCAAGCAGGATTACCAGCGCCACAGGTCAGTTATGTATCAGTCACAGGGGGGCCGACTCAATTCTTAGGGGGGCTAACAATTAACAGTAGTACGCATTGGGAATCCGTCGAATATACCGACATTTTAATAATAGGTGCTTGTGGTAACATAAATAAGGGGTCTTATATCTTACCCAAAGAGGTTAAATATTGGCTAAAAAAACAAATTACGCAGTGTGAATTTGTTCTCTCTTTATGTACGGGGACATTTCTTCTGGCTGAACTTGGGGTTTTAAACAAACGAAGCGCAACTACACATTGGGTATATGCTGAAGATTTTCGAAATCAATTCCCCCAAGTAAAATTCAAACCACACTTGAAAATAACTCATGATGACCGATATATTTGCACCTCCGGCATTAAAGAATACTTTGCTGCAACAATTTTGTTAATTGATGCTTTGTTAGGCACGGCCCAAAGAATTAAATGTGAACAGTACTTAGGAGGTGATGTTTCAAAAATTAAGCGAATTTGTTTAACGAGCTTTGCTCAATACCATCAACATAGCGACAGTTTGATTGATCGGTTACAAGAGTGGATGCACAATGAAGACCCAAGCAGGCTATCTGTCGCTATGTGTGCAGAGAAAAGTTTTTTGAGTGAAAGGCAAATGAAACGTCGCTTCAAAGCAGCAACTGGCGAATCTCCAATGAGCTACATACAACGTATTAGAGTGGCATTAGCGAGAGACAAGCTGGACACTACCAGCTTAAACATAGAACAAATATCCCAGCAAGTTGGTTACAGTGACACAAACCATTTTAGGTCGCTGTTTAAAAAATTTTACGACATGACGCCCACAGAATATCGCAAAACGACACAGGCTTGTGAGATTTAAGCACCTTAATTCTAACTGGACCTAAGCCCTTAGCTAGAAGAGGGAGTTATTCACTTGGATTGAAAAATAATAAAGCTGATGTCTCTCCGCCTACGCTTGTATCTGCAAGCGTTCAACGACATACCACAAGGGAAAGAAAAGCGAAACAAAAACAAAGTCGACTAATTTACATGCAAGAAATAAACGATGACGATCTTGGTGAGTCAAAACACGTATTGATTATAAAATTCAGGGCGAGTAATCATGTGGATAAAAAGTGGCAACTAACATTCACTAGATACACTGTTAGCTCGTAAACCGTAAAAAGTTCAGCCTTAGGTTCAATCTGACAAACATCGCTTAAAAAATAATGACTGCCAGATCAGGCCCAAGCAACTACTTTTGATGTGACATTTTTGCCACTCAGACAAATACTATTGAGAGAGTTTTTCTAAGACAGGGGTTATGGACCGATGAAGTTCACTGGATTCATATGCACCTGCTAATAATTTACTCGGATAAGCAATTGAATGGCTTAATACCTCACCAATATTGTTAATATGAATACGCTTATCAGCCACACAAGCACTCAAACATGTTCTAATAAATTGTTTGGATGTATCAAGCTCAAGCAAGCGTGCGCATCGCAGCGCTTCTTTGGTTCTTTCATAAAGCATTTCTTCAGATAACACGATTTACCCCCTCTCCATTCAATAGCATAACAATATGAAACTCTTCGCTTTCCCTCATCGCAGCAAGGAAAAGGCTCTCTCTCATTTCTCTTTGAATTATATTGTCGCTAATTACATACTTCGTCAAAACGTCAATCGCTTGTTGCTCGTTAATGTCTTCCTGACTAACTATCGCTGACAAGACACTTTTCGATAGATTTGACGAAATATCAAAATTTAGTTCTTTTGCCTTTACAATCATCGCTTTTATTACTTTGTTTTTTTGAGCTCTGATAGTACATATCTTCAGCTCATGCTTATCAAATGCATATCCAATGTCATCTAACAGTTGGCTCAATTCTTGATACACTTTATATTCCTCTAGTTCATTGTTCTTGTTCTTCATATGTTAACGTTATATGTTTAAAATAAAACAGTGAAACCAATTGCACCAATAAAACAAACCAACCAAATATCATGTGGTTATAAAAATAACACCATTATTACGTCCATAATATCAGATATATATGTCCTATTTGGTTACTATATTGGTAATGATAGCGTTCTATTTACATTGATAGGACTAGCATATTAAAATGAAATTCATTAGAAAAAAGACATATACCCTAAGCATTCAAGACTTTTAGTTTCACGGTTAACATATAAACCATTGATTTAGTATGGCTATTTTTATTCTAGCTTAACTTATGGTTGAAGTTGCTTATTTTATTTTTCATGTGCGGGTGGATAATAACGCACAGAATCTAAAAAAAGGAACTGAAAATGTTATATGCACAACCAGGAACTGAAAATTCGATTGTCGATTTCAAGCCGCAGTATCAAAACTTCATAGGAGGGGCATGGGTAGCACCGAAACATGGAAAATATTTTACTAATACCTCTCCAATCAACCATTCTGTAATTTGTGAAATTCCAGCTTCGACTCAAGAAGACATCGATTTGGCAGTTAATTTTGCGCACAATGCGAAAAATGACTGGGCTTCAACATCAGTCACTGAGCGTTCAAACATATTATTAAAGATAGCTGAGCGTATTGAGAACAATCTTGAGATGCTTGCTATTACTGAAACATGGGACAATGGGAAACCTATTCGCGAGACTCTCGCCGCTGATATTCCACTCGTTGTCGACCATTTCCGCTATTTTGCTGGATGCATTAGAGCTCAAGAAGGTTCCGCTGCGGAACTAGATTCACAAACCATGACCTACCACTTCCCAGAACCTGTTGGTGTTGTAGGACAAATTATCCCATGGAACTTCCCACTCTTAATGGCCGCTTGGAAGCTGGCACCCGCGCTGGCTGCTGGCTGCTGCGTGGTATTAAAACCAGCGGAACAAACTCCTGCGTCAATCTTAGTATTGATGGAGCTCATCGAAGATCTAGTCCCTGCCGGTGTAATCAATGTCGTAAATGGCTATGGTTCAGAAGCAGGTCAAGCACTTGCTACACATAAAAAGATTGCTAAAGTAGCCTTTACTGGCTCTACAGAAGTTGGACAGCATATTCTGAAGTGTGCCGCTGAGAACCTAATTCCGTCAACAGTCGAGCTAGGTGGTAAATCTCCAAATATTTTTATGGCTGATATATTTGATCACGAAGACAGTTACCTTGATAAGTGTATCGAAGGTGTCTTGTTAGCTTTTTTCAATCAAGGTGAAGTCTGCACGTGTCCTTCTCGAGTTTTGATTCATGAATCAATTTACGATCGCTTCATTTCACGTTTGCAAACTCGCATGAAAACGATCCAACAAGGAAACCCACTCGATACCGACACACAAGTTGGTTCACAGGTGTCACAAGAGCAATTTGACAAAATTCGCAAATACATAGCTCTTGGTCATGAAGAAGGTGCCGAATTACTTATTGGTGGTAACAGCAATGAAGACAATGGTTACTTTGTCGAGCCTACCCTCTTCAAAGGAACTAACGATATGCGTATTTTCCAAGAAGAGATTTTTGGCCCAGTCGTTGCTGTTACGACATTTAAGGACACTGAAGAAGCTCTGGCAATCGCCAACGATACTGAGTATGGCTTAGGTGCTGGAGTATGGACACGTGACAACAATCTGATTTCACATATGGCGAAAAATATACAAGCTGGGCGAATTTGGGTTAACTGCTACCATGCTTACCCTGCTCACGCTGCGTTTGGCGGCTATAAAAAGTCCGGGATTGGTAGAGAAACACACAAAATGATGCTAGACCACTACCAGAACACTAAAAATATCATCGTTAGCCACAGTGTTAATCCTTTAGGCTTCTTTTAAAAATTAAGCTAATTGTCTGCCCGAAAACCTAATGGGCAGACAAACATTTGGTTCATTATATTTATGGTCTAAGCCATGCCCATTTCCTTGACCCCTTTACAATGCAAGACTGAAAAAATATCCGCCTTCTTAGAAGGCAATTTCGCTTTATCATCCCTAGAAAGGGGCTTCCGCGCTATCAATTCTTCAATAACTACAGTTGTTGTTCATACTCTATGTCCTGCTTATCTTGGTGTCGTACATATCGGCGAATGACTTTTTCATTCACACCGACCGTATCTACAAAATACCCTCTAGCCCAAAAGTGATTTCCCCATAGTCTCTTACGTATATGTGGAAATTTATTGAAAAGTCTAATTGCGGTTCGGCCCTTTAAAAAGCCTAACAAACTCGAAACCGATAACTTGGGAGGCACAATAACAACAAGATGAACATGTTCTAGTTGAACATTTAATTCTAAAACCTCGCAGTCTTTCATTGCACAATATATAGATTGAACGATATATAGATTGAACAATAAAGCTCCTTCCCTACCTTTCAAAATCTTATATGTGTACTTTGGAGTCCAAACGATATGGTATTTGCAACGCCAATAGACATGTGATGAACTTCTGTAATCGCCCATGTGGTTGTTTTCTCTTACTTGTGGTGAATAAGAGGTTACTTCTAACATGGGCACTTCAAGGAACAATCACCACCGCCCTAGGCGGTGGCTTTGAGGAGCCAATAAAAGCTCAACTTGTTTAAGCAACCATATTATTTTTAGGAATCAGCCGCGGTTTTCCATTTAAGTCTATAGCTACATAATTAAAAGTAGCTTCACACACTTGGAAACGGTGATTAACATTATCCTCTTGAATAGGTTTCACCCAAACTTCCAAATCAATCGACATTGATGTCCTACCAATTTTAATGCATTCACCATAACAACAAACTACATCGCCGACCTTTACTGGTTTTTTAAAGGTGATACTTGATACTGAAACAGTCGCGATTCGTCCTCTAGATATTTCTTGAGCTAAAATAGCTCCAGCTAGATCAAGCTGTGACATGATCCACCCCCCAAAAATATCACCATTAGCATTTGTGTCCGCGGGCATAGAAAGAGTACGTAAAAGAAGTTGTCCTTCAGGGCTTTGTGTGGTGTTTTCTATATTACGCAATATGTAATCCTCAAGTACTTTAATATCAAAACATTTTATCACAATATCTAGGCTAAAATTGGCTTTGTTTTCAATATACCCCTCACATTACATTCAATAAAAAATAAATTAAAATCAACCTCTATCAGACACTAAAATTAAAGAAGACGGCTTTAATAAAATTAAAATTATGGCGCTTTAATTATGCAACAGCGCTTTTTCCTCCAGAAACATCGGCCTACGCCGTTGTAATCGCTATACGAGATTTACTATCAAGGTTGTCGATAAAGCCATTGTCACCAACTTGAGGCGCAAAACCACTCATGGCTTGAACTAATGCATCAACCGCGTTATCAGACAACGTGGTACATTCTCTTTCACCGTCAATCTCTTTTTCACCCATTGCAATAACAATTTGAGCGCGATTACCATTAAAGTAATCACTAAAGGTGACTGAACCTATGTTCTCAAACTTAGCTTGATCAGTATCGTTTTCAAGATTACGCAACGTAGAAAGTGTTAGATCATAGCCACTACGTTCAAACCATAGTTTTGGCCAATCAATACCATTGAACACAATCTTGTCTTCACTACGGATATCTTCAACAAGGTTATCAATAACATCACCGCTTACGACAAAGCTATCAACGCCAGTACCGCCTTTGAACGTATTCTGGTAACCACCTAATACCATCAAATCACGGCCTTCACCACCATTGAACTGGCTATACTTAGAGATCGCAGCAGCGATCAGTCGATCATCACCTTCACCTCCGTTCAACACAGCATGATACCCCATCAACTTGATCACATCGTTACCAGTGTTAGCATTGATACGATTGTAGTTGCCAAAAACATTAGCAAAATCGTTACCCGCACCTAACTCTACTTGGTTGTTGTTGCCAATCGTAACGGAGTAATCTTGATCATCGCCAGTATCCACGCGATTGTAGTTGCCGGATGTAACGACGTAATCACGGCCGGTTCCGGTGTTAATTTCACCACCTTCACCAAAGACAAACGATTGGTCATCACCTGCACCGAGGTAAACATGGTTAATTCGTCCAGCGACTACTGCAACGTCATTGCCTTCACCACCAAACATCATATTTTCACGCCCCATCAGAACACCTATATCATTACCTTCACCGCCGGTGAATATATTAGATGTTCCGGTTGCGTAATAGACGTCATCGCCTCGGCCTCCCCAGAAGTTATTATTGTCGCCTAAGTAAGCTCCAAGGTCTTTACCATCACCGCCCCAGTTGAAGTTGTAATTGCCTAAAGAGACATTAACATCGCCATCACCTTATAAGTGCCCACTGTTACGAAGGAAATCAAATGTTTGATCTTTCATGTTTAGTAGATCAGCAGTTAAATTCGCTTTGAGGTTTTCCACTAACGACTTCATTTCTGTTTGCTTATCTTTACTAAAAATAGTGGCTTTGTTGCGTAATTGAATTTAGAGATAGAGCCAACCCATTTCGCGTATTTCTTAGTCAATACGACAAGTTTCAGGCATACCTAACTCAGTAAGCTTGTTCAACGCTTTTATCATCGCGTAAGTTTCACCCACCTGGGCATTGTAATTTCTTAAGCTCAATCGTCCTCCTAGCAACTGTTTAACTCGATACATCGCTGTTTCTGAGAGTGAACGTTTGTGGTATCCATACCGCTCTTTCCAATACTTGTTTGAGCCGTATAATTTCTGGCAACCCACTGCGAGATTTCGAGGGTGACCACGCTCCCAGAAGGCGGCCCCTTCTCGTGGGGGAATAAGCACAACGGCTCGCTTAATCTTAATAGCAGCGTGACACGCTCTTGTGTCGTAAGCGCCATCACCAGACACCTCAAGGATACTTCGGCGTATTTGTTTCAGTAAGTTCGGGAGTACTTCTCCATCTGTAACCGTCGATAAACTTAGCTCGGCGGCAATGATCTCATGAGTGTTGGTATCGACGGCAATATGAAGCTTTCGCCAGACTCTACGCTTGCCATCCGTCCCGTGTTTTTTCACTTTCCATTCACCTTCGCCATAAACCTTAAGGCCAGTAGCATCAATGGCTAGGTGCTGTATTGCTCCTCTCGCTTTAGTCTGAAATGAAACCTCAACTTGCTTGGCTCTACGGCTGATGCAGGTGTAATGCGGACAACTTAACGGTACATGATCTAACCTAAATATCGAGTCGATAAATCCTTGAAGCGCTCTCAATGGCATAGAAAAAACTCGTTTGACCATAAGTGCTGTCGTGATAGCTAAATCACTGAACCGACGCGGCCTCCCGCGCTTATTCTGTTTGCTTTGCGCCCACCCGCTTATTGCTTCTTCATCAATCCAAAAGGTCAGAGAACCTCGGTTAATGAGTGATTGGTTGTATTGCTTCCAGTTGGTTGTTTTGTAACGAGGCTTAGGCATAGGACTACGAGAGAGAGTGGAGATAGCTGATCAGATCGTAGGTTCTTGATTTAGTTCCATTGAATTACGCAACAAAGCCACGTCAAGCTCATGCCGCATCGCAATGTCACCCATGACGGGCCTTTTATTTGCACCTCGGGCATTCGCGAATATTATGAAGCAACAATCTTATTGATTGATGCCTTATTCGGTGCTGCCCATTGCGAAAAATTCATGGGAGGCAATTTTTCGAACCAGCCCCTATGTTTAACCAGCTTTGCCCAATACCGTCAACACAGTGATGAACTGATCCATAGATTGCAGGATTGGATGCATGATGCAGAGCCCAGCGCCCTATCTGTTGCCCTGTGTGCAGAAAAGAGTTTTCTCAGCGAACGACAAATGAAACGTCGTTTTAAAGCAGCAACTGGAGAATCTCCCATGAATTACATTCAGCGAATTCGTATCGCGATAGCAAGAGAAAAACTGGAGACCACCAAGTTAAATATCGATCAGATTTGCCAGCAAGTCGGGTACAGCGATACGAGTCATTTCCGGCTGTTATTTCGCAAGTTCCATGAAATGACGCCAACGCAGTATAGTAAAGTCACCCAGCTATGCGCTAGCGCATAGTGACAAAGACGCTGGTGTT
The DNA here is from genome assembly GCF_024347315.1 of Vibrio atlanticus. NCBI lineage: Bacteria > Pseudomonadati > Pseudomonadota > Gammaproteobacteria > Vibrionales > Vibrionaceae > Vibrio > Vibrio atlanticus. The sequence continues at coordinate 797,306 of NZ_AP025461.1, read as the reverse complement.
AAGCCGCCATAGCGGCTTAAGACTTAGTTAAGATGTCCATGGCTGCTTAGCCCCCCACTAAGACCGTGGGCATCCCCATCACTATGGTTCCACCATGTGCAGTCAGGTCGCCCATTCTTGCTGCGGGCTTATTGTTCACTAAAACCGTTGCGCTGCCTTTTACCACGCTGTCAGGTGGACCCACGCAAACACACATTTGACCAAGTGTCGCTACCGGGAGATTACCCACCAATACCGTACTCGGCATCGGTAGTAGTGGCCCTCCCACATGTGGGATCGGTACAACAGCGGGGGTTTGCATTGGACACACATGCATGTCCGTCGCTCTAGCGGCTGGTAACATTACTCTCTCCTAGCGTTTTCCATTCCCACCTGAAGCAATGTTCAGGCCCATGTTGATAAATTCATGGTATCGTGATTGTGCGTGCTCACCATCAGGGAGAACCGCACAAAGATTGACGCTTCCTGCTACCGCTTGAGCATACAGATACGGAGGCGGGGGCACTACAGGATCCTCTGGTTTAATCATACTACCACCACTCCAGAATGCCGCTTGAGCTACCCATCCAGCGCCGGTATCTAAGCCCGCTTTATCGATCATTTGCTCAGCAAATCGGCGACTGGTTTCATCCGGCGTATGCACCCAAGCACGCGCAGCGCGTACAGCATTGGTTTCATCTTCATTCCAATCCATACGTGTGTCAGCGCAACACACCGCCCACCACACTGATTCGCGTATTGGTAAGGCATGAGCAATGAACATGACTGCATCAGAAAACAGTGCCCTGTGCGTCGCCTCAGCAATCAACTTTGCGGGCGCAATAGGGGCCGTCGCCAGTTCTAATATTTCCGGACTCGGCTCATAGGCACGAAAGATCTCTTGAACATCATCATGAGGAATTTTAATTAATGTCATCAGTTTACCTTAGCAATCGCCCCTTGTATTTGTACCATTGCTCCCGCTTTTACCTGAGTACTCAGACTACCATTAATCGAAACAAGGCTGCCTTTGAGGTCGGCTTTGCCCTGTGCTTCTAAAGCCAACATCGTGGCCTTAATTTCCGCCTTCGATTTGCCCGCAATCGAGACTTGCGGAGCATCAATCTTTATCCCGCTCGCACTGATTTCTATTTTGCTTCCACCGACACTGAGTTCAATTTTACTCTTACCCGTAATAGAGACCTGTTGACCGTCAACAGAAACGTTCGACTTTGCCTCAAGAGCAATATTGGACGCCGCTTTTAGTGCCAAGTCTTGACCACTATCACCCGTCCAGTTTTGTTTGCTTTTAGCCACCAGCGTTTGCTCTGTTTCTATCGTGATCCCTTCTTTGGCTGCCATAGCGACTGTCTTTTCCACCTGAGTCGTTTTTGAGCCTTTAATCGACGTTAGGCCATCGTTTGTCACCTCAATCTCAAAATCTTTTTCGGCATGCAAATACACGTGCTCTTTGTCTTTGTGGTCATCAAAACGCAGTTCATTGCCCTGTTTACTGCTGCCGTTTGGCGTAGTTCGAGTTTTGATGCCACTTTGAGTCGCAGAGCTGTATGGAGGGGCACTATTCTGGTGATAAAGCGAGCCAGTGATCACAGGACGATCCGGATCGCCATCAATATATTGAACGAGAACTTCGTCACCCACGCGAGGCGTGAATTGCGCTCCGAACCCCTTACTGGCCAAGCTTTGAGACACCGGCAACCAGCACGAACTATTCTCGTCCTCCTTGCCATGGCGATCCCAATGAAACTGCACTTTCACACCGCCTAATTTGTTGCGATAGATCTCCTCGCCACTAGGACCGGTCACCGTGGCGGTATGCAAACTGTGTACACGCGGTTTTGTCGGTATTTCTGGTCGATAAGTCACCGAAGCAGGAATACAGGTAAACTGATTGCGATACGTTAGGTCGCTGCGGGACTCTTCACTTGCAATTTGATACGTAATCTTAGTCACCAGATATTCTTGGTTCATAGATTTCAATGGATGCTCGCTGAGAGTAAATTTAGACCCACACACCAACGCTGTGATGGTCGACGACGCTTGCGATGCCAATTTGTCGCAATCTAACGCCTCCATCTGACGTTTGGCGGCATCACGCGCTTCTGCTTTTGAATCATGACCATAAGCATAGCCTTGTCGTGATAATGTTTTTAGTGACGCTTCGCTGGCAGTCTGACGTTCGCCGCTATCAAAAACATCCCCTTTCGACTGATGATGGTCAGAAAAAGACACGGTCGACGTACCCACGCGGCGTAAATCACTCCAATGGCTGATCATACGATTCGATTCACGCGCTCCCACTTGATAACTCAGTGTTGGCGCCGCGATCTTTTTAAAACGCTGGTTGGTATCCCCGACGCAGACCAAGGGCTTACCCGATGAGTGCTGAATGTGAAAATGCCACCCCTCACTGGCGAACAAACGCTGAATAAAGGCTTGATCCGACTCATCCAGTTGGACACAATATTCGTGTTTTTTTCCACTGCCAGACACATTAAAACGAAAAAAACCTTTTAAGTCGGCTTGCCTAAGTATGTCTTCAACAATCTGCTTTGTCGTCATGTTTTGAAAGATTTGACGACTGCCGCGATGCGCGAGAATAGAAAGCGGATCAACCATTTCTAATTGATAAAAGTACTGCTGTTTTTCTTTGCTGAACCCTGTGAACTGGATTGAGTTACATAACCCCGTGTAGTGAAACTTCTCTTCTGCTTGTGAATAGATCACCCGCACTGCTTTACCGAGGTTTTTAACATTCACTTCTGCACTGGCGACCAGCGATAGAACAAACCTAGATCCAAGCGACACGGTCTCATCTCCGGTGAGATGAGTGACGATGTAATCCTCATTGTCCGATAACGTCGCAATAAGTGGGCGAGATTGATATTGTATTGTGTTACTGCTCATATGTACTTTAAACCACTGATTCAATCATAGTTAGGCGGACATCCATTTCCGCCATAACAGGCCTGCGATTAAGCCGTATGGGGCTGAACCGCGAGCAACCCTGCAGGACGGCGTATCGGGTTAGCCCTTTTGAGTCGCTTACCCTTCTTCGAGAAAGCTTTCTCAGCCTCTTTCTCCCGCTTCGCGTTAGCCTGAACTTCTCGCGCATCATTATCGATATCAATAGCAGCTTGCAGAACGTCGTCGTCATCCATGTGCAAGTGATCTGTTACGCCCAAAGTCTTTAAGTATTGATCAAGAACGTGTTGATTGGGACGAGAGATCTCGTCATGTATCGTAGTAACCTCATTTTGAGTCGATACATTGGTGAAGGTCGGGATCCGCCACAGTTCTTCAGCCAATGTTCTATATTCCAGATCAAGATTGGTCATCGCCGTCCTAATGTTATCTTGACATCGACTAACAACAATTTGATTGACCTGTCGGTTGTATTGAATGTTGGTGATTCGCTTGGTTTGTTGTGAATGCAGACGATGACCTAATTTGTCCCAGAGAAGGATTTTCACCAGCATAGGATTCACCATGGTACCAAAATTCACACTGCTACCGACACCAACCGTCGCCCCTGCCCCCGCTTTAAAGCGAATATCTCCTGAGCTTTTTACTATGGTTTCAACCATAGCCGACACACCGATGCCTGCAGAAACGGAGCCCGTCACACTCGCACCCGCCATTTTAATGCCGCGCGCTTTAAACGAAATGGAGCTGCTGCCTGTGGCTTTCACGCCCGCAAATGCGCTCGCTCCCGCCTTAAATTTGATTATCTCATCAGACGCGAAATAGTTTGCCGTGTTCGCCGTCGCGACAAACTCGGCCTTGACGTTTGCTCCTGCAAATAAGTCCGCTTCGTTTTTCATATTCATGAAGTCACCAATAGTGAGTTCATGTTCAAACTTTAACCTCAACCCAGCCTGAGCCGCTAAGGAAACATTAACTTCGAGGTCAATGCCTGGGATCAACTGCATCGTTTCAAATGAGTCGTCGCTCGCATCTTCTTTTTTGTTAACTTCCCCCCCTTTGCCTAGCGTGTAATTTTCTGTGTACTTGGTCGACGTTAGTTTACGCCCAGCCTCTTCACCAACCTTTTTGTTACGAAAACCGGCCGACCCACCTTGCCCAAACTTAGCATGTATATTACCCTTAAAGCCGCCACGCGCACCAACCTCCATCGCAAGATTGATTTTGTTGCGCATTTTGCCAAAATCCCAGACCTTTTCGTACGCAAACTTATACTCAGCAAACAAGTCGCCCGCGAAATCGATTTCAGGCCCGCCCTCCTTCACTGAGCCTTCCAATTTACTCGAGGTCCCCACATGCTTTTGAAACAGCTCGTTTAAAGCAGGCCACAGCTCGTCATTTTGCTTTAGATGACCGTTGTAGGCATCCACTAAGGCCCCCACTTGAGCATCCAGCAGTTCGACTTTAAGCGCGCCAAGCTCGCCCGAAGCCAGAATACTGTTGCTAGAACGCTCAAGAACGCGATTCTTGTTGTAAAGCATTTGAGAGAAAGTATGATTGATCAATTTGGAACGTACTGATTCCGTTGGCGAACGGTGCGGCTTCACGACTCGCACCAAACTGCCATACCTTTTGGTAACGCGCTGTACAAAAAAATCCCACACCGGGTGTTTCGCTACTTCGGCTGCGCTATAGGCGCTAGCCTTACCTCCAGACGAGCGATACAGTTCGGCTTCCACCTCCGAGTACACCAGATCAATAGCTTTTTCTAAAAACGGCAAGGCGCGCTGCGATTTCTTACACACCGAATACAGATTTGTTAACCAATTTTCAATGGCAATCGCACACCCCAAATTGTCGTTTAGTTCCCCACTGCTGCTCTTAATTGTTGAGACATCAAAGTCAAGATTCTCGGTCGCAAGTTTTTTCTTTTTCATACACTTTCCTATCGCTGATTCACGTACATAAACGCTGCGCTAAGCGCTCCAATTCTGTACGTCTTGTATAGTCACGCTCTAACGGCATGACTTGCTCGATGATTTTGTTAAGCGAATACCAGTCGTCTCTCGCCTCGACCCGCCCCTCTCCATTGAGCTGTGCCGACGAAGCAAACATGGGGGTTCCTTGCCAGTGACGGAATGTTTCACGGCGGGTGCCCATGCGATGACTGGCACCAAAATCAATCAAGCGCACTTGATGATTCTTAGGCACATAGAGCAGGTTCGATGGTTTAATATCGCCGTGCACCCACCCTCGGTGGTGACAGTGCTCAATGGCCGAAATAATACGTGGCAATATGGCAATAAACGTCGGAAGATCCGCTGAGGTAAACTGGCTTAGCGTGACGGCGCACGGGTCATACGACAGTCGTAAAATTCCATGAGACCAGTCGACACCTAACACCTCTTGAACGCACGCTCCCTGACAGTCAATCAAGGCCGAGTATTCCCGCGCCAGCTCGGCTGGCGCGGTAAACTGCTTGATATACTCGTGGGGAGTATCATGACAGTACCGAGTTTGGTGCCCTGCGGGCACTCGGAGAGCATTACGATTAACGAACGCTCTTCCTTGATTTATCGCCCTTTCCATTGGTATGTTTACAACTGCTTAGGCAAAGCGAATTGTGAAAACACCGCCTTGTCCAAGCTCTGATTAGAGTCTCTCAATGAAAACTCCAGACCAATCTGATTACCATCAAGGTCATAATTCAGAGTTCGCACCAATCGACTGGTGGTTGCACGACTGCTTCGACTAAACATGGCTCGAAACAGAGCCCACTGACCCGTAAAGGATTGCCCGGCCAGACGATTGTCTCCGTTGAAAAACTCAGCGCTAAGATGATCGTCACCGCCGAGCGAAGGCCACGTCACATCACGCCATACCCGTGGACCATGTCGGTAGCTAAAGAGCGTTTGGGCATCTCGTAAACGAAACTCCGTGACATCTGTACTCATTGATTGGGCTTTTAAGCCAATCGTTAATGCCATCTCTCCCCCAGATGATCCGAAGAAGATACGCGTAATTTGTCGTGTTCGTTCGAGCTGCGCTCGTGTCGAATCACTGATCGGTAAGATCAATCCATCCACTTCATTGATTTTCAGGCGCCCATTATCCCAATACACGAACGGCTTAAGAAATTGGTCAATGTACTGGTCAACCCGGCCACTGGGTTTAAAAAAGGCACTGAAATCATCTAAGTTCACCTCACCCCGGCCATGCTGAGCGAATGGGAAACGCCCTTCAATCGCAGCCGCGTAAAATTGATAAACTTGTTCGTCCCACTGAGTGTTCAAATAGTCAGCACTTCCTTGCACTACTTGTCCCCAGACCTGTTCTCTGATGCTTTGCACCCAACTTGCAACCTGGCTTGGTGCTTGGCTGCCCGCTAAACGAAACTTCACGATCGGATCACGACTCCCCTTAGCATGAGCCAGTGCATATTCATGAAACGCTTTGCCCGGATTAGCATTCGTCAACGCCGTATCATAGAAACTGGTCAACTCCGTCACCGCAACAATTAGTTCATCATGAGGGGTCGCCCCTTTTCCGCTTCCGTTGACAAACTGAGAGAACGGTAAAAAGGCCTCATTAACCACAAACGATGGCTGGAGTCTAAGTAGCTTGTCGCCTACCGCACGATTGATTTTGTTAGCTTTGTTGAGCACTTTCTTGGCTTTTTTCAGCCCCAACTGACTGGCTATCCGTTTTTGCCCTTTGGTATCTGGTTGCTCTTCAACCGCAAGTGTTGTGTTGACGACCACCGCTTCCATGACATCCAGCAATGGACTGCTGGCCGGTGTCCTTACATTGCGCAGGACGTAATTTAGCTCCGCGGCCTCGACAAAAGGCTTCACTTCAATGTTATTGACCATTTCTTTCCAGTAATAGACATAGTCGGCAAAGTACAACCTTTGAATCTGCTTACTCAGTTCCGTTAGTTCCACGACAGAGGCCCCTGACATGTCGCCCTGGATCGCTTTGAACTCTCCCATCAGCTCTCTCAACAGAGGAGATTTAGCCGTCAAGTCAAGCTTGCCATACCCTTGCTTGGTAAAAACCTCTGGTACTAAGTAGCCATGGAAACCGCTAGAGAACGTAAACAGGCTATCGAACTTTTCACCCAGTTGTCGGCGCAGATCCACCTGTGTACGGTATTGGGGCATGCTTTTAATCCGCGCATATATCAAACGTTCGGGCGACAACCCTTCCAAATTATTGGTCGCAACGGCGATCAGCTCTTGATTTGGCACTAACTGTTGGTCGTAATCGCCACTGAACAAATCTTCGATTAGCAGAGAGAGTTGAGCCAACTCATCTGAAGATAATTCCCCCTGATCTTTCAGAATATCCACTAGATACGCTTGCAGCTCTTCTATGTTGAGCTGGTCGCGGTCAAACAACATTTGGTAGTAACGCAAAATTTCAAAGATTCGGCTTGGATTACCCAAATTGACGTATACGTACAACTCACTACTGATCAATTCTTCTAACTTCGGTAACAAGATTTGATGTAGCTGTTTTTCGTACGTTTTGTAGATGGTTTCTGCCGTTTCACCCTGTTTGATACTGACGAGCTTATGCCAAGGTTTAGGTTGGATACCAGCAATCACAACGTCGCCCAACTCAACCAAGATCGCCACCAAATCAGACATTGAATAGTCTTGGCTTAATGCTTGGATATCCGACTGGTAGAAACGAACCTGAGAGATAGCCGCACTGCGCCAGTTTTCATCCGCCGTCCAGTTATCCCTTAACTTCAGGCCTCCAATCACCATTAACGCCATGATTGAGACCAAGATCGCTGAACGAAAGACCAAATATCCCGCATGTCGCCACTCGTTGACGCCCACCAGATTGTTCTCAGGAAGTATGACTTTACTGAAGATTCGCTGCGTAAAGTAGCCACGACGACTCGGTTGCTGCTCTTTGGTCTCGAGGCGATTGAACTCTCCGCGCTCCGCGACAGAGTGAGTTAACAAGTCATGCTTGATGCCTTTTTGCCCCGATGACATTAAATAAGCGCCACGGAGCCAAACCGCTTCACGCACACGGTTCTCTCGGCCAATCTCGCTCAGAAGCTCATTGATCCGCTCAAACACAATTCTCAACTGATAAGGCCAAGCGAGTATCGCTTCCGCCTTGTCCACATTGGCATTATTGAGTTGTTCAAACTGTTGCAAGGCCAGCGCCTCAATCAGCTTGTGACTCTGTTGCTCAAAGTCATGTTTGTCATAGCGGCGTGACACATCATAGTCACAAGTAATGCCGAAAGGGTTTTCAGAATCACAAGCGGTAAAGCCTTCAAAGAAATCGATGAAATCCGCAATGCCATCGGCTTTAGAAAAAGCCATATAGACGGGCAGAACCAGATCCAGTGCCCCTCCCATTGATAAAATGGCTTCCTGGTAGATCGCCGCTAACTTTGAACGTTCTTTATTGTCCGTTACGACCAAACGCTCACAACCAATCACCGTTAGGATCCCATTAAGACCTTGGCGAGGACGATACTTAAAAAGCTGTTTGGCAAGAACGCCCCACAACGCTTCGTCGATGCCTTCACTGTCGAATATGCGATGACCAACTTCGACGACAACCGCGTGATCATTGCTCCAAAAGCGCAGGTACTGCTCGGTATCACTGTCGTGCTCGGTGCGTTCATTGATCGGTTCAAACCCATTTTGAAGCAAGACCGAACTTTTGGCGTCTTGCTCACCTCCGAGCACCAAGTACCAAGGGAGACGGTATAAACTGTCAAGCTTGTTGCGCCCTTGCCCAAATATTTTTTTGACCGCCAGACGAAACAGCTGTTCGATCACTCTGGTATCTTGCTTCAATAAGACCGACTGTTCGTGCTCTTTTGACGTCGTTTGAGACTTTGCCCGCTGGCGCCACCAGTAGATCACCGTCACACTCATAATTACCGCGGTAAGGCTCAGCGCGACCCACTTGATCCAAGCCGGCTGTTCATCAGGTAACCACAACCAAAGTGCAAGCGTCCCCATCAGCGCACTCATCACCACAAATATTGACAATATCTTTTTACCCATCTTACTTCTGCGCTCTTTTGATTGTGGCGTTTAATCCAAAACGAACATTTAGCTCATTCTTCAACTTACGTATGGTTTTGAGGTCTTCACCCGCATCCAGATACAGCTCGATACCATGCTCGCTTTCCCGCGTGAATGACTCATACCCCGCTTGGTTAAGCTCAGACGACAACCGAAGGGCATCACTTGGTCGAGAGAACACCGCTAAGATGATCTCCCATTCCAATGCTGCGACTTGCTCTTCCTTTTTCTCGCCTTGGAGATCAGGGGTCTCGCTCACTCGACCTAAATCATCATCCGTACTCAAATACACCAAATCACTGTTGGATTTCTTGAAACTGACGCCCGACATGTCGATGGCTGAAAACTGTGTCAGCAGCGGTTGACTGCGGCTGTGGTACCAATATTCTGTAAAGCCATACGCACACCCAAGAAGCAAAAACGTGACCGCCATCGTTTTCGCCATACTGATCATTAGCCACGGCTGTTTCCCTTCCTTTAGCACTTGCGTTTGAGGCACAGGCATTGGAGTTTCAGAGCGATAGTGGCGAATTAATCCGTAAGCTCGGGCAGTGATGTCATAGAGTTGACTATCATCGCCATGGCGATAGAGTCCTTTGAAACCCAATGACAGTAAGACATACTGCAACTCAATGAAGTCCACCAGTTTGCCTGGTTGCTGACTCGCTTTTTCCAGCAACACAAAGAAAGCTTCGCCACCGTTGCGCTGTGAAAAAACTTTGCTCAACAAGGAGTGGTTTTCCCATCGGGCCCGGTCCCCCCACGTGGTATACAGCACGGCTTCATCAAAAGCGGCGCAGAGTACAAAACAGCTTTTCTCAATCACACTTGGGTGGTAGTCCAAATGCAAGCCTCGCAAACGAAACGCCTCGATCGCCCCTAACAGCTGTTGGCGAAAGCGGTTGATATCTCTCGGAGCGCCTTGACGACGTATGGTGACGAGTATACCGAGCAGTTCGGTCGCCGCATTCATTAAAGGGCTCCCGTAGACCGTCAGTCCTTCGATTAATCGTTCGGTCCCTGAAGTATCGACATTTGGGGCTTCTTTTCGGTCCCGTATTTGAGGTTGTTCGTTCGCCGTACGTTGAAGGCGCACCGTTGGCTCTTCGTTGAATAATCCCGCCATCTCACACCTACCTAATCACATGGAAGTCGACACGAATATCATCGATTCGTTCGTCGATATGTAACGCGATTGCCTCGTCTCGCTTGACTAGGGATTGCCACAAGTCCGACTTAGTGTCGACTTCGAAATAGGCGGCATCGTTCAACGATTTAAGCTCCGACGGAGCATAAGGCAGATGGCGTAATGGAATGCCGGACAGCGCATTACGCACCAACCCCGCGATATCGCTGTTTCCCGCTAACTTCGCAGCGCGAGGGAACTCTTCTCCCAAGCGAGTCGCCCCAATAGACGACGACACGACCATGATAAATCGAGCTTCATGATACAAGCTGCGATCGTCCACTATGGTGCGCAACAAACGACGACTAACAAACAGTTGCTTGTCCCAAACTAAGGTGGAAACATTGTCAATTTGCACTTCGCGTAACAAGACTAAGAGCTCAGAGAACACCGTCGAAAACACCGCGTAGAGATCGTCTGGGTTCCAAGCAAGGAAGGACTTTGGCATCTTACCTTCAAGCCCTTGCATCTGACCGGCCATCGACACACATTCTAGGTACAGATGTCGCGTCAATAACGTCGGATCGAGATGCCACTGTTCGAGTTTCGGCACCCAACTCCCCAACACCTGTAGCCAGAGATAGTCACGCATCAAAGATTGGTAACTTTTGCTGCTTGCCTCTGCCTGGAGACGGGCATGAATGGCGCGCGAACGGTACTGAACCTGTGCAAACACATCCGCGATGCAATCAGACAAATAAGTCGACACCCCAAAATGCAAACATTGGGGAACAAACGCTTGATTGAGCACAACCGCGCCCTCAGACTTATGCTCACTGATTTCCGCGATGGCCAACAAGACAAAATCCTCAAGCTCATCCCCTTCAAGCTTGAGTTGTATATTTAAAATGGCCAACTCCAACGCCACGGGATCACTTTGCTCGCGGCTTGTGTCATACACGGGATGCTCCAGAGCACGGTGCCTTAATCTGGCGTCCTCACCCACATCTACGGCGCCTGGTCGGGTAACCGGAAGCGCCAAGTACACTTTTTTATGATGCGTGTTTTTAGGTACATCAACGACCAGCGCTTGATCAACCACAAAAGGGGTACCATCTGGGAATATCCCTTTAGCGCGGCGCACAGAGACTTTGCCAATATTGAGCATTGAACGATCTAACTCGAGGTGCGTAACACCGAAGCACTTCGGGCTGACTTGACCCGCAAACTCACGCGTGAAGTTCTCAACATAGCGCTCTTGCTGCTGGAAGTGCTGAGGTGATAAAAACATCCCCTCACTCCATACAACTTTATTGTTATCCATTATTCTTCTTCCCCAGACACCGTAAGATTGATGCCATCTACTTCTATGTTGATTGCCGCTGAATGGACAATAACAGGTTGATAAATCACCTTGTTTTTTGCTTCGCGATAATCAGCGAATCCCGCAATGACACCGATGAATTGAACGCCGGCCCCCAATGGAATAACCTCTTGACGCGATTCACCTGGCAACAAGCTTGGTAATTGACGCACAACCGCTAGCTCAGACTTTAAGATCCCCTGGTCGTCGTCATAGATTTGAATAAAATCCGCTTGCTCAAACGCATTGCGTTTGGTGAGTTGGTACACTCGCAGCTCCACTGGAGAAGGTTTACCTTCGGCATTCGGGTTAATGTTTGTTGCCGCCGTCAGATTAACGACCAACCTTGGTTGCCCTAAGTCCTCACTCCATAAACTGCAGCCAGACAACCACAGCGCCAGCAGCGGTACCCAAAATCGACTTTTCATCACTTTTCCCCTTCTAAATTTCTCTGAAGACGCAGCGCCTCTCGAAAGTACGCTTGAAACTTCACTTGCCAGTCACGATTGTCGACCTGACGATGAAAGTAATGTTTGTACATCTCCCAATACTTAGGCTTGCGAGACCAAAACCCATTACCAGACAGCTCATCAAACATGTTCTCCATGGCAGTAGGTGAAATGTCTGACAACAAACGGGTCAACGCCATTTCTAAGGCTTTGTCAGTTCGGTCTTGGGAACGTTGGTCATGATGTTGCAATTCCGCTAACACATAGGCTGTAGGGCGAACAGACGTGCCGAGTTCCGGATGACGTGCAGCAGACACCTCCGACGGTGGGAAGATCGCCCTGACCTCAGCCTCTACAAGCGGGTCCTCATCCGCAGATTGAAACTCAAGATCTAAAGACGCCGCCGCCAGTTGAAGAGTAGGGGCATGGGCGACAAACGGATCGTCATCAACCACATCCAACGTGGAGATCACTACCTCCGGTTCACCCACTTCTTCAGTTGGGATCTCACCAACGATAGGAGTCTCTTGACTAAACGGATCGTCTCCAAAAGGGGAATGACGCTCCGCCCCCAATCCAGATTTCACAACGGCAAGATCGGGAACAAAACACGACACCAGTAGGCGGTAGCGACCGATATCCAGCACGTCTCCATCGCTGAGAGTCGATTGGTTTCCATTCCCTAATGGCTTGTCAGATCCATTAATAAACAACCCGTTGGTACTGTTGTCGGCAATTTGGTACCCACGCGAATTCTTGCGAATGATCGCATGCGTTCCCGAAATTTCCCGACTGGCATCACTGAGCTGCAATGTGTTCCCGAAAGCACGACCGATATCACCACCGTCTTCAGGAAAGGCTTGATTCCACTCGGCAATGCTTTCACCGTCCGGAGAACTGATTATTCTGATTGATAGAGGCATATAATTGACCTGTCATTAAATCCATATTGAACGCTAACGGCACTGTTCGGCCGCGTCATTAAACTCCGCGAGAAAACGGGGATATCGCTTGATAAAGGCTTTGGAAAAGTACACCCCCAAAGACTGAGACTGAACACGAGTACGAGATATGGCTCGGTAGCTAACGCCCATTTTTTTGATGGTTTCGTCGATCACGGCGTCATTTCCTAAGATGGCACCGACTTCGCCGTTAAGCAGTAACTCAATCAGCGCTTTAGGGGTTCTTGGTTTTTTACTGACTCGATAACCGTTTTTCTGTAACCAAAACCATTTGTTTGAGCCAAACAACGCCGCCACCTTGATTTGAGACTTGAACATCGCACTGTCGACCTCCGTCGAATCCGACAGAGAAAACCAACTCCAATTCTGCTCTTCCAAAGGTGCGGAGTACTCAGCATACTCATCGCGTTTGCTGTTGTGTGAAGCCAAGAAAAAACCATGTTGAGACCCAACTTCAGTCATCAGTTGCGCGCGGTCCCATTTGGTCATGGTCAGTTGATAGGGCTGATCCAGGTGGCGCATTACGCATTTTACTTTATCGATCCCTGGGCCTTTCATTACCCCGTTCTCTTGGTACTGGTAGGGAAACCACTCTTGCGTTGCGAGCAGTAAACGGTCTGGTCGACTGAACGCCCACGCCGATTGACTGCTACTTCCGATGAATAGCAGCAGAAATATGACGGTTCTCATGGTGTATGATCCTCCATGCTCATGCCCGCTGAGCGCACAACACTGCCATCGCGGGCGTAGATGTCACTCGCCATTTCGAGCAAAACGAAAGGTACAGGGGTGTTGACTCGCTCAGCTTGTTTAAAACTGATCGCAATATCAGGGGGGGACAGGAGTCCAACAGGTAAAGAATGAGGCTTTACCCCTTCGTTCAGAATACGAAGACCATAGAGCGCCGCTTGATGTGCGTTATTTTCAAACCCGACACCAACCGACATTAACGCACTTTGCGCACTGGCATTGACCGCATCCGGTACTGCCGTCAACAAAGGTAAACGCTGCGAATACTGGTTTATCTCATCAATCCGACTCAGCAAACTCGAACTGCCAGTTAACCAAAGCAGTGAACGCTCAAACGTATGATCACCAACTCGCATGGCTTGCGTTTGCGCTGCCATGCTTTCTTCTAGCGTTTGCCCGGGTTGGGTTTCATCCACTTCAATAGGAAAAACTCGCACACCTTGCTTTTCTGCTTCCATTTTCAGTGGTAGATACTGAGTCAAGTAAGCACTGGTGTTGGTTTTTGCATACAGCACACCAATTTGCGTCAAGCTTGGTCGGAAACGACGTAAAAAGTTAAGCGTGATATCCGCTCGCAAGTTTAGGGATGTATACGCAAAGTTGTTTCCACTGCTTTGATAGTTGTCTGTCAGCCCCATTAAGACAGGATCTTTGGCATTAACTGAGATCACCGGCAGTTTACCGCCCGAATAAACCTCATGAAGCGACACCGTCGCCCGCGATCCCACGCTGTAAATCAGAGCCGCCTCACGTTCCGCCGCATGCGTCCACGTTCGCAACTGCTGCTGAGTCGCCGGCAATAAGAACACTCGAAATGAGACATTAGGCATCTCGCGACGAAAGACTTTTAGCATGGTGGAGAGGGCCACATCGTAAGAGTCCGCTTTGCGTGAAATAAGCACCCAGACACGCGGACGTTCTGCGCGCGGCGCGAACACAACGTCCCCCTCTTGAGCCTTTATTTCCCACTCCACCGAATGATTGTCTATGAGCGGTTCTCCCAACCACTGAGGCCATTTCGCCTGAACGAACGATGACATCGTCACCCACAGAAAAACTCCCATCAACCTCTTCATGATTGCCCCTCCATGCTTGGCGTTCGATCAAGAAGCCACATCGTCGCCCCGGCGAAACCAAAGAAGATCGATAGGGTGAAAAACGCCCAAGAGTGTCCCAAATGAGTCAACAGTGCTCCAACAACAATGGCTCCCAAAACATGTCCGAGTCGTTCAAGAAAGCGATACGTTGACGCGACTGAGTTCGCATTCGCGCCCTGAGTCGACGTCACTACGTGCGTCACAACAGGGGCGTTGATCAATCCGTGAGAAATCCCCATGACTAACATCGCAAACGTGGCAATTAAAACCAGATACGTTATGTCTTCAAAACGGAAAGAAAAAGACAATAAAATAAGTGAGACAGCACCGACGCCACTGCCAAGACACAGCGCCCATTTCGCCGAGCCTACTCGGTCTATCATCGGTGACACCTTGCCGCTAACAAATAACACGGAAAAAGCATACGCCATCAATACTTGACCGATGCTCTCTCGCTCTACGCCGGCATTCGATAACAAGATAGGTACGGCAAAAAACACGACACCTGTGAGCATCATTTTGGTCGGGATCCCTACAAGCAACATTGTGCGCATAAACGAAGGGACTCGCATCAATGCTGACGCATCTTTGACCATGGCGGTAAAGTTTTCTTTTAACGTCCCCTGCTTTGTGGCTTGCATCGCCATCGAAGGGAGAGTCAACGCGAACAGATACATTAACCCACCAACAAACACCGCCAGCATGAAGATGCCTTGAACCCCAACAGTGTCCGCCAAGAGCGCACCAATTGCGGCGCCTGAAATAAAGCCCGCATTAAAGCAAAACACGATAATGCCGGCGGCTTGCGTTTTGTTGCTTTGATCGCTGCAGCGCAAAATATACCCTTGCACAGCAATGAAGATCGTGGCTTGACCCACCCCCGAAATCAAACGAGCCACGAGCACCGTCATCAATTGAGAGTCATACGCCAAAAGTAAGCAACCCAGCGACGACAGTACGATCCCTGCCCCCAACACTTTGCGGATATCCCACACTTCTAGCAATCGCGCCACCGGCAATAATGTCGCAGCAAATCCAACGAAGTACAGGGTAAAAAAGTACGAGGACCAACTTTCACTTGCGCCACTCTCCACCGCTACCTGCGTCAAATATTGCGGCAATACGGGCGCCATCAATGACTCCATCAATACCGTCACCAGTAACAAAGGTTTCACTTTTGCTAACACGGCCTCATTGTCAGACTGTGCCTTGGAGTGACAAAGCAAACGCACAAATGCAAAGCAGATGAACGCACACCCAGCGAACAAGATCGCAAAGTTTTTCAGCGTTTTCAGGAGTTGAGCCAGCAATGCCTTGGGATCAAAGGCCACAGTAACTTGGCTGCCTTTGGTATCCTCCACAAGAAACGCAGCCATACTCTCCACAACCATGGAATCGGCGCGAGCCTGACTTTTGGCGATCATCGTATTCCCTTGTGACACGGAGATGGATGAAACTTCAGGATTGGACTGACGAAAACTGTCCAACATTCGATCAATACCGCTGACTTGCTCGTACCCAATTCCAGCACTCAATACAGGCGCTAATCGCTGCGTTACGATGTTGGCCATGGAGTCGGCTTTGTTCTCCAAACCCGACTTATACAGAGCCCCCACCATAAAAAATACACTCGTGGACATTGCCAAAAACACCCCGCCAAATGCGGTAAAGTAGATCTTAGGATTGGCACTACGAAGAACAAAAAACACAAACGCGGCGGTCAAAAAGAGCACCAACCCCAACATGGGTTTGAACTGCCCATCAATTGTCTTGGCAATCTCATGATCACTGAGCATCACTTCCAATGCTCCCACCTGTGTAAACTTGTTGTTCAAAGGGATGCTGACCAAGCTTCCGTGCATGCTTTCATCGGTATAGCGATACAATTCTTGTTGTCCCGAAATCACGCGGATATCGACCACTGACGAGTCAGCATCTGCGATAGGAGACAACACTTTTTCTAACCCCGCGATGTCAGGCAGTGGGACCCCAGAGTTCAGCACTTGCTCTATACCGATTTTGGCCGCTTCCGTTTGGGCTAGAATGGCGTCTCGGCTTTGTTGTTGATAGCTTTTCAATGCCTGGGCATAGCCCACGACGAAGATCAACATCAGTGACAACAGGACCAATAACGCCCCAAGCATCAAGCGACTGTATTGCTTAAACGTGTTCAACTATTACTCCTGCAAAGCATCAAATTGCGCCGTTAGGCAGTGGGCCAACGCCATCGGTCTTTTCTGCTTTAAGAAAGACAGACGATTGAAGACCAGTGACTGGACAAGATCTGTGTAGTCCATGCCTTCACGGGCTAAGTCATGGCAAACCAAACTGACGCTGTCCCCTTGAGGGCGTTTAAGATCCGGTTTTGGATTCGTTTCCAAAACGTACACTTTGCCTGTGCTATCCATACGTAAATCAACGCGAACCAGCGTTTGAAGACCCAATTGGCGGTAGATTTTCTGCCCAATCGCTGCCAGTTCACTACGCAGAGGTTCGTCGGTGACTGCAATCAGACGATCTTGGGTTATGGGTTTCAAGTCCATAGACGTAAAAATCGGCTCGTCCTCGCCAAGCACACGCTCAGTGATAGAAAAAGCCAGCGGTGTATCCGACTGTGTAAGCTGACCAGACTTGAAAATGAACTCGCCTGCTACCGCCACCACAAATTCACGACCGCTGAGAAAGGGTTCGATCATCACCGTGTTCCCCGTCGCTACACGCACTTTCTCGACCACTCCTGCCAAGGCCTCTCTCGAAAAGACCGGGTAAACATGAATCGACGCTCTCCCAGACACAGGCTTTACGATAAACCCGTCCGCAAACTGCGCCTCAATTTGGTCAATCGCGCTTTGCTTGACCTCATCCTCGAAGCGTTCGTCAATACCTATAGTAATAAAAGGTGTCGTCGGTAATCCCGCGGCGTGGATCTCATGCTTAAAGAGGTGTTTGTTATCCAATATGCCTGCCGTCATTGGCGAATGTCCGACGTAAGGGACGCCCAACATCTCCAACGTTGATGGCAGATGACACATTGAATCAAATCCCTGAAGTCCACCGCTATTGGTGATCACTAAGTCAATGGCTTTGTCTTTCAACTGCTGAGCAAGATCAATGTCCTCAGCCAATACCTCCACATGTTGAAAACCCGATTCACGCAGAGCATTCGTGATATCGTGCGCCACAGGTTCGTACGTCTTAGTTGAACGCGGGCTTAAGTTCTCGAAAATAAAGCTCTCCGCGCGCGCTTTGTCCCCACCGTGGATCACGGCTACAGTGAGGTTATGTCGAATCCATTCCAGTTGTGACTTAGAAAAAACAGGTTGCGTCATCTATACTTACTCATCATGTAACGTTACTAATGTGGGAGCGCTGACACCGCCCCTAGCAACAAAAAAAAATCAAAAACTCACGTCGTTGTTGGTCAAGGCAGCGGTAATCACTCACCGCTGCTTAATGTGAGGTCTAACGCCTCTTTATCACTTGTTATTGAATGCGAATGTCGAACAAGCCATTGCTGTCGATACCGACATGCACCGCTTCCACCTGCTGGTTCTCGCTCATGCGTTGAATGCATTGATTCGCCAAGTTAGGCATCAATTGACGATTGATGATTTGTTCAATGGCTCGCGCCCCTGTTTCCGGGGACTCATTCAGATGAACTAGCTGCTCAATCACTTGTGGGTCGTAATCAAAGCTCGCCCCGTAGTGTTCATCAACACGCTGGCGAATTCGCTGAAGAGATAACGCCGCGATCTTTGCCATTTCGTCGTCATTGAGTGGGAAATAAGGCACAATCGTTGCTCGACCTAAAAACGCTGGCTTAAAGTGTTTTTGCAGTTCAGGAAAGATCGTGTGAGTCAGAGAAGGAACGTCAGGTCGCTCTTCTGAGCAAGCATCCACGACGGCACTGTCCGCGGCGTTTGAGGTCATGATGATAATGGTGTTGCGAAAATCGACATGGCGACCTTCGCTGTCTGAAACCGCCCCTTTATCAAAGATTTGATAGAAGATGTCATGCACACTTGGGTGCGCTTTTTCCATTTCATCCAGCAGGAGTACCGAGTAAGGGTTTTTGCGTACCGCTTCCGTCAAGACGCCTCCTTTTCCGTATCCAACATAGCCGGCTGGCGAGCCCAGCAGCATCGAGACCTTATGCGCTTCCTTAAACTCCGTCATGTTAATGGTGGTGATATTACGCTCGCCCCCATACAGCAAATCAGTTAAAGCCAACGCCGTCTCAGTTTTACCGACCCCACTCGGTCCACACATTAAGAACACACCGACAGGCTTGCGCGGATCCGTTAATCCCGCTCGCGAAAGACGTATCGCCTGTGACAACTCAGCAATTGGGGTGATCTGGCCAATAACACGTTCACCAATGTGTGACTCAAGCGCCATCAGTCGCTCGACCTCTTGGCTTAACATGTTGCCGACAGGAATCCCAGTCCACAGCGCGACCACCTCCGCGATCGTCTGTGCCGTCACCAGAGGCAGAACCAATGGCTGCTCGCCTTGCAGTTCACCCAATGCCGCCATTTTCTCAGATAGTGTGTCTCTTAGTTCATTGGACGTGATCTCGCCCTGATCTTGCAGCTCCTCATCCAGACAAGTTTGCAATTCGAGGATTGACGTCACTAAATCACGCTCCTCATTCCAGCGTGATTCAATGGCCTGATGTTCAGCCTCTAAGGTGGTCAACCGCTGCTTTGCCGCCGCTAATCGAGGGTCATCCATCGACCATAGGGCTGCTTCGTGCGATAGCGTGTCAATTTCATTGCGGGTATAGCGAATTTGCTCTGCCACCGCCTCCATTTGGCGTGGAGTGGCACTTTGGCTTAACCCAATTCGTGAACACGCAGTGTCCAACAAACTGATCGCCTTGTCCGGCAACTTGCGTTCGGGTAAGTAACGGACAGACAACGACACAGCCGCATCAATGGCTTGCTGCATCACTTTGACACTGTGGTGCTTTTCCAAGCTTCGTTTAACGCCGCGTAGCATATGCACCGCATCCTCAGCACTCGGCTCGTCAACAGACACGACTTGAAAGCGTCGAGTCAGTGCCGCATCCGATTCAAAGTATTGTTTGTACTCCGCCCACGTCGTCGCCGCTAAAGAGCGAAATTCCCCCCGAGCCAGGGCTGGCTTAAGAATGTTCGCCGCATCGTTTTGACCTGCGGCGCCTCCGGCTCCAATCAGCGTGTGTGCCTCATCAATAAACATGATGATAGGTGTCGGCGATTGCTTAATTTCATTGATGACATCTTTTAAGCGATTCTCGAATTCCCCCTTAATGCTCGCACCCGCTTGGAGTAGGGATAGATCAAGGCTTCGCAGCTCAATATTCTCGAGCGCAGGCGGGACATTGCCATTGACAATTTCTTGTGCCAATCCTTCAACGATAGCGGTTTTTCCCACACCGGGGTCACCGACTAAGATTGGGCTGTTTTGACGTCGACGGCACAAGATGTCAATCGCCTTACGAATTTCATCACCACGCCCCGAGATCGGGTCTAACGTTCTGCTTCGTGCGGCCTCCGTTAAATTTTGCGAGTACTTGTCCAAAGCCGGCGTGGTGGAATCACCAAGGGCTGAGACCATGCTTTCGGACGTCTCCGAGATTGGATTGGGCGTATTGGCCGCCAAAGCCTGCTGGCGCAGCCACTCTGACGATAACGTTGTCACCCAGCCACTCAAGACACCATTATAAATGCTCTGTTCCATTCGCTGTTTAAGCACCATGAGAACGTGATACTCGTTGACAACCGATTGTTGATTGTTCAGCGAGGCTAACATCCAGGCATCTTTCAGTAACTCAACCAACCCTGGTGACAGCGCGGGGGACGAGTCATTCCCACGAGGTAACCCTGTTAAATGAGCATGACAACGCTCGAGGATTTGAGCTTTCGATAAGGATGCTTGTTGCAACGCCGCATCCCATCCTTTACTTTGCTGCAGCAACAGTAAGAACCAATGTTCTGGCTCTATCGAGAAATGAGTATGGCTGACACATTCACCAGCGGCTGACTCTAAAGCGTTTTTTAACGCTGGTGTCAGCCTTTTAACCAAGCTCTTCAGTTCAATGTTGATCATTCTTTTTTCCTAACTTTTCGCCAGTGGCATTTCCACAAACTGTGGTTGGGTTGATTGATTGTCCATCCACGCAGACTGCCCTATTCGCAGTGCTTTCTGATGGTCGGAAGAGAGCGTGACTCGCGGCAGGTACTGGCTTCGCACTTTCATGTACAAAGCAAACTTGGTATTGACCCCCATGTAACTGCGTACCATATGATCAATCGCACGTATCATTTTCTCGTCATGCCTAATAGCAAGGTAATGGGCGTAGTTTCTTGGACAAATTTTGATCGCGAGTTTGTGCCCGAGCATCGGTGTACTCTTCCCTGCCAACGCACCTATCCCAAGTTGTTGATTCTGACCACTCTGCCCAATTTGGGTTAACGAACATTCCGTAAGAGGGAGGTACTCTAGTCCACTTCGGGCGATATCAAACTCCGCATCAAAATAGTCCTCCAGCAACACTTTCAAAGCGAGCAAACACGTCAGCTTAAGCCCAAGCAATCCGGTGTATTGCACCAAGTGATCTTCGGGTATAGAGCGTATTTCTCCCGTCTGACCAGCCAGTGAAGACAGCATGCCAGTCATCGACTGACGGTGTTGGTTCCAATGGAAATGCTCTTCTTCAACTTGATAGGCCAGATCGTGTTTTTGTTCGGTCTCACAATGCAGGCGGTAATAGCGGTTGTTAAACGTGTCAAAGAAATCACAGGCGGCTTCGTCCCCCCGTTCAAATCGCGCTGAGAGCGCGCCGCTGTACATCGCTCGGGGCATCGCTCCTCCATTGCCAGACAACGCAGCAACTGAAGTTGACACGATGAATGCCCCAGTTCGGTCAGACGTGACTTGAGACACCTGAGTCTGGTAATAGGCAGGAAGAACTTCGGCTTTGAACCTGACTTCAGGTCGTTGCCCCACCAGATGCGCTTGATGCTTGAACATCTGCCACGCCTTTTCCAACTGACCCGCGAAGCCACCCGAGGTCAATCGACTTACAATAGACTCTTGCACCCGGTTCTCCTTGGGAAGGACAGATAAACACCATCTTGTCCTTCGAGATAAACATCCAACTGCGTGAAGCTGTTAAAGCCCGCAAAGTAGGCAAAGAATCGATCCAGTAAGTGGGCAAACAAAGCAATGCCCCCATTCACGTTACTGGCTTCTAACGTCACAGCGATCTTTGTTCCGTAAGCAAAACACGTTTTGCCAGAGACACGGAGCGGTGCCACAACCTGCTCTTGGGTAATATCCAGTAGGGCATCAATATATACTTGGTTCTGCACGGCTTGATTGTGGTTGTACAACTCCAGTACATTTCTCAAGGTAGCCGTTGGATTGTCGGTACCCAAAATGGCATGGTAGTTAAAATGCAAGTGGCACAGCAGCGCCCACACATTCTTATTGGCGTCTCGACTTCGTACTGGCAACGTCGGCCTGCGTGACAAACTCATTGTGGCAGGTATTGTTAGCGCATCACGACAAGCAATTTGACTTGTTACTGGGAGTGAACCTGCGCTCACACCATCGCTAGCCGTGGTGGTGACAGTCCAGACGCGCTCCCCTACCTTCGCACTGACGTGTCCCAAGTCCGCCACTTTCAAACTGCTGCTCAGCACCCCTCTTTCATGGATACTTTGCACAAGTTGCCATCGCAATGAATTGTTTGTGCTGGTGTATTTTTCCCCGTACAGAGGCGGCACCACACACGGTTCACCCTCTGTAACGTCCACCACCTCGTCAACAGAAAATACTTCCAAATCACTGCGTTGATTGCTATCGAGATACACCGGATATTGCTTCTGGCTGAAGTCAATATGGATAGGCTCAGAGATCTTACTGTGCAAGTTCACCAAAGGGACGCTAAACAATGAAAAGTGCTGGGTCTGGATGCTTCGCGCCTGCTCCATACTGATTTCATCAAGGAAGATTTGAAGCCGACATTCCGCCCCTAGACGTCGTTGACCAAGACGCGTCAAATCGAGACTAAAACCCTGAAAACGCTCGGGAAACATAAAGAACTCAGTCAGCAGTTTGAACCCACCAAAACTGGCTGCCTGATAGGGCAATACCGTGTTCTCAGCGTCAAAACCAATGGGTTGCAATGCCGATGGTCCCAGTAGCACCGCACCGCCTTCGCATTGAAGCGCCACCTGAGCAACACCTTGAGCCAAGACATCATAAAGACGCAAAGCAAAGTGGCTTTCTCCTTTGAGGTGCAGAGTGAGGCTTTCCATACCCAACTCACTGAGTTCAATGCCTTCATCGGTCGCCGTGATGGTCAGCTCCAGCATTGCCTTCGCACTCTCTGCCCCTGATGGCTTAGCCAGTTCAAAAGGTGCAAATAACACTTCGGCTGACGAGACGGAGGTCGGAAAAATCTCGATGTCCTCCGTCGTTCGAAACACGAACGGCTCCTCCCCTTCACCCATTAAGTCGAATTCCGTCTCTTTGGGAATCATATGCTTAGCATTGGCGTCCTTCTCCACCTCAAAATCCAGCATGGTATAGGACGGGAGCGGTCTTAAGTAATGCGGAAACAGCAATGTAACCAGGCTTTCGGTCAGTTCCGGATAAGAGTCATCAAGACGCTGCTGTAACTTACCGTTCATCAGTGCAACACTTTCGATCAGACGAGCGATCTGTGGGTCATCAATACTGTCTTTGCGTATACTGAGCGCACGCGCTGCCCCTGGGTGGCGCTCGGCAAATTGTGTGGTTTCATTGCGAATAAAACGCAGCTCTTGTTCAAAATAGGAAAGCAATGAATTAGACAAAATTAGACTTCCTTACATCAAGTTTGTTGCTGCTGAGATCCAGAAAGGAGTCCAACACGATGGCTTCATCGCCAAGATCCGAGTGGACCACAGCAGACAGACGAAAACTCAGTTGGTTCGTCGCGTTTGTCCCTTCCTGCACCTCAATTTCAACCTGCGTTAAACGTGGCTCATAGAAACGGATTAGCGCTTCAATTTCGTCAATAATGTCGGCATTGTTTGTCTTACTTTGTGCGCGAGCAATATTTCGCATCCCCAAACCAGCAATGGTCGCTTCTGGGATAGATGGCTCGTTCGACCAAAGAGGTGCCCGACTCGAGATCAAATCACAAACGTTATCCACAATGACGTCGCGGACGGCATCAATGTCATTGCGCCACCCCTGATTGAGTTTTGCCATTAGACTCATTGACTCTCCCCCACTTCTTGTCCAGATACCGACGCTGTCAACACTACTTTGGCGTCCATCATTTCAAACTGATACTGAGGCTGGAGCATGATTTCACACAGATAACGCGTCTTATCGTGTTCTGACTCTTCAATTCGCACATAGCAGGAACGGAGGGGATACCGCGCTAAGATCGAGTCTTCTCCATAGCTCACGTTGCTGATGTATTGATCCAGCCACCGCTCAAGGCTACGTCGACAACTTTCCACACTGTCGTACCGTCCAACCTGATCACGGATTTGTGCTTTGATGTAGTGACCAAATCGGCAGGCCATCAAATTGGTCTGTAGCATTCCTAGTTGACGTTGATCTGGGCTCGGGGCTTGCCAGACGGACTGATTGCTAAAAAATCCTTTTTGATCACTCAAATAAAGGCTCGTTAAGGGCATGAATCCCTGCGCGCCCCAAAAGCCATCGTCCTCCGCAAACAAGTCTACTTTCGTGCGCAGTGATCCAGAGTTCGGCACTACCGCTCCATAGTTACCAGTGTCATCGTATGAACGCAAAAACCCAAACCAACTGATGCGGTCGAACTCGCGCATCACATTACTCAAGACCAGGTAGCCACTGTTCCCCCATAAGGCACAATGCTCACGTTGTTCTTGGTTAAACAGAAAGCCAGCAGGACAATGCTGATAAGGTTGGCGCATTAAAAACTCTGGCATCACTAAGTGGAGAAAACGTGACGAGCTGCGCCCACGTAGCAGTTGCCATGACACGAGATCACGGCTGCTTAGAATACGGTTTATACGAGCTCGATCATGCAGTTGTCGACGAGGGTCATCCCCAAAAAAGAGTTCATCAACACCTAACACCATTGGACAAAATGCCATTTCACCCAACTCAGATAACAGTTGAAGAGTGAATAAGTCATCCCACTCTTGATCTGGGTTGTAGTCGGCACTGATCTTATGGTCAACCATGACAAGCCCGAAAGGCAATCCTCCCGCCGTATCAAACTCGTTGGCATATAATTTCTGATACAGCCTCGAATGCTTTAAATCGAATGAATGGTTAAGATCGGAAGCAACCACTTGCCAACTGGCATCGAGCAGCTTAATTTTCACACGACGCTGCGAAACTTGAACCTCTGTCAAGGATTCGACTCCAGTCCAAGACGCTTCCAGTTGCTGAAACTGCGGATGCTGAATGACTTCAGATAATTGCTCACTGAGCAGTGCATCAAGCTGAGCAATCAAACGATTAAGCCATGCTTTGAATAGCGCTTTTGATTGACGTGGCGCCATAGCTAATAAGGCCTGCCAGGCGGAAGAGCCTATTGGGCTGAGTGGTATTTCGGAGTCAACTTTCATCAAAAACTCAATGCAAAACATTCGGGGACTACAAGCCCCCGAATCAGATTAACCAGGGATATTTGCAACCATACGCAATGAGGTCGTCAATTCTTCCATTTGTAGCCAAGGACGCAGGTAGGCCACCGCAGAATAAGCGCCAGGTCGGCCAGCTTGTTCTTCAACAGTGACTTTTGCCTCAACCAACGGGTGGGTGGCTTTGGCATCGTTACCGATCGCATTTGGGTTTACGTACTGATCGATCCAAGAGTTGAGATCGCGCTCAACATCATTTGGATCTAAGTTAGAGCCAATACGATCACGGCCCATAACTTTGAGGTACAGGGCAATGCGGCTGCTAGCCATCGTATAAGGTAAACGAGCTGAAATTGCGGCGTTTGCCGTTGCATCAGGATCTGTGTAAGTCTTTGGCTTGTGCGTCGTCTGCGCGCCCATAAACACCGCGTAGTTCGTGTTTTTGTAATGCACGAGCGGCAAGAAGCCCAGATCACTCAGTTCTTTCTCACGTTCATCGGTAAAGTTGAGCTCAGTCGGGCATTGCTGCAATAGATCACCGGCATCTGACACGTACGTAAAATTCGGTAAGTTTTCAACTTTGCCGCCATTTTCCGTACCACGAATCGCCGTACACCAACCGTATTTTGTGTAAGCTTGAGTCATAAGTAAGCCAAATTCATACGCTGCATTGCTCCAAACAAACTCGTTGTCTGATGAAACAATGGCTTGGCCGTTGTCACGCGTTTTCAGCTCTTCAAACGCAAAAGACTTCACTGGCACCGTATCCGCGCCGTATGGTAAGCGTGCCATTGTCTTAGGTAAGGTCAGCGCTACGTAACGCGAGTCATCGCTTTCACGGAATGCATTCCAACTTGCATACGCTGGCGAGTCAAAGCCTGTAGCGACTGGTTTACCTTCAGCAAAGGTACTGAATGAACTGAAATCGAACATGCCAGCGTTTGCCGCCGCAACAAATGGAGAGTGAGATGCCGACGCGACTTCGCCCATGTAACGAAGCAAAGAAACATCTTCGTCACCGTAACCAAACTCGTAATCCCCAAGGAGAGCACCGTACGGCTGACCCCCGGCCGTACCAAATTCTTCCTGATACACCATGTTGAAGAAGCGACTACGATCAATTGCTGGGGCATCTTCGAATTGCTCAAGCAGTTCTTCTTTGGTGTAATCCGCCAGTTTGATCTTTAAATCTGGTCCTAACTCGCTATTTTTTATGAGTTTTTGTAGCCCCAGCCAAGACCCTTCCATTTTTTGGAACTCAGAGTTTTGCATCACCGTAGACAACTGCTCAGAGATCTTACGATCAATCTCGCCGATGGCTTTCTCAATGGTCAGTGTAAAGTTTTTATCCCACGTTACGGTCCCTTCTAGCGCTTGGGCCGTCATAATGCTCAACAACTCTTTCGTCGTATTGACGGGCGTCTGGGCGGTCGCACTGATCGCACGATCAAGAAAACTCAGCGAAGCCTCTGCTTCTGCCACATTTTGCGTTGCTTGTTGTTCTACCGACATTATTCGCCGCCCTCCTGATTTAAACCAAGTTCCTCAGCTAAGCCATTGATGGCGTCTGTACTTTGTAGAACTTCTTTTAACAGACTCTCGAGATCTCTTGAGCGGTCCGCTTTACTTAACAACACTTTGAGTTGATTACGTGTCTCAACTAACTGCTTAAGTGGGTCGATCTGCTCAACCAGATTCTCCGGATGAAAATCTTTCATCGATCGAAAGCTCAAATTCACATCAAATTGTGTGTCGTCTTTTGCTAGCTTGTTGTCCACTTTGTACGACAAACGTGGGTGGATTTGCCCCATCACAGAGTCGAAGTTGTCTTTATCAACGCCAGTAAATTCACGCTCTTCAAGCGCGACTTTTTCCGAATCCGGTTTATGGCCCGAGAAATCACCAATTACACCGACGACAAACGGCAGTTCTTTGGTTTCCACAGCACCATTGGTTTCCACATCATACGTAATGCTGACTCGGTTCTTGCTGACGCGCTTGTGTTGCGAGTTCAATGACATAGCTTGTCCTATTTATTCTATTGGGAAGTTAGGCGCATTATTGGAAAAATAATGCGCACAGCTTTTACGATCCTGTCTGACCAGACTCCATAATTCCCGTAGGAATATTGTAAGTCACAATACCACCTGGCTTAAGATCACCACCAGTTGACTCAAAATGGTGCTTTTGAGAAATTTTCGTGTAAGACAGCGATAGGCTCTCGTAAGGTTGTGAGCCATCAGTGCCGCTCACGTTGTAAGAAACCAGACGTGCTTTTTCGAGTTTGATTTGGAAGTACACTTCCACACCTTTACCTCCATCCGCTGGTTTGGTGAAGGCAATCTCAACATCACGGCCATCTTTACCTGGGGCAAATAGATAAGACAAGAGAGCTTCTGAGGCAGCATCTACTACTTTAGTGACACTGACTTCACTCACGCCGACCATGCCACCATCAGCGTTGGTGGCATTACCAATGTCCATCGCAACGTTGCGAGCACCACCCCACGCATAAGACTGGATCGCAAACCAATCTGTGCTTTCTCCATTCTCTGTTTTTATTTTTTCGATAGTGGCTGCACCTTCTTCGAAGTTGAAGCCACTGATGCGCATATAAATACTTGCCATGTTTTTTCCTTATTTTTAAAAGACGATTACCAGCTCAAGCCAGATTTAGCTGAGGATTTAGGTTCATCATCTCGTTGAGGTTGGGTATCGACAGGGGAAGTCTGTGATACTAACTCTTGGGCACTTGGTGCTTCCGAAACTTGCGGAGCCACCGAAGGCACCGGGGTGACCGCTGGGCGTGTCACTTCAGGCAGAGTCACCTGCTCAAGGTGATTGAGCCCAACGGCATTAAACATTGCACTGACCGAGTCAGCGCTTTTCTCTGCCATCATCTCTTGCAACAGCTCAGGCAGAGGGAGATAGCCCCAACGAATCACCTTCTCTAACATGAAAGCGCTAGGACTATGCGGCTCGCTTTGGCGAAAGTAGTCCGCGATCTCTCTCAATAGATGGAATGCCAGATCACGGTTCATATTGTTGAGCGCGCCCAACGCGGACAAGTTCCCGGCATGGAGGTGCTGTGACGTTGTCATAGGCTCCGATGTACAAGTCGATGGCTCAATATTCGTGGGCTCGGAAACCACGGAAGGCTCATCAGCAGGCGCTGCGGCTTTCGGCTCCGTCGTCGCCGTCACTTTGATCCCAGTGAGATGAAATAGCGCTTGGTCCACGCGACGCAGTAATCCCGTCACGAAGCCAAAATTGGCCGCTTTGACGCCTAATGCTTGGCTTCGCTGAGCGACGTTTACGCGCAATCTATCCAACTGCGCGAGTACTTGGCTCAAATTGTCCAATTTAGCGGTGATGGCAGCGCGCTCCTGAGCTACTACTGCAGAGAGAGACGACTTTAATTGACTGGTTTCACTTCGGCGCTCGGCGCTCTGGTAGTCATAAAATGTTACCGTTCCGACCAAAGGAAGTTGAAGCAATGGCCCATACAGCAAACAGCTCTCTTCACTCTCCCCAACCAATTGCATCAATGCCTTAATTTTCGCTTCAGCTTGTTGCTTAGCGATGGCCGCATTCTCGTCGGATGTGAGTTTTTCTTCAGTCAAAACGGGGTTGAGGTGATCCCAGTGTTGCTCTGCCAAGTCCGCCAACCATTCGATACTATTGGCCGCACTCTCAAGACTAGGGTCGAGCAAAAATTGAGCCGCGATAAACCAAGAAATTAACTCGATGTCTCGCGTGGTGTGGGCGAAAGTTTCAAGCAAACGCTCGGACAAGGACTGCCAACTTGCGTGACACGCGGCTATCAACTCGTCTTTTTCGCTTTCTGCCGGATTCTGACTGAGTTTACGCAATGCGGTTTGCGCCACATTGAACTCATTCCGTAATGGACGAAACGCACTTTTGTCCATTTTCAAGTAAACACCACACACCAACTCATCACTGATTGGTTGAGAAAGCTGTTCAGCCTGAGATTTTAAAAATGGCATAGACTCTCATGATTTGCTAATTAAGGTATCGTGAATATATTTCGCCATGTCTTTACTTTCCCAAAGGCGAAATATATTGATAGATTACATTTTACATTTTCATTGATTTTACAAAACCAGCATATATGCCATTTTAGCGGTCCATTTAGGCCTTATTGCGTAATTCAATGGAATTAAATCCATAACCTACGATCTGATCTGCTACGTTCACTATCTCTCGTAGCCTCATGCCTAAACCACGCTACAAAACAACCAACTGGAAGCAATACAACCAATTACTTATTAACCGTGGCTCTATGACCTTTTGGATTGATGAAGAGGCGATAAGCGGTTGGGCGCAAAGCAAACAAAATAAGCGCGGAAGGCCACGTCGGTTCAGCGATTTAGCTATCACGACGGCCCTCATGGTGAAACGCATGTTTTCTATGCCACTGAGAGCATCGCAAGGATTTATCGACTCAATATTTAGACTTGCCCATGTTCCATTAAGTTGTCCGCATTACACTGCATCAATCATAGAGCTAAGCAAGTTGAGGTCTCATTTAAGACAAAAACGAGAGGAGCAATACAGCACCTAGCCATTGATGCGACTGGCCTTAATGTTTATGGCGAAGGTGAATGGAGTTATATCGATGAGGTGTATTTGAACCCTGAAAAGTGTGCGGCGTAATCATTCACGTTGCTGAATTGTAAAAATAGCGACAACTTGCTTGAAAAACAGCGGAAACAGCCGATCGCAATCACCGAAATACGCACAAACACAGTAGCCTTTAAATCGGATGTTGTCATATTTCCCTCTATCTACATAACGCTTGTTATCGGGAAAAGTGCGCATCATTAATTCCATTTATCAAGATCAAGAAATACATAAACGTCGACTGACTATATAGTTCATAACAGCTAATCTGAGCGTTTGAGGATCTATGCATCCGTGTCAGTATTTCTCAAAGCTATTGTTTTAACAGCACTTATCATCTTATTCATGTATAATGTAATTACTTTAAATTTGTTGATTTTCGGGATTTATATGTTTAGAAGGAATCTTTTAATCTTATGGGTTATTGGGACTGTTGCTGGTTGCTCAAACGTTTCGGAAAGTGATGCTCGTTATCTTGATACTTATAGCTTGTGTTACGAAGTTGGTAATAGCGCGCCCGCATACCGTTCTGCAACGTTGGAAGTCGTATCTAAGGAATTAGCTCGTAGAGGTTTAGATATGTCTGATGAGGAATGTAAGAAAGGAACTATTGATTCTCGCCAAGCACGTGCAATACGAAAAGCACAACAGCGAGATGAAGATGCTCAACTAGAGGCTGCATGTATAGCTTCAGGCGGAACTTGGTATATATCCTTTTGTAAAAAAGAGCCCGTTAAAATCGATGTAAATGTATATTAACTCAGATATTGCAAACACAGATGAATAGAATGTGTATGACCATTTACTCTTAGTGATTATGGGGCACTTCTACGTTACGAAGTGCCAACTGTGAAGATTCTGGACAGAAATGGCTTAGAGTTGATCTTCGAGCTGATTTGATCAACAACGCCACTCCTGATTAAAAAAATCTAAGGCGTAGTGCACCTTTCTATAGCTTGAATGCTCCCATCCTCGATTGGAGATTATGAGCTAGACTACTGATTTCCTGACACGCTATAGCGGTTTGTGAAGTGCCTTCTGCCATTTCTGAGGATGCTGAATTAATATGCTCCACACTTCGATTTAACTCTTCTGACACTGAGTTTTGCTCACTACATGCTGTTGCAATATGAGTACTCATCTGAGCAATATTCTCGACAGAGTGTTCAATCATATCAATTTGTTCTCCAGCCTCATTGACTTGGTCAACACATGTAGCGATACCACTCTGACACTCCCTGCTTGCCTCCCCCATTTTGATGGTTTTTTCTTGTAAGTCTTCAACAATATCGACAATCTGCGTTGTAGATTCTTGCGTTCGTTGAGCCAGAGAACGAACTTCATCAGCTACTACAGCAAAGCCTCTCCCTTGCTCTCCTGCTCTAGCAGCTTCTATTGCAGCATTCAAGGCTAATAGGTTCGTTTGTTCCGCAATCCCTCTAATAACATCAACAACAACATTAATGCTACTTGAACTATTTTCTAGATCACTTGCCAATTCATCTGTGTTTTGTATTGTTTTAGTGACCTTATCAATTTCTTGGATTGTTTTATTTAAAATCTCGGTTCCGTGCTTTGCAACTTCAGTTGCTGAGTTTGCTGAGGTAGCTCCACTTTCTGTATTCTGCGCTACCTCGTTAACTGCGGCCTGCATTTCTGTCATGGCCGATGCAACAGAACTCAACTCTAATTGTTGATTTTGCATTCCTGAAGCCGTTTGAGCTGATATTGCACTCACCTCTTCCACCGCTGCTGTTAATTGAATTGTAGAATCACTCACCTCTGAGACTAAAGAATGC
The DNA here is from genome assembly GCF_024347315.1 of Vibrio atlanticus. Classification (NCBI taxonomy): domain Bacteria; kingdom Pseudomonadati; phylum Pseudomonadota; class Gammaproteobacteria; order Vibrionales; family Vibrionaceae; genus Vibrio; species Vibrio atlanticus. The sequence continues at coordinate 765,498 of NZ_AP025461.1, read as the reverse complement.
AAATTATTTTGCATTGATACTAACTCTTTCAGCAAAGTACCAAGTTCATCTTCAGTTAACTCTCTTTCGTCAATTGTATTATTCAACTGACCTTTAGCTATCTGAGAAGCAAACCATAAAGCTCGATTAACCGGTTTACAAACTACTCGAGATAACAGAACTGACGAAAGAATTATCATACCGATAATGACTAAGGAACCAGCGGTGGCAGTAAGTTGAGTCGATTGAGATTCACTTTGTACTTCTACTTTTAGCTGATTTATAAGCTCATCATTTAAGCTAAGCGTATTGTCCAAGCTAGTAAGAGCTTTTGTATATGTAGTGAAACTAGATAAAACAACTTCATTTGCTTTTTTTGCCTTACCTTGTGCAAGTAAATAATTATATTGCTGCGTTTCAGAAATATAACTATTCCATGTATCTTTAAATACTTTAAAAGAACGCTTTTCTTGCTCACTCAGCGCTAGAGCTTCATACGACAAAATACCTTGTTGAACATTTTCCCTCCATTGTTCAAGCCCCTCTATCCATTCCGCGATTTTGGGATGCTTTGCATTTGACAGAAGCGAAAATTCATCTTTACGAACTTTTGTAATATCAACTTGAATACCTTTAAGCAAGGCAACCGATGGCAGGCTTTTATCAGTTAATATCGCTGTGTTTTTATTCAGTGATAATAAACTCGACATCATCACTACAGAAACAACTGCAAAAACCAGAAATACGGCTAAGTAACTCAACCCAATTTTCTTTACTACACTTAAATCTTTAATACTCATCAATGAACCCACATTTATTCTAAAAATAACGCCATGACTAATGGCACATTACCTACCTTAACAACCGAGGAGTGAGAATAAAAATCGTTACGCCCTTATTCATCGAGTGTAATATAGCCGAAAATTGGGCGAATTAACATCAACTTAGCGTGAATTCGATACAGCAGTTCACTTTTAACTAGAATATGGTGGTATTTTCGTTAAAAAATAGAGTAAATACCTCAGTTGAATGAGGTTGTATAAAAAAACCATAATTTAGTGTCAATTGATCAGCAGGGCGACCGCATGAGTGCCTAGTTTTTCACCGCCTGAGTAAAACCAGCACTTAATACTGCCTCTAGAATGGTTGTATTCATCATGCATCGCTTTTGCTTCCCAACAATGCTTAGCTTAGTTGGCTCTTCTCTGAGCATATTTAAGCTCATATGACGCAAGCAAGATAGATTCTCCGCTCCATGGTCTTTGTATATCTGGCACGCATCCTCATTCATACTGACATCAAGTACCCAATGCATTGACTCTATATCCCAATGCTCTCTAACTGCCATCGCAGCTTGCTCTGCGCTTAGCACTTTGGAGCTGATATAGTAACGATACTCTAGGTCGATTACTTTTCATTTCTCAATACGGAAGTTTTCAACCATTATAATGCTCTTCAAGTCTTTCCAACGAGAGAAGTTACCTTCCAGTTTTGTACTGTCAAAAACTGCTGTTGCGGATCACAATAACCTATTAGCTTTCTTAGCACTTTGAGATAGGAACCTAACCTGTGCTTTTTGTCCGATATAAAACATTGTTCTACGTTTCAGCCCCAATTAAACTGTTTTTATATACAGTAATTTTAGGCTTTATTATGTCTATCCGTAATTTAAAAGATGGTTCTACCAAACCTTGGCTCTGCGAATGTTACCCGAATGGGCGAACGGGGAAACGTGTTCGTAAAAAGTTTACGACTAGGGGAGAAGCAAAGGCTTTTGAGCTTCACACGATGAAGGAGATTGACGATAAGCCATGGATGGGAAGTAAACCCGATCACCGTAGAATGAGCGAACTGTTAGACGCTTGGTGGACCATACACGGTCATACGTTGAAATCGGGTAAACAAGCTCGGGAGCTAATAGCCAAGACAATTGAAGAATTAGGGAATCCAATTGCCTCCCACCTTAAAGAACGAGACTATTTAGACTATCGTGCAGCGCGAATACCCTACCGTGGCAAAAATAAATCTATTAAGATTTCACCAACAACACATAACACGGAGTTGATTTATCTAAAGGGAATGTTCAAGAAACTAATTAAGTACAATCAATGGAAATACCCCAATCCACTTGAAGCTATCGAAACAATCAAAACAATCAAAACAAGTGAGAAGAAACGAAACTAGCATATCTAACCAAGCCACAAATTGAAGAGTTCTTAGGGCGTGTTGATCTTTGCTGTACATTTCGCGTTCAACAATACATCGGTAGCCACATTAACATGAATGCCAGCGATAACATGCTGGCATAATTCCTTTCTAGCTTGTCATATCTACTTGAAATAGCTCGATAATGCTTAATTCTCCCAAAGGCATTTTCGACCAAGTGACGATACTTGTATAGACACCAATCCATACTGTCTTTGTCTATATCTTGTCCGTAATTGCGTTTAGCAATTACCGTTTCTCCGCCACGTTCCTTAACAAAAGTACGGAAAGGTTCGCTGTCATATCCTTTATCACAAACGATGGTATTAACTTCATCGAGTTGCTCAACTAAGCTTTCAGCATGCACTATATCGTGGCGTTGTCCCTCTGATAAATCAAAGCAAATCGGCAGGCCACCACTATCTACGGCTAAGTGAATTTTGGTTGAGTTGCCCCCGCGACTTTTTCCTATTTGCTCTGAACTTTCAGTAGCTGCACCTGTACTATGCTGATGTGCTCTAACTATAGAGCCATCAAGAAATACCCATTCAAAATCAGCCATGCTAGATAAGCTTTTGAAAAGATTATCTAAAATCCCTTTCTTTGACCAAAGATTAAATCGTCTGTAAACGGTACTCCACTCTTTGAACTCAGAGGGTAGATCTCGCCAAGGAATACCTGTTCTCATTCGATAAAGTATTCCTTCAAATGTCATTCGATGTTCAGTTTTATCGTAAATACGACCTGTACTTTTCATAACTTGGAGTAGCAGTTCCCAGCGAATATCAGTTAGCATTGTTCTTGGCATGGTATTGGTTATGGTTTTACTTTTGGCGAAGCAAATTATAACTCTTTACCATGCTGTTCAAAAAACACTCACGAAAGATCAACACGCCCTAGTTAACCTGAAAAATTTCAACCGAGTCATTACAGTCTCGATTCCACAGCTCATTGTAATTTCTAAGATTTGCTTAGCCACCGGTGCCCGTATAAGTGAAGCTCTAACTCTTACCCGTTCACAGGTAGCTGAATTTAAACTGACTTACACCAAGACAAAAGGTAAGAGGAATCGAAGTGTGCCCATCTCACCGGCTTTATATCAAGAGATCTTAGATATCGCGGTGAGCAACCATAAAATTTTTAACACGAGTTACAAGGACGCCTGGCGCTACATTAAAAGAGCTTTACCAGAGCACGTACCGAGTGGTCAAGCGACGCCTGTTCTACGACATACATTTGCTTCGCATTTTATGATGAACAAAGGGGATATTTTGGTGTTACAGCGAATTCTTGGACACACTAAAATTGAGCAGACAATGGCGTATTCTCATTTTGCTCCAGAACATTTGATACAAGCTGTACACCTCAATCCATTAGAGAATTAATGGCGACAAAGTGGCGGCAGGCACTGTAATCGACCGTTATTTAGCGGTTTTATTCGTAAAAAAGGCGACAGTTTTCACTGTCGCCTTTTGCTATTTAGAGCCTAATTTTTTCTATTCCCAATCGAGGATAACCTTGCCAGAAAGCCCACTACGCATAGCATCGAAGCCAGCTTGGAAATCATCAATTTTAAAGTGATGAGTAATGATTGGTGATAGGTCTAATCCTGATTGAATCAAACTTGCCACTCTATGCAAAATCAAAAACAACCATTAAATATCAACAGGTTAAATTAATTATCAACTTAAAATGGCTACAGAATGGCGACAAAAAAGGCAACAGTTTTACCTGTTGCCTTCTGAAATTCAAAACCGGTTGTAACCTACTCCCAGTCTAAAATCACCTTACCAGACATACCAGAACGCATCATGTCGAAGCCTTTCTGGAAGTCGTCCACTTTGTAGCGGTGAGTAATGATTGGTGTTAGATCTAGGCCTGACTGGATTAGTGACGCCATCTTGTACCAAGTTTCGAACATCTCACGACCGTAGATACCTTTGATAACCAAGCCTTTAAAGATTACTTGATTCCAATCTACTGCCATATCTGATGGTGGAATACCTAGTAGAGAGATCTTACCGCCGTGGTTCATGTTAGTCAGCATGCTGTTGAACGCAGATGGGTTACCAGACATTTCTAAGCCTACATCGAAGCCTTCAGTCATGCCAAGATCAGCCATTACGTCTTCAAGCTTCTCTTCCATTACGTTTACTGCACGAGTCACACCCATTTGACGAGCAAGGTCTAGGCGGTATTCGTTTACGTCAGTAATTACAACGTGACGAGCACCAACGTGCTTCGCAACAGCAGCAGCCATGATACCGATTGGACCAGCACCAGTGATTAGCACGTCTTCGCCTACTAGGTCGAAAGAAAGCGCTGTGTGTACTGCGTTACCAAACGGGTCAAAGATCGATGCTAGATCGTCAGAGATTTCTGCAGGGATCTTAAATGCGTTGAACGCAGGGATCACAAGGAACTCAGAGAACGCACCAGTGCGATTTACACCAACACCTGTAGTGTTACGACAAAGGTGAGTACGGCCGCCACGACAGTTACGACAGTGACCACATGTGATGTGACCTTCGCCAGATACACGGTCGCCGATTTCAAAACCACGAACTTCTTGGCCGATGCCAACAACTTCACCCACGTATTCGTGACCTACTACCATAGGTACTGGGATTGTGTTTTGTGACCACTCATCCCAGTTATAGATATGTACGTCAGTACCACAAATTGCGGTTTTCTTAATACGGATAAGAAGATCATTATGACCCATTTCAGGTTTTTTAACCTCGGTCATCCAAATGCCTTCTTCAGGCTTAAGCTTAGAAAGTGCTTTAATTTTCATAATGTTATCCAGTTCATCTCGCCTAACTGTAAGGCGAGAATCAAAAATCTATATGTTCTATTGGGTGTTGTTTTATCTAATCAAAGGATGCACAAGGCACCCCTTCAAAATTAGATGATAGCCATGTCTTTACCAACTTGGATGAACGCATCGATTGCACGGTCTAGTTGCTCACGAGAGTGTGCAGCAGACATTTGCGTACGGATACGAGCTTGGCCTTTTGGTACTACAGGGAAAGAGAAACCTACTACGTAGATACCTTTCTCTAGTGCGCGCTCTGCGAATTCAGCCGCTACTTTTGCATCACCCAGCATGATTGGGATGATTGCGTGGTCAGCACCACCCATAGTGAAACCAGCTGCTTCCATACGAGTACGGAAGTGAGCAGAGTTTTCCCATAGTTGAGTACGTAGGTCGCCAGATTCCGCTAGAAGATCTAGAACGCGGATAGACGCCGATACGATTGCAGGTGCAACAGAGTTAGAGAATAGGTATGGACGAGAACGCTGACGTAACCAGTCGATTACTTCTTTTTTACCAGAAGTGTAACCGCCTGAAGCGCCACCCATTGCTTTACCAAGCGTACCTGTGATGATGTCGATACGGTCAACAACGTTATGGAACTCGTGAGTACCCGCGCCGTTTTCACCCATGAAGCCAACTGCATGAGAGTCATCAACCATCACTAGTGCGCCGTACTTGTCAGCAAGATCACAGATAGCAGGAAGGTTAGCGACTACGCCGTCCATTGAGAACACACCGTCAGTTACGATAAGCGTGTGACGAGCGCCCGCTTCTTTAGCTGCGATAAGTTGTTGCTCTAGCTCTTCCATGTTGTTGTTCGAGTAACGGAAGCGCATTGCTTTACATAGACGAACACCATCAATGATAGATGCGTGGTTTAGAGCATCAGAAATGATTGCGTCTTCTTTGCCTAGAATCGTTTCGAATAGGCCAGCGTTTGCATCAAAGCAAGATGTGTAAAGGATAGTGTCTTCTTTACCAAGGAACGTAGATAGCTTTTGCTCTAGTTCTTTGTGAGAGTCTTGAGTACCACAGATGAAACGTACTGAAGCCATACCAAAGCCGTGCTGATCCATACCGTCTTTAGCTGCTTCGATAAGAGCTGGGTGGTTCGCAAGACCTAAGTAGTTGTTTGCACAGAAGTTTAGTACTTCTTCACCAGTCGAGATAGAAACCGCTGCTTTTTGTGCAGAAGTGATAATGCGCTCAGACTTGTAAAGACCTTCTTCTTTAACTTCTTCGATTTGAGTTTGAATCTGTTGGTAAAATGCAGAAGACATTGTCTATTCCTTCCTAATTATTATTCAGCAGCATCGCGCGCCGCATTATGTAGGGGATGTAAACGATTTCAATTCGATCATTTACACTGTAAAACTTATACCCCTATTCTAGTTGAACATCCCCTTCTCGATTATCCCTTTAGTTGGAAAAACATTAATGAATCACAGGCACTAATAATGGTTCATCCCAGTGACACAGGGCACATAAACGCGTCTTACCTGCTCTTTTTAACGTCAAATCCCCTTCCGTTTGTGTCTAATTTCACTTTCATATCAGATCTCTATTTTTCATCTCAAAACGATATGGTGATGATTATCCGCTTCTCTTAGAATGTGCATCAGCAACTCTGCTATACAGATGAAAACCGATGAGATGAAAAGCAAAACACGCCAAGCAATCAGAGCAATCAGAGCAATCAGAGCAATCAGAGCAATCACGCCAAGTAATTAATGAAATTGATTCACAAATCAAAGTAAATCACTCACAATTATCAATAAGCTCATCGTTGCAACTAGCCCAACTGGATACTTATGATTAACCCAAAACTCATCGCCCTACTTCCCGATCTCGCCTCGTTTATCTTAGTTGTGAATGAGGGGAGCTTTACCGCCGCAGCAAAACAGCTAGGCGTTACACCTTCAGCGTTGAGTAAATTGATCACACGTCTAGAAAAAGCACTCTCAGTAAAGCTGTTCGAGCGAACCACTCGTACATTGATCATCACGCAAGCAGGCCAGTTGGTATACGACCAAAGCGTGGTCATGATTAATGCGGCGCAACAAGCGGTTGAGCTGTCTACCTCCGACCATACTGAACCTGCAGGCTCTATAACGGTAGCGGCGCCTGAGGCGTTCTTGAACTCAGTGCTACAGCCTTTTGTTGTTCCATTTTTAAATCAGTATCCAGAGATTCAACTCAAGCTAAGGGCAGCTGATGGCGACATCGACATATTGCGCCAAGGCATCGACATTGCCTTTCGCCTTACCGACAAACCTGACGAGAGTTTGGTATTGAAAGAACTCGGAAAAACAAACCTCGTGTTGTGTGCAAGCCCTAGCTATTTAGAAGCGAAAGGGATTCCTCACCACCCTACCGAGCTGTCTAAACACGATTGTTTGTATCTTGCAGAGACAGATAAAGACCACATTTGGGACTTTCTTAAAGATGATGAGTTTCACACCGTTCCCGTCAGTGGACGTTACGCGGTAAACCACTCTCAGATGCGACTTAAAGGCGTGAAAGAAGGGCTTGGCGTCGGCATTTTCCACGACTTCGTGATTCAAGATGCGTTGGCTGAAGGTTCTGTAGTGCAAGTACTAGAAGATTGGACCATCAAGAGTAATTACCATGGCGCTATCGCGATGCAGTTTGCTCAAACCAAGTACATGCCTGCCCGGTTGCGTGTGTTCATTGATTATGCGATGGAACACTTGGGTGACAAACTGGCAGGAGAAATAAACTAATGCTGAAAGGAATACACCACGCCGCCATTATTTGCTCAGACTACGAAGTCTCTAAACGCTTTTATACAGAAGTTTTAAAGCTTGAAGTGATTGCGGAAAATTATCGTGAAGCACGTCAGTCGTATAAGCTCGACTTGGCACTGCCTAATGGCGCTCAAATAGAATTATTCAGCTTCCCTGACGCACCTGAAAGACCAAGCTTTCCGGAAGCTCAAGGGTTGAGACATTTGGCTTTTTGTGTTGATGATGTTCAACATGTCAAAAGCTATTTGGAAGGACAAGGCATTGAAGTCGAACCAATTCGAGTTGATGAGTTTACGGGGAAATCATTTACGTTTTTCGCAGACCCAGACGGCCTGCCGCTTGAGCTTTATCAGATCTAAAGCTTTATCAAATCTAGAGCAGCATCTAGTCTAAAGTCTTCCTCACAAAGGAATCTCTCATCTGATAAATAAACGGACCTTCTCAAGTCGAGAAAGTCCGTTTGCATGTCAATTAACTCAACGCGGTCTTGAATCTCTCAACGCGTGAAAACAGTAACCAATCCAATAGCATTGCTGTCACGATAGTTGCACCCGCGAGTGGAAACAGTATCGAAATAATAACCACAGTCACTAAGCCTGCTTTCCAAAAACCAGCATCGCCAAACTTCGGTGGCGTTCCCAACTTTCTTTGGCCTGAAGGTCTGCGTATCCACCACATTACTCCACCAGTCACTGACACCACAATGAACGCCAAACAGAACAACGCATTTAGAAGCTTATTAATGATGCTGATGTCACCTTGATGCAGAGAAATACCGACGGCTAAGGTTTTGGCGAATAAATTGTAATCTTGCCACGTCACCTCTCCTAGAATGCGCCCTGAATACTGGTCGAGGTGAGTCGTGCGATCTTGGGTTGGGTCGATGATATCGCCTCCCATGGTATTGGCAGCCACGGTGTAAACGCCCGTTTCTGAGCGCGGAAAATTGACTTTATATTGTGTAAAACCAATAGATTGAGCTTTTTCTATCACATCATCAATCGAGAAATTACTGGCAGATAATACATGCTGAGAATGATCCTCACCCATCTTAGAATGGTCATGAGCTTCAGACGCTTCTTCTACTTGGTGGACGTGTTCTGCTGGCTTATCTTGAGATAAAGGCAGTGGAGTTTGCTCTAGGTTCCAAGGCATTTCCTCTTCAGACCCGTGATTTAAAGAAGCATGCGTTTCGTTAGACAGAGGAATATCGTCCCACATTTGAGCAGGAAAAGTACTCCATGCTTGCACTAGCTTACCACCCCAAAAACCAGTCCACGATAATCCTGATAGAATAAATAACAGAAGAATGAATGACAGTGTTCCACCGATGTTCGCATGTAGATCTCGCATTAAAACACGCGTTCCTGAACCAAATCGAAGTTTAAGAAAGCCAGCACGGCTCGCGTTATCTCTCGGTAACCATAAGTAAATACCACTGATGAGTAACAGAATAGACAAGCTTATTGCGACTTCAATTAGGTAATCACCCCAATCACCAATCAACAAAGTGCCGTGAATGTCATTCGCCAGTTGATACAGACTATCGCTGCGGGGGATTTCTCCTACCACTTCGCCAGTGTATTGATTCACCGTGGCGAAAACGGAAGTGCCATCCTCAAGTGATACAGGAAATCGGTTCGCAAGATCAGGGACTTTGCTCGGTACAAACTGTGTCACCGTACCTTGTGGGTAGTGATTTTGTACGGCAGCTAATTGTTGTGACACCTTGATCGGTTCGCCCGATGCAACAATTTCAATCGCGTCTTGATGGAAAGCAAGTTCGATTTCATCGTCAAACAGCATCACCAATCCAGTAATACTCAACATCAACATAAATGGGATAACGAATAGCCCGGCATAGAAGTGCCAGCGCCAAGTGAGGAAGTAGAGAGTTTTATTGCGGTCTTTGCTTTTTATATTGGTTTTCGAACCGGTTGTTGCACTGCTTTTAGACTGCGAAGTTACTTGTGCTTTCGCAGGGATTTGAGATTCATTTCTCAACATTATAATTTCCTTTGACACACGCAAACGTACCTTCTGAAAAATCAGAAAGTAATCTGAGCATGTTTAACTTTACTTAATACTTTATTTTCTAATTATGTTAGTGGGTTAGGTTTAAGCAATACCAAAGGGAGGGCCGCGCGGGGCTTGTCTCGTGTAGCGTTCGCTTAGAGCCAAAAAAGCGTAGCTGTCTGAGACAATAGAACTCAATCGAGTTGTCAGTAGTGTAGTTGGAAGATTGTCTTGGTGAAACGTGGAAAAATGGCTAAAGGGACACGGCTTTCCTTTATGAGTATTAGGTTCACCTTCTTCAATTTGAACCAGTTCAAAGCCATTGACCGTACATAACGACGCCCATACTCCCGCACTATTACCATGAGCATTGATAACAGGCATTAATGTCACCAGCACCCAGCTTAATGCTGTAGCAAGTAACATGGAGAAGTTGAACGAGGTTCGGCGCATTATTCCAAATCTTTATAAATTTCCCTTATTATGAGGGACTTGGAATATAGGTAAACGTAAAGATTAACAGCAAGTTAAAAAATTGAAGCTAACGCACACTCTTTTTAGTTAAAAACTGGTTACAACCAAAGAGCCAAAAGAATGTTACGCGTCCATTAGCAGTAAAATGTCTAGAAAAATAGCAGTAAACTGTTTAGAGAAACGACAATAAAAAACGCCGCCTTACACCTTCCCTTGAAGAGGGTAATGTAAGACAGCGTTTTAGAAATCGAATCTTGAGGTTTTGCTCTTTGTTACGTATCTAGCAAACTCAATTGATTGGCAAATTAGCCGAAGATCTTGCTCCAAATGCTTGGATTACGCTTCTCATGGTACTCTTCACGCAGGCCGTCAATAGTACGAAGTTCCTGCTGTGCCGACTCTAAGTCACCTTGGTCTAGCTTCTGCTCAATGCTATCCAATGATGCACTGATCTTTTTGAACCCTTCCATGAAGTTGTCTTCTTTCTCGACTGGGTAAACACCCGTTTTCAGCTCTGCCACTAGCGTATCTAAACGAACGATAGGCTTTTGCATCTCTTCAATGCTTTGAGCTTCTGCCGCTTGTTTGAACGCAAGCTTCATTTCTTGCATGTTTTTCTTAAGGTCTACATTAGCAAAAGCGTTGCCAGACAATAGTGAAGCAGCGATTAAGCCAGATAAAAGGATTGAGCGAGTTTTCATTGTTTCTCCAGGTGAAGCGATGTCTTTGAAGATAGCGCCATCGTTATTGTGGCACTTCGACTTTATTATTTTCGGCTAGTGTATACAAAAATCCGTCGGGCACAAAAATTGATTGTGTCGAAATGCAAACTAGCTAGCTAATTACTGACAAGTACCGGGCAAACCATCACTCAAATACCGAAAACTCGGTAATCGATTGACGACCACGTAATGCCAAAAAGGCTAAGAATTGCTGTGGTGAATGGGTAATAACCTTGCTCGAATCCACGCCCACCTCATCAAGTAGTGAAGACACGAGATCTAACCCGCCCACATCTATGCAGAAATGCGCATCGCTACCTGTCGTAATAAACGCACCTTTCGCTTTCGCTATTCTTGCGATCTCGTAACAACGATCAACACTGCCAACGCGACTATTGCCTTTAAGCGTGGTGTTATTAATTTCGATTGCTACGTTATGTTCCGCCGCGCATTGAATCACAGGTTCAAAATCAAAATCAAAATTTGGGTTTCCTAAATGACCAAGTGCATCAATTCGACCGCCCTTAATCACATTCACGAGAGCCTCTGTATGGGTAGCGACATCCGATGGGCGAAAAACGGGCTCGTGGAAGCTGGCAATCACCCAATCTAGGTTCTTATCAACGCTCGGATGAATATCGATTTCACCCTGTGTGTTCATGATGTTTGACTCGACACCTCGAATAATTGCGACATCTTCAATAAAACGAGGAAGTACACGCTGGTTACTGAAGAACCAATAGTGTGGCGCGCCCGGCATAGACTCTGAATGGTCGGTTGTACAAAACATAGCTAAACCATTTTGCTTTGCCGACTTAGCGTTTTCGATCAATGTGCTGTAAGCATGACCACTTGCGTATGTGTGGGTGTGAGTATCTACTTTGAGTTCCATGAATCAATGCCCTCTTCGCTCGGTCAAAAAACGTGCTTCAGAAAATGAGTGCTTAATAGCAACAATCCGACCAGTTTATCAGCTGAAAGTGACAATTAGCACTCAAACATAAAGGTTTATTCTGGTTCATTGATACGACACGGGAATACGTAGCTAACCAGAAGACGCTAACGCTTTTCTTATCTAAGTAACATCGAACATACTCGGTAATTACGCCAATTTTTTGCAACCTACCCAAGTTCGTCAATACTTAAACCAGTCTACAAACTGGAGTGTTAGATGAGAAGAAGACGATATCCGCTGAGCATCCACATCACTAGCCTTTTCTTAATTTTGACCACTCTTGTCGGTACCGTACTGATTTCGATAAGTTATCGGCATTCTCAAGAACTGCTTTTAGGCACAGTGCGCGAAGTCAGTAATGAACATCGCGATAAACTGGAATCGGTATTTAAACAAGCTATTGCCCCAGTCATCACAACTTTAAACGTGATGGCAGTGAGCCCGTTTGTTGCTCATCAAACCTCCTCCGTCGAAAAAGAATCTTGGCTTGCTTCGGTCGATATCATCTTCAAACAAAACACCAATTTGGTCGCTCTATTTTATGGTTCTGAAGATGGTGACTTCAGAATATTTCGCCCTCTGAGATCCATTAAACAGAGAGCCGACAATAACGCCCCCGCCAAAGCGACCATGATGGTCAGCAGCACCAATCTAGACGGTGAAAACTTTATTACCTTCCTTGATGGCGCACATCAAGTGATCAGCACCAGCCAAGCAGAGAGTAAGTTCAACCCCACTACTCGACCTTGGTTTCGTAACGCAAAGCCTGACGGCTCAATACAACTTTCTGAGCCCTACCTATTCTATTTCCTGCAAACCAATGGCATTACGCTTTCTAGACGTTCATTGGATGGCAAGCATGTCGTTGGTGCCGACTTCACGTTGAAATCTCTCTCTTCCCAGATCAGTGAATTGGCCTACTCTCCGCAAACCCGACTCGCCTTGTTCGATCAACATTTTAATCTTCTCGGTCAGCATCAACTTGATTTATCGATCCCCAAGCTTACCTCCCCGCCCAACGACACAAGTAAAGCTGAGAAAACGAATAACCAAGCGACGGGCAAACTCTCTGGCAGTGAACAAGATCTAAGCTTTTTTAATGTGCCAAAGCGTGAACAGATGGAAGCATTGAAAGCATCCGTCATAGCACCACTTATCTCCGACGAGGAGAAATTAAACCTCAACTTAAAAAACGTTGAGTACAACTTAAACACTTGGGCATTAACGCTAACGCCTGTTGAACTCACTCAAAATGTCACTTTATATTTGGCAGAAGCGACGCCACACAATGAACTGCTCGCTGATCTTATCTCAATGCGAGACAAGCAAGTTGCGGTCGCGATTGGTATGTTGTTCATCTGCTTCGCTATCGTATGGTTTGTTGCTAATCGTCTGTCTCAGCCGCTCAATACACTGATGCAACTCACCGACAACATCGCACGATTTGACTTCAGGCGAACTCATTATCCCAAAAGCATGATTCAAGAAGTGGCTAACCTCGCCCACTCGATTGAGCTGATGGAACACACGCTTCATGATCTGATTACGCTACTTCGAGACACGGCAGGTAATCAGGAGTTTTCGATCTTAGCCAAGAATATTGCTCATCAAAGCTATTTAATTACCAAAGCAGAAACCATCGTCCTCTTCACTCAATCAAAAGAGAAAGATGTGTTTGATACGGCCGCGAACCTCGCCATTCTTCCCTTTAAGGCCGACATCAATGACTTCATCAAGCACACCCCTTGGTTGCTGTGCCAGCTTAAATCTGGAGAAACCATCCACTTAAACCGAGAAGACAATGTTCTCAACTATTACCAAGATTCGATCTTCAATTCAGATCTGTACCTGTTTCCACTATTAAACCGTGAGAAGTTGTTGGTGGGTATCGTCGCAATTGGCTATGAAAGACCGATTACCAAGATGCAGGCAGACAAGCACGCCTTCTTACGAGAACTGCTCAGTTTTGCGGAAATAGCCAAAGATAACATTGACCAAATGCAGCAACAAAAAGACATGCTTAACGCCTTTATCGAGTTGATTGCATCAGCGATTGATACCAAATCACCTTACACAGGCGGGCACTGCCAACGAGTGCCTGAACTGACCAAATGGCTGACTCAAGCAACCATTGATGATGACCGTTATTACCCGCAATTCTCATTGGATAGTAAACAGTGGGAAGAGTTAATGCTCGCCGCTTGGCTTCATGACTGCGGCAAGGTAACCACACCTGAGTATGTCGTAGACAAAGCTACAAAATTGGAAACCATTTACGACCGAATCCACGAAGTGCGAATGCGTTTCGAACTGTTAAAACAACAGGCTGAAACCGACTACTGGAAAGCCATAGCGAACGGAGCGCTTCAAGAAGATCAGCTGAAAGTTCTCGAGCAAAGTTTATCTGAATTGGATGAAGAGTTTGCCTTCGTAGCCGAGTGTAACCTTGGTGGGGAGTCTATGACGGATGAGCAACTAGAGCGCTTAGACCAAATAGCCAAGCGCCAATGGAAACGAACACTCGACGATCAGCTAGGTTTATCTTGGTCTGAAAAAGAGAGATTTAACACGCAGCAAGATCCGGCTGAAAAAGATGAAATTGAGCCAAGAATCAAAGACCAAACGCTGCCCGTGATGGAGCCGCTACTTGTCGATAAACCCGAACATAAAATACCTTGGGATAATGGCTTTAACCCAGCCGACGTGTGGCAAGAAGCGTTTGTACTCAAACCTGGTGAAGTCAAGTACAACCAAGGTGAATTGCACAATTTGAAAGTACGTCGCGGTACCTTAAACGACGAAGAACGCTTCATGATAAACGACCATATCATTCAAACCTTCACCATGCTCAACAAGCTCCCTTACCCATCTTATCTCAAGAACATTCCTGACATTGCCAGCGGACACCACGAACGTATCGATGGCAAGGGTTACCCGAGAGGCTTAAACGAAGACCAGTTACCTTTGCCGTCTAGAGCTATGGCCATTGCCGATGTATTCGAAGCGCTCACCTCCAGTGATCGCCCGTATAAGAAAGGCAAACTCCTAAGCGAATCACTCAATATCATGACCGACATGGCCACCAGCGGTCATATCGATCCAAAACTGTATTTGCTGTTTTTAGAAAACAAAATCTATGACAAATACGCTGAGCGATTCCTAGAGACTAAACAGCGTTGCAAGATTGAACCAAACGAACACATCGACCGAGTAAAAGAGTACATTCGTTCATTGTTCTAGGCTTTTGTCTGTAATCTTCAGCCTCAATGATTAGCTTTTAACGGCAGAGTCCAAAACCGCAGCATCTGCTACAGCCACAGCAGATCGAGGTGTTTGCTTGGCTTTTGCTTTGCTGTGTCTTTTAGCCAATAGAGTATTGGTTATGCTCGCCACGACTATCAAATTGATGCCGATTAACTGCTGAGATGAAAACACGTCATCAAAGAACAAGCTCTGCCATAACGCACTGAACAGCATGTTCGTGAAAATTAGGGGAGCCAACTGAGAACCGCTGTCTGCCAACTTGTACGCTTTCGAGCGGAAGATTTGCGTGTTAATAGTAAATAGAGCCAATCCAAAAGCGCCAAGCCCAATCCAGCGTAAGCCTTCAAAAGATAGCAGAGCCGAAAAGGTTCCATTGCCCGCAGCACTCTCAAGCATATCTGGATCCGCAGATACTGAAGTAAACACAACCATTGGTATCACAATGATTGCCGCGACCAAGAACGTCCACGCGTTAAGCTCTGCGGGTGTCAGGCTAGTCTTGGATGCTCGATACAAACTCACTTGTGAACCCGAATTAAACACACCCGCCAATAACCCTAGCAACAACGCTGGCCTAAAGAACTCTGAACCAAATTCAAACTGCGACCAGTCCCCAGCCATCATCGCTACGCCGACAAAGGTGACAACTAAACAAATCACTGTGGTTGTATGAATTTTGGTTCCAAATATTAATTTTTCTAACAAAGGAATGAACAGAGGGCCAGTGCTGAACAACACCACACCTTCAACCAGCGTTAGGGTTTGCAAAGACGTTAGGAAACACCACTGGCATGCCACCATAAAAATCGCACGCATCACTAAAGGTTTCCACATACCGAGTGAAGGTTTCGTGATTTTGTACAACATCAAAAATAGGAATAAAAACAGACTGGGTAACAAAAAACGCACTAAACTCAATAATGAAACGGGTATTGATACCGATAGATACTTGGCCATTAAGCCACTTAAAGACAAACTGAACGTCGACAACAACATGAAAGCCGTCGCCTTGGTAATATCAGACATAATTATCACCTCCTATGACAGTTATTTTAGAGGCGTGACGTGATGAGAAATAGCGAGTATTATTAACCACAACTGTAAGGAAAGCTTACCAATGAAGAAACTCGTTCCACTTAAATCCGTTTATGCTTTCATTGCTGTCGCCGAAACAGGCAGCATGACCGAAGCCGCTCGCGTGTTGTACGTCAGTCATTCAGCAGTAAGCCAAGCGATAAAATCATTAGAGCAACTGGTCAATAAGCCGCTGTTCCAACGTGTGGGTCGCCGTGTTGTGCTGAATGCCGCAGGTAAGCGATATTATCGAAAAGTCGCACCCGCACTGGAACAAGTAATAGAAGCCACAGAAGAACTCGCCAAAACGCCTAACGACCACCGCATCACCCTCAACATGGTTAACTCACTCGCCATGCACTGGTGGATCCCGCGAGTTTCCGAATTCCAAAGCTTTGCTCCCTCTCTTGATATTCGCATATCTACGTTAACGGGCACTTTCGACATAGAGCAGGAAGGTGTAGACATCGCGCTCGTGCACGGCAAACCGAGCGAGTGGGATCGATATTATAGCGAAAAGCTCGGTGACGATGATCTGGTATTGGTGTGCAGCCCGGCACTATTGAAAAACCAAATGGGATTAAGCGTTGAACAACTGGTGAAACAAAACCCAACCATTGGTGTCTTCAACCCAAGAAGACAGCATGACTGGCAAGTGTGGTGCGATCACTACCAAATACCCATGCCGACATTCCACAGTAACTTGACGTTCGATGTCTCGATTCAAGCCGTACAGGCTGCCATTCGTTCGCTTGGTGTATTAGTCACTCACCGCTTGTTTGTGAAAGATGACATCAGCCATGGCATGTTGGTCGAAATTAGTGATCCAGTGGCTAACCCCCATCAAGACTTCTATTTCGTTTGTCCAAAAAACAAATTAAAACAAGAAAGTGTGCTAAAACTGAGAACATGGTTGAGGCATGAATTCACACGCTCAGAGACAAAACTCAACGAGTAGCCAGTCACCTAGTAACCAATCAACTAGTAACAACTCATCTAGTAACCAACCATCAACTTACAGAGGCCACTATGATTATTACCACCACACAATCTGTCGAAGGCAAACGCATTGTCGATTACAAAGGGGTTATTGCCGGAGAAGCCATTCTAGGGGTTAACGTATTCAAGGATATGTTTTCAGGTATTCGAGACTTCGTCGGTGGACGTTCTGGCACCTATGAAAAGGAGCTGGAGAAAGCACGTAACTACGCATTCAAAGAGCTGGAGCAGAAAGCGATTGAAGCGGGTGCAAACGCAGTGGTTGGTGTCGATATCGATTATGAAGTCTTAGGAACAGGTAATGGCATGTTGATGGTATCAGCCAGCGGCACAGCAGTTGTCGTCGCTTAATCGAATCTGAAATTATGTAATTCCATAAATGCTTATTCCAACCTTCGGTTTGTTTATCACCAGAAGGTTGGAATAAGGATAAGCCGTGGCTGAAGTGAATTTAACTCGTTCTGCCTTCTTGCTCAGAGATGATCTCATCAAAAGAGGCAATTCGAGCAAGGAACGCCCCCTTGTCTTTCGGTAATATAGAGCTTGCCAAAGGCAGGTCTGCTTTCATCGCGTCGACCGCCCTTCCACGTACCAACACTTCAAAATGTAAGTGAGGCCCTGTTAAACGGCCTGTTGCACCCGACAGCGCAATTTCCTGCCCACGCTTAATCTGTTGCCCTTTCTTAACCAAGAATCGACTCAAATGCAGATAACGAGTTTTGTAAACACTGTTATGTTCTATCACTATGTATTTTCCTGCGTATGGATGGTCACGAAGTGCCACAACCCTACCGTCTCCCGTTGAATAAACGGATGAACCCACAGGTGTTGCGAAATCAGTACCATTATGCGGCGATACACGTCCAGTCACAGGATGCTTTCGGAATGGGTTGAATGATGAAGTGATTCTTCGGAATTGTTTATCTATTGGGTATCGATTGAAAGCTTGCTCAAGGCTATTCCCTTCTCGGTCATAGAAACGTCCATCCGCAGCAAGAAAAGCCGCCACTTCCCTATTTCGTAGCTTGATAGAGACCCCTTGCACTTCAGTCTTACCCGTTAAGTGATCTTCCGTGTACTGCTCTTTAACCAAAACATTAAAGCTGTCGCCAGCTCTGAGATCTTTGGAGAAGTTAATTTTATCTTTCAGCGTTCGAGTGATATTGGCTATCTGGGCACTGGTTAAACCGGCCTTGTAAGCTGACGTGGAAAAACTACCCTGCACCGCACCTGCGTACAGCTTTTCTTTCCATTCCCCAGGAGTCTCGATGAACTGATAACTAAAACTACCGTCATCATTTTCTGTATAGACAGCTTGTTCAACCAAGCTCTCATGGTAAATCAATTCGACTAGCTGTTTAGATTCACTATCCAACAACAACTCTAGATGATCACCAGGCTTGATCGTGTCCAGTTTCAGTGATTCTAGATCGGCCTCAAGTATCTTTTTAGCCGTTCCGTAAGGGAGTTTCCAAGAGGTAAATACATTACTGAGTGTATCCCCAACTTTGACAAAATAATGAACTCTTACCAGAGAACTTGGCTCAACGTTTGAATTCGATGGCTTCTCATCCGCCGAAACCGCACCTTGGTAAGGTGTAATTTTGATAGCGATGTCTTCTGGTGGTTCAGGAGAAATAGAAAGATATAAAGCAAGTGAAAATGCGCTGATAGCAGTAATAATCAGGCCAGTACGGAGGAACTTCATAAAAATACTTAACGGTTATCGCAATGAACTTTTCCAATGTTATAACATAACAATCAGTTCAGTAAAATAAGCGAAATGTAAGAAACCGTTCCGTAAAAATGATTAAAAGCATAGTAAGCGTACGAAGCTCACTATGCCATTAAATAATTACTCTTCACAAAGTGCTTCAAAACGATCTAAGCCGCGTAGCATCTCAAAATCTGGCTCTTCAGCTAGCAACTCTCGCATTGAGCCACTGGCTTCGATAGAGCGCTCTAAGTCGTCGATTGCCTGACCTTCAGCACCTAATCTTGCATACGAACAAGCTCGTTGGTACAAGGCATGGGCATTTTGATCATCCACTTCCAATACACGATTACATAAGCTCATTGCCCAGTGGTATTCCTGCATGTCCATTGCGGCATCAGCTTTATAAGTGAGTGCCTCTAAATCACCAGGGCGGACTTTTAAGATCTCATCGTAAATCTCAATTTTTTGCTCGGCGGTTTGAGCATTTTGCGCTCTCAACCATAAGTTGTGTATTTCATTGATGATTTCGATTTCTCGGTTGTTCTCTGAGATGATTCGAGTCTTACGCTTTAGATCCCTTTCAAGTACATTAAATTTCTTTTCGTACTCTTGAGCGATAGAATTCAATCGCTGATCAGCCATTTCTTTGGTTGTGTGCTTGAGTTCTTTAAGCGATTGCCAGCCAACTAATGCGATAAGTGAAGCGACACCCGCAATAATGTAGAAAAAATAGGTTACTGTCACGTTGGCGTAGTTCAGCGATTTGTCCGCAACAGAGAGCTCGCGGTCGGTCATCTGAATAGTCAAACGTCTTTCAAGATCTTGTTGGTCCATTCTTAGCTGCTTCAATTCATCCAAGATATAGCGTTCCATCAACGGTCGATCTAAATAGTCCAATTCTGAGTACTCAACCTCTTCGCTTGCAAAACTCATCGTGCTGAACACCGAGATAACTGCAATCAATAAGATTCGAAGCATTATACATTCCTTATATATTTCATCTTTAGGCTAACTGTATCTTGTAATAGTCATACAAGCTAGGAAGTCGACAAGTTTGGCTTATTCGTATTAGTTAATAGTTATTTATAACTCGATAGTCACTCATTTCTACAATCGACTCTTTCTACAATCGATTCCTCCAACCACCGACTCTTCCAACAATCCTGCATAAATTCCATTGTGTGCTATCAGCTGTCGATGGTTACCTTGTTCAACAATTTCACCCTTTTCCAACACAAGAATGGTGTCTGAGTGACGAACGGTACTCAAACGGTGTGCAATCGCAATCACGGTTTTTTCCTTAAACAGACGCTGCATTGCTTTTTGAATCAGGTCTTCGGTGATTGAATCCACCGAGCTAGTTGCTTCATCAAGCATCATCAGTTGTCCACCTTGTGCAACCGCTCTAGCGAACGAAATAAGCTGCGTTTGCCCCACAGATAGGTTGGATCCGTTCTTTTCTAAATGGAAGTCATAGCTTTGTGGCAATTGTTCAATAAACTTATCGGCGTACACATAGCGTGCTGCTTGTTCAACCTCAGTTCTAGATAGATGCGTTTTGCCCAGCGCGATATTGAATTGGATTGTCTCTTCAAACAAGTGCACATCTTGCATCATCATTGAGAACAAATGAGCAGAGTCTTCACTTGAAACCTGTGACAGCTCTATTCCATTCAACAAAATGCTGCCTTCATAGTCTTGGTAGGTTTTAGAGATCAGACGCAGAACCGTCGACTTACCCGACCCCGTCGAACCTACAAGCGCGATTTGATGCCCTTTCTCCAATACAAACGAAACATTCTTTAGAACATAAGGAGAGTCGTCTTTGTAACGGAAGCTCACGTTCTTAAACTCTAGGCTCACAAACTGTTCGAGCTGTTTTTCAACCTTGCTCGATGACAGCAGGTTGCGCCCTTCTTCTTCAGTCGGCTCAACAAACAGCTCTTCAATATGGTCAAACGCTGCAAATGAACTCTGAATCGAAGCAATCTGCGAAGTAAAGTCACGGATCGGAACAAACACTTTCTCTAAGGTGTTGATGAACGCAATTAGCACACCCAACGTGAGTGCCCCTTCTATCACTTGTTCAGATCCATACCAGATCATAATTGCGATGGTGATAGAGGTGATGCCAGAGATAAACGAAAACAAAATCGCATCGTATTTATTTATCTTCTTCTGCGCTCTTAAAAACTCATCGGTATAGCCTTGGTAGCGCTGTTCTACTTGATCTTCCGCTCGGTACATCTGAACGGTTTTCATACCAAATAAGACTTCTTGTAAAAAGCCAATACCACGAGCGAGCGAAGAACGAGTCACCTTGTACAGTTCACGAAGTCGGTTTCTTACATACACCGTCAAATACATCACCGGCGGCATAATGATCAAAACAATCATCGTTAATTGCCAATCAATGAAGAACATCATTACCAACAGAGCAATGGTGTTAATACTGTCCTTCACTAGACCAACAACCGATTGAACAAACGTCTCGCCGATGGTTTCCAAGTCGCTAGTTAGTCGTGAAAGCGTGACGCCAATCGGTGTGTTATCAAAATAACTGCGCGGTAGTTTAAGTACTCGATCAAACAACACTGAACGCATATCGGTTATCGTGTACTGCCCCGTTTTACGTAGGTTGTACGAATAGGTGGTATCCACCACATAGCTCGCCACCAGCACAGCAACGAGATAGAAGACATATTCGAGCAATCCATCCATATCACCATGACTTAAATGAACATCGATCACTTGAATGATCAGCCAAGGAAACAATAGGCTTGTAATGACAGAGAGCGGAAGCATCGCCATGCCCAGAATCGCAGAGCGTTTGTATTTCTTAGCAAACTTAAAAAAGTGCTTGAGGTACTTGAGATCAACACCTTTTAACATGCTGCTGCCTCCGTTTCATTCTGCTGTAACTGCCATGTATCGTAATAGTAATCGCACGTTTTCAATAACGTCGCATGGTCGCCCTTCGCAATCACCTTACCTTCGTTCAACACGATAATTTCATCCATATATTCAAGGGCATTTATACGGTGTGAAACCACAAGTACCGATTGATTTTCCAAGCGCGTAAACAAGCCCTCTAAAATCTTACGTTCTGTTTCATAGTCGACAGCCGATAGAACGTTATCCATGATGATCAGGTCGGTGGGTTGCAATAAAGATCGAGCAATGCTCAAGCGCTGTTTCTGACCACCTGACAGCATGATCCCTTTCTCACCGACTAAGGTTTGATCGCCGTGTTCAAAACGCGTCACGTCACTGGCCAACTGACTGAGATCCAGCACTTCATCAACCTGACTCTTTGCCAAGTCAATATCTAAGCTACCAAAGCGGATATTGTCTTCGACGGTTGCAGAAAACAGGTAAGGGTCTTGCGTCACGGTTTTCACGTAACGGCGCAAATCACTGCGCGAGAAGCTTGTGACATCTCTTTCGCCAAGAAAAACCGAACCTTCTGGTACATCCAAGTGATGGTTCAAGCAATTCACTAATGTCGTTTTACCCGCTCCAATTCCGCCTAGCACACCCACTTTGTTACCTGCTGGAATGTCAAAGCTGATGTCATCGAGAATCAGACGTTCTTCACCTGAATAGCTGAAGCTGAGATTGCGAATAGAAAACGTTTTTCCCTTCAGAGATTCAACATCTAACTCAGTGAGCTTATCTTCATCAAGATCTGGAATTTTTGCATTAAGAATGGTTTGTACACTTTGAATACCTACCATGCCACGCTGATAAATGGTCGCGATTCTGCCAAGCTGCATCAATGGCATAGCCAGTAAAACCGAGTAAGTTAGGAAAGCAGTAATTTCACCGAGGGTTAGCTCTTGTCTCATTAACATGTAGCCACCAAGCCCAAGAATGATGATTTTCATCAGGTCATTGGCGTAGTCGAGTACCGGCATAAAGAAGACTTGAATACGTGTGATTTTAAGGCGGCACTCAAGCAATAACTGGTTCAGCTTTTCAGTTTCGGTTTTCACCCAAGGTGACATCTGCTGGCTCTTAATCAAATCAATCCCAGACAGGTAACTCATTAGCTGAGCAGACAAGTTTTGTAGACGTTTCATGTGCTCTAAATGCAGTGTTTTCATACGCTTGAAGCCCACACGGAAAATCACAAAAGCGATTGAGATAGGAATAATCGAATACAGTGTGAGTTCTGGCGATATGCGCCACATGTAGAGAGGCGTCAGCGACAACGCAAGCAACGCATTGAAGAACTGCAAGAAGCCGACACCAAACAGCAGTCGGATACCACTAAGGTCGTTATTGATAATTGAGATCAATCGACCTGAAGCAAAACGTTCATGAAAGCTGCTTGGTAAGCGATTCAGCTTTTGTAGAAGTGTACTTTTGAGCGCTGCTTCTGTAATTCGCCCCGGATTAAGCGCATAGATACGAGACAGAATTCTCACCACCACCATGGCAACCGACATACCGACCACGATCCAAACATAGGTTTGAAGCTGCTGATGGCCCATTGTTGAAGCATCCTCAATAAGATCGATGGCAAGTTGGATATAACGAGGGATCTCTACCTGTAACCAGTTAACGAGAAAAATGAACACAATCGCCAGTAAGTACGAGGTGCGATTCATGCGCAAATAGTGGGCAACAAACTGTCTTTTATTCATAGTCTTCTTTGTTTAGGGTAGGCTCACAGCGCTTTGGCGATTCACGACGGAATAAGCAATCAAGCTCAAGGTGTCATCGCTAAGATAAAGATACATCAAAAAACTAAGTTGATGACCATTATCTACTGGTCATGGTTACTCTATCTTAGAACGGCAAGAAACAAATTTGCCGCCAAAAGTGGCGGCAAATTGATAATTGAACAAAATTATATTGAGGAAAGCTACAGCATTTCCTTCGCTACCAAATGCAGCAGAAACGTTTCCCGCTCTATGCTCATGCCCTTTTTAGGACTCTCGGCCATCGTCTTCTCATTATGAGCAATGGCCTCATGAATGTTCATCCACACAGGTCTCATCCCATTTTTCACTTCGTAGTCTTCGTAAGCTGTTTCGCCAAGCTCACGATCAATCTTGCATGAGTAGCAGTAAGAAATCATGTGCATTATATCCGTGTCATCTTTATACCAAGGACGAAACTCTTCAAAAATACCGAACGGTTTAATACTGTGAATGTTCTTCGCACCCGTTTCTTCTTCAAGCTCACGGACCATACCTGCGATCACATCCTCACCGTCATCCAAACCACCACCAGGAATGGTGTAGTCGTGATAACGCTCTGTATAAAGCATCAAAATGTCTTCGCCATCTAACACAATCGCACGTGCAGCATTGCGCTTATATACCGTCTTATTGTCTAGG
Organism: Vibrio atlanticus; assembly: GCF_024347315.1. Lineage (NCBI taxonomy): Bacteria > Pseudomonadati > Pseudomonadota > Gammaproteobacteria > Vibrionales > Vibrionaceae > Vibrio > Vibrio atlanticus. Next base: position 741,156 of record NZ_AP025461.1, on the reverse strand, counting down.
TGAACGATATCAGGGTGAATAGTGGTTTTAAGGTGTCTCATGATTCTGACTGCTCTACTGAATTTGGCGGCATCATATCATAATCATCAATAGATTCGACGTTCTCCGTCCCCTGAAAGAACACATAACCTCTGCTTTTGATCGCTGTTCCCCCACTGCTATCTAGTAGAAATAACCATCAAGTAGCACCTTATTGAGGGAGGCCGTTCCTGTTAGAGCACCAACTATGCCAGTATGATCAAACACTCAAAAAGCAGTAAAAATAGCGAAATATCAACCTATTTCAATATCTTGACCAAATTAGAACAACCTTTTCTGAAATCTAAAATATACTAGTTTCATAGAGCTTCTAATCTGGTTCTGTAGAACTTAACGCATTCGATTATAGAGTTATCACGTAGGAGATAAACATGAAGAAAATTGGTTTGATGGCTGTATTTGCCGTTGTGTTGGGCGGTTGTGCAAACGACTATGCAGAATATAGCGAAGGCCAACGTGTTTCAGTGGCTAACCCAGCTGCGGTTTATTGTGTTCAACAAGATGGTGAATTAGACACCGTAACTGAAAACAATCAACGCACTACTTATTGTGTATTTGATGACGGTGAACGTATCGAACAGTGGGAATACTACCGCAACAACCATGAGCAAAAAGAAGAAAGCTAAGCTGCGACATCGTGAACTGTTGACGTCACACCTATACACGACGTTGACCCTTCACTAATGCCACCCTGTCAAATGACATGACATTAGGTAAACTGTTCGCTATCGAGCGGTCGGTTTACCTTACTATACACATCAACTTTGTACACACATCACCTTCATACACAAAGCACCTTTTGGCTACCTAGCTGTATTACTAATATTGGTGTTTTCGCTATCTCCACCAGCGATGTGTGTGATCTGATTCTGGATCTAAATAACGATTCAATAAAGTCAGGTTAGTATCGAGCAATGCTAGGTACTCCTTAACTTTTTCTATGTCGATTCCGACTGGGGTATTTTGGATGCAGGTCTCCAACACTGGAAGCAAGCTTTCTACGATATCAAAATGAGATGAACGCCCAACTAACTCCTTTGCCGCTAACAAGGCTTCCAAAGACAACCTTTCTGGCTCTCGTCTTACTGAATCCAAATCCCTCTTAAATGCACCCACAGAGACACCTTCAAGATAGACTCGGTAGGTCGTCAGGGCATCCATTAACAGAAACAATTGCCCTTGCTCTGTTTGATGAGGGTATGGCACTGCGACATGAGCCTCTCGCTGAGGATCTATTTGTAGTTCCACCCCAAGTGCAGAGCACTTCTCGACCAAAACCTTAAGCAAACCTTGCTCGTCCATCAGTGATTGAATCTCGAAGATACGTTGTAAGTGGTAGTCATTAGAAACGAACGTCACCTTCACACTCTGCCCGCGTGTAAACAGCCCACTTTCAATCATCTCTGAGGCCAAGTTTTGAATGTTCTCAACCGTATTTGTCGAATGCTGCTCAAGTAAAACCGCCCCTATGAGAAACGGATACTCACGTTGATTTTCAAGCTCTCGAAAATACTCGTGCATCATATCGGCTTCAGAAACGGTTTGGCCTTGTGTCACCCCACCACAGAACGCCACAGCCGTTTGCTGGTTCGACTCTTCAGCCAAAGGCCCCGACAGATATTCAACTAAAGCATCAACTCGACTGATTCCTTCATTAGTCAATTTATTCTCATTAAGTCGCTTACCTAGCACAATAAGGAGGTGAATAATGCTCATTTTATGTTCAAGTCTCGTTTTAGTGATTAGATGGAGTGAATTATGTATACAATACTTATTAACAAAAGTATTTTGAAATTCTTACATGTTGCTCTCAATAATGCTCACTATTGATAGCAACATCTCGGGTCATACAAGAATAGACGTGTCGCTTTAAAGCAAACATAGCACGCTCTTGTATTTCATCGCCCTATGCTTGTTAACACGAGTTTCAATAAAAGAGACCTTTCAAGCAAAGAGCCAGCTCAGTCGAATAACTGTTTCAGCCAAAGAACTGCTTCACCCAAAGAACAGGTTCACTCAAAGAAGTGGAACTAGCGAAATACAAATTTTACACAGAGTTCGTCCATCGAACCGTCTTCACAGGAAGTTACTATGCTGTCTATTTTTGATATCTACAAAATTGGAGTTGGGCCGTCCAGCTCCCACACAAATGGACCAATGATCGCTGGGTTTAACTTTACCCAAAAAATTGATGCTCAACTTAAACAAGTGGATCGCATTCAAATCGACTTATACGGGTCATTATCATTGACGGGGATTGGTCACCATACAGACAGAGCAACCTTATTAGGTTTACTCGGTAACCGCCCCGACACCATTAAAATTACCAGTGCTAACCAAGCAATGCGTAAAGCGATTGAAGATAAGTCTCTACTGGTAAGCGGTAACCATGAAATTCACTTCGACGTAGAAAGCGACTTACTGTTCCATAAAACTAACCTTCCTCTGCATGAAAATGGCATGACCATCTCTGCCTTTGACGCTAGCGGTCGTCTTTTAGAGATGGAAACATACTACTCAATCGGTGGCGGCTTTATTGCAACCGCTGATGAGCTACAAAATGGCAAGCAGGAAACAGAAACGCAAGTTGAGTTCCCTTTTACTTCTGCTGACCAACTACTTGAATTGGCCGAGCAACAAGGACTTAGCCTTGGAGGCTTAATCCTGCGTAATGAAGTGTCTTTCCAAGGTATGGATGTGATTGACCAGAAAGCCGACCAAATCTGGAAGGTGATGTCTCTGTGCATGCAGCGAGGCTTCGACACCGAAGGCATCCTTGATGGCGGTCTAGAAGTGACGCGTCGAGCCCCTGCTCTTTTGAAAAAGCTTGAGGCCAATGCTTCGATTGAAAACGATCCAATGGAGATCATGGATTGGATTAACCTATTTGCCTTTGCTGTGAGTGAAGAAAACGCAGCGGGTGGCCAAGTGGTAACATCTCCAACCAATGGTGCAGCTGGCGTGATTCCTGCGGTATTAATGTACTACCATCGTTTCATTAAAGAGCTAGACACCAAACAGCTGAAAGACTTCTTGGCAGTCTCTGGCGCTATCGGCATCTTATATAAAACCAACGCTTCGATTTCTGGTGCAGAGGTAGGTTGTCAGGGTGAAGTTGGCGTATCTTCATCAATGGCTGCTGCTGGCCTAACGGCCCTACGTGGTGGTAGCAACGAGCAAATCTGTATTGCCGCTGAAATCGCAATGGAACACTCACTGGGCATGACGTGCGATCCAATCGGCGGGCTTGTTCAGGTGCCATGTATCGAGCGCAATGCAATGGGCGCAATGAAAGCCATCAACGCATCACGTATGGCGCTGAAACGTACCAGCAAGTGTCTTATCTCGTTAGACAAGGTTATCGCAACCATGTACCAAACAGGAAAAGACATGAACAAAAAGTACCGTGAAACGTCCTTAGGTGGCTTGGCCGTGATCCACATGGCTCCTCCTTGTGAATAACCGCGAATACCAATCACAGTAAGTAAGTGATCATAAATAGCGCAGGAAAAAGGCTCAAGAACAAGGCGGCTCTTCTCGATAAGAAGTTTCGATAAGTAGTTATTCTACAATCAAAATTTCTAACGCAGTTATTGAGCGTTTTAACAAGCTAGGATGACCAGCTATTTACTACGATTGGTATAAAACACGAGTCGAGAAAGCCGCTGTAGAGACGGCATTCTCGTAAACGTCGTTTTCGATACCCAAACATAGCCAGCCACCAAGCTGGCTTTTTTATTGGCTAAAATCCAACAGCTAATTGAAAGTGATACTCACTTGAATATTTTACAAGATTACCACCTGTAACTTTCCGTTCTTGGCTCGCGAATTAGCAACAAATAAATCTGACCGACATTTACATAACCATCCACTAGCAAAATCTAATATTGCACATTTAATGCATGAGAAAAATGAATCGCCCGATAAGAAAAGATATAGAGAGCAAAGTAACGAACACAGCAAATGTTTCATTTTATGTATTGCTATTAATGATATTATAATTGGGTAATTACACTACATATCAACACAAATGTGAGAATAAAATAATGTGGAATAGATTAAACAAATCAATGATGTTCTGCCAAATGATGTTCGGACTTTCGTTCTATGGCGTCATGGTGATCTTGACTCGCTTCTTCCTTGAAGATCTGAACTACAACGAAGCCGACACCATGATGGTTGTTGGTGCTTTCTCTGCAATCGGACCGCTATTTGCTATCGCAGGCGGTTTCATCGCCGACAAATTTTTAGGCGCATACCGATCATTGACCATTGCCTTTCTCGGATTCGCAAGTGGTTATGGTCTACTGGTACTCGGTGCCGCAGCGACTAATGTTCCAATGGCTTTATGTGGTATTGCTTTAGCGAGTTATGCGCGTGGTTTGATGTCCCCTTCTTACCCAAGTCTTTACAAACGCACGTTCAAAACTCAAGAAGATTTCGAAAATTGCTACCCAATCAACTACTCAGTAAACAATATTGGTGCTCTATTAGGTCAATACCTGTTCCCAATGCTAGTGCTAGTTGTCGGTTTCCACGGTGGCTTCCTTCTCTCAGGTGTTCTAGCCGGTGCTGCACTTCTGATGATGCTCTTTGTTCGCAAAGGCCTTGTTGAAGCAAGTGCTGAAATCGACCAAAAACCAGTTAGCACGAAAAACTGGGCTGCGTTCCTTGGTCTTTCTGCGGCAATGATCGGCTTGGTATTTTTCATGTTCTCTAACATGGATATCGGCCAGAACATTGTGTACGCAATTGGTGGTGCAGCGATCATCTACTTTGTTTCTTTGATGATGAAATCGAAGAAATCAGACATGCTGAAAATGGGTACTATCTTAATCATCACATTCCTGACGACATGCTTCTTCGTGTACTACGGCCAAATGATGACGTCGATGACAATGGTAGCGATCAACACAATGCGTGGCGATCTACTTGGCTTCATCCCTGTAGCCCCGGAAGCTTCAATGGCAATGAACCCACTTTGGTGTATGGTTGCAGGCCCTATTATTACGGGTATCTTCTCTAAGCTAGAAAAGAAAAACATTCACTTCTCTACCGCAACCAAAGTAGGTTTCTCTTTCATTTTGACGGCGATCGCTTTCGGTATCTTAACGATGGCAGTAACGACCGTAGGTGAGGATATTCTGATTCGCCCTGAAGTGTTCTTAGCAATCCACTTCTTCCTGGCATTTGGTGAAGTTATTGTTGGTTCTATGGTTGTAGCCTTCATTCTGTCTGTTGCACCTAAGCACATCGAGAACTTCTCAGTAAGCTTATTCTCTGTAGCAATCGCAATGTCAGGCATTGTTGGTGCCGTATTCTCAACGTCTATTGCGCTTGAGAAAGGCCAAGAGATCACACAAGAGATCGTTCAAACGGTTTACGGTGATTACTTCCAAATGCTGACTGTTCTAGCGGTTGTAATGGTGGGTATCGCAATGGCAGCATCGTTCATTATTCGTAAGATGCTAGACGCAGCGAAAGCCGCAGATGAGACGATTGAACTAGAGCAAGCAAACAGCTAATTCTGCTCACGTTAAATAGATCTAACACTTCAAGCCCTTTAGCTTTCTAAAAGGGCTTTTTTTGTCGGTATGGATGCCAGGGTAGATAGATAGGTGATTCAAGTTACGTTGCGCTGTGTAAATCAAAGTAAATGATAACTATTAGGGCGTGTTGATCTTTCGTGAGTGTTTTTTGAACAGCATGGTAAAGAGTTATAATTTGCTTCGCCAAAAGTAAAACCATAACCAATACCATGCCAAGAACAATGCTAACTGATATTCGCTGGGAACTGCTACTCCAAGTTATGAAAAGTACAGGTCGTATTTACGATAAAACTGAACATCGAATGACATTTGAAGGAATACTTTATCGAATGAGAACAGGTATTCCTTGGCGAGATCTACCCTCTGAGTTCGGAGAGTGGAGTACCGTTTACAGACGATTTAATCTTTGGTCAAAGAAAGGGATTTTAGATAAACTTTTCAAAAGCTTATCTAGCATGGCTGATTTTGAATGGGTCTTTCTTGATGGCTCTATAGTTCGAGCGCATCAGCATAGTACAGGTGCAGCTACTGAAAGCTCAGAGCAAATAGGAAAAAGTCGCGGGGGCAACTCAACCAAAATTCACTTAGCCGTAGATAGTGGTGGTCTGCCGATTTGCTTTGATTTATCAGAAGGACAACGCCACGATATAGTGCATGCCGAAAGCTTAGTTGAACAACTCGATGAAGTTAATACTATCGTTTGTGATAAAGGATATGACAGCGAACCTTTCCGTACTTTTGTTAAGGAACGTGGCGGAGAAACGGTAATTGCTAAACGCAATTACGGACAAGATATAGACAAAGACAGTATGGATTGGTGTCTATACAAGTATCGTCACTTGGTCGAAAATGCCTTTGGGAGAATTAAGCATTATCGAGCTATTTCAAGTAGATATGACAAGCTAGAAAGGAATTATGCCAGCATGTTATCGCTGGCATTCATGTTAATGTGGCTACCGATGTATTGTTGAACACAAAATGTACAGCAAAGATCAACACGCCCTAGTATTGAGTGTTTTTTAGTTCAGGATTATGATGTTGAAATCAAAATCTAAGAGAGCCTTATATGAGCAAGCCTAGCCCTATCACATTAACTGTTACTCAAACCTCAACCATTACACCGAACATGCAGCGTATAACGCTTAGCGGTGAAGGATTAAGTAAGTATCCAACCGAATGTGCCGGCGGCTACATCAAGCTTTTATTCTCGCCACTCGGCACCACTGATTTAAGCCAACTGAATGATGGTGAGCGCCCAACCATGCGCACATACACCATTCGTCAGTACAACCCTGTAGAAAACTGGATTGAGGTTGATTTCGTTCGCCACATCACTACAGATTTGCAGTGTGGTTTTGCAGCAAGGTGGGCAATGAACGCGAAAGTGGGCGACACAGTTTCAGTGGCTGGCCCAGGTTTAATTCAAGGACTTAACCTAGAGTCAGACTGGTTCTTCTTAGTTGCAGACATGACATCCCTACCTGCACTCTCTGCAAAAGTAAAAACGCTTCCAGAACACGCCGTAGGGCACGCCGTCATCCAGATCAATTCAGCAGCAGATAAACAAACGCTTAAAGCACCTCAAGGTATAAAAGTCACTTGGTTAATTGAAGATGAAACTGAAGAAACACTTTCACAAACGGTTCGCAATTTAGAATGGTTAGACGGTCAGGTTTCAATTTGGACAGCGTGTGAATTTGAAAGCATGCGCGAGCTGAGACAATACTTCCGAAACGAAAAAGAAGTCGCGAAAGAGAACATCTACATCAGCAGTTATTGGAAGCGTGGCGTCACTGAAGACGGCCACAAAGTGTTGAAGCAACAAGATGCTCAAGCTTTAGTGGGTTAAGTCTGTTACCACATACATCTTTTGCCAGATAAATAAAAAACGTCCTTAGCGAAGTTCGTCTCGTTAAGGGCGTTTTAGTTTGAATCCGATGAAGCTCAAAGCCGAAGTGTAAAATTAGATACTCTCACCCACTTCAATCTCGTAACCGAGATCCAGCTTCGCGACCCATTCTTTATTGCCTTGTAAACGCGCTACAACTTGCTGTGCAGCGACTTTACCGATCTGCTCCCTAGGTGTTACGACAGTCGCTAAACGAGGCGTCATCGCCACTGTGATGTCGTGTCCGTGAAAACCCGCAATCGCCATCTTCTCGGGTACTTGAATACCACGTCGTACGCATTCGTAAAAAGCACCAATGGCCAAATCATCGTTAGTACAGAAAATACCATTCACTTCAGGATGCTTATCAAGTAACTCACTAATCAGTTTTGCGCCTAAAGTAAACGAAGACGCGTCTTCCGTTTGCAGCGTTACTGGCGTTTTGTCGGCTTCTTGCATCGCATGCTCATATCCCGCCATTTTCAAGCGAGTACGTTCATCCATTCGAGCAGCCAAATAAGCGATATTGGTACGCCCTCGATCGATCATGGTTTTGGTCATCGCTCTAGCCGCTTCAAAGTTATCAAAGCCCACTGCTTGTTCAATACGGGGAGACACCGAATCCATAATTTCAATCACAGGGATAGAAACGGTCTGCAGCATTTTACGCGCTCTATCAGTGTGCACATTTTCTGAAAGGATAATCGCGTCAACGTTGTAAGAAAGCAGCGAAGCGATGCTCTGCTCTTCCAGTTCTGCGCTATAGCCATAGTGGGCAATCATGGTTTGGTAGCCCGCAGGCGCGGTAACTTGTTCAATGCCACGGATAACTTCGGCGAAAACTTGGTTAGTTAACGAGGGAACAAGAACACCGATAGCATTGCTTTTTGCGTTAGAAAGAATGTCTGGAGCACGATTAGGGATGTAACCTAACTCGTCGACTGCAGCGCTGATCTTATCTCGCAGTGCTTCTGATACCTGTGAAGAGTCTCTTAGACAGCGACTGACGGTCATTTTAGTGACACCAACTAGGTTGGCAACATCTTGTAATGTGGGACGTTTTTTCTTACTTAGCATACTGACAGCATCATGGTTACGATTAATGTTACTGGTAACATAGTAACGAATTTCGACTACTTTAGAAGAACTAAACACCTAAAACTTGATATCAGATCATAAACACACACGTTGCTTTGTCACCAATAAAACTAACAATACTTATTTTCGAAGACGATGTTCAATAAGTTCTCAACTTACACCTGATGTGTATATTACGCATTAAAAACCCCAACCTTGGATGATCAACATTGGGGTTTCGTTTAACCCATTGCAGTTGCTTACATAGCCTACCCCTAGTAAAGGCAGTAGCCTGTCTCTATTCGTTATCTAGCAACCGATATCCATCAAGAATGCAAGATCGCTGTCCGCCGTGAACGTTTCAGCAAGTTGACCATGCTTAAAGAGCTTCATTGGCTTGCCTGTCGCGCTGTGGTACGTTAATTTTCCTTCACACACTTGCAGCATCGTCCCTTCAGGGATACCAACAACGACTTCACTTGGGTTCATGCACAAAAACTCTTCAATACGTTCATCACGTGTTTCGCCCATATGCCCAGCAATGGATGCTTCTATATAGTGAGGGTTAATCTGAAATGGCACAAAATTAAGCGCAGGCAAGATAGCAGCACTGACAATTGGCATATCATTGGTAGTACGGATCGTTGGGGTTGCGACATTTGTTCCCGCACTCCAACCAATAAACAGCTTACCTTTCTTGATCACAGCATCACGCATCGGTGTTACCAAGCCTAGGTCGTGAAGCATACGGTTAAGTACCCACGTATTACCGCCACTAATGATGATACCATCAACCTCTTTCAAGGCTTGCACTGGGTCTTCGGCTTCATGAATACTCACCACTTCGCAATCATATTCATCGAACACTTGCTGTAATTGCTGCGTGCGATCTGAGTATTGCCCTCGAATCATTGCGAATGGAATAAACAACATTTTTTTAGGCTGAGTCTTTTCCATCATTGGACGAATCCACTCTTTACCATACTCTAAAAGTGATGTGTCACCTGGTAACTTACCGTTACTAAATAGCATTACATTCATTACAACCTCACTACAATTTGCAAATTTACTATATATTATTTTGATATTCTCTTGAACTACAGCACTTGCCGCTTTCAAAGACTCTACGGGTAAGTATTCATAAATTGAGGGGAAGTAATGTGCGCCAGTAAACAAGTTCGGAAAAGGAATGACCTTTTGAGATAAAACAGTCCCGTCATAACCATAACGCGAAGGAATTGAGCGCATTTCTATTCCAGTATTATTGGAATAATCGAAATCATTAAACATCTTTTCAATTTGGGGAAAACTTTTCTAAAACAGCCATGAAGTAATCAAGGGAATCTATTATCCCCACAACCAAAGGTGCGCAACCTATGATAGTCATGTTGAGATGATGGTCATACGTTATGGTGGCGTCAGTAGTTAATAGATTTATTCAACATTGTTCGACATGTTTGTTTTGGTTTAAAACGAATAAAAATAACGCCCTCTTGTTGAGGGCGTTATTGATTGTTTAAGCGTTCACTTTTACTTCAGTTCTTGGAGACTGACTCCAAGTCACGTGAAAATTTTCAGCTTCATCTCTATCGACTCGCGAATAAGTATGAGAACCAAAATAGTCACGTTGCGCTTGCAGCAGATTTGCAGGCAACACCTCACAACGTAATGAGTCGAAGTAACTCAGAGCAGAGCTGATTCCCGGCATCGGCACACCATACAAAGCTGAGTTCGCTACCGCGATGCGCCAAGCAAGCTCACGCTCTTCCACTTGTTTGATGAAAGCCTCATCAAACAACAGGTTCGCCAGCTCAGCATTTTGTTGATAAGCCGATGTAATACCTTGCAAGAAAGCGGCACGAATAATACAACCCGCTCGCCAAATCTTAGCAATTTGAGTGAAATCGAGATTCCATCCCTCTTTGTCTGACGCTGTTTTCAGCAAATCAAAGCCTTGCGCGTAAACAGACAGTTTGGCGCAATATAGGGCATCGTGAAGCTCAGAAATAACCTCGGCTTTATCCAACTGGCTGACATCAGCAATACGGCCTTTTAGAAGCTGACTACCTTGAATACGTTGTGATTTTTGACCGCTCATCGCACGTGCATAAACCGCTTGAGCAATGGTTGGTGTAGGACAACCTTCTTGCAGGCTGTTAACTGCCGTCCACAAACCCGTACCTTTCTGCCCTGCTTTATCAAGCACAACCTCAACGAACGGCTTGCCCGTTACAACATCTTCTTGTTGAAGAATATCGGCGCTGATTTCCATCAGGTAACTGTTGAGAACACCTTGATTCCACTGCCCAAAGATTTGGCCAATCTCTTGAGCTGGCATTCCAAGAACGTCACGCATGAACTGGTACACTTCGCAGATAAGCTGCATGTCAGCGTACTCAATGCCATTGTGCACCATTTTTACATAGTGCCCTGCACCCGAAGGACCAACATACGCCGCGCACGCTTCACCCGCTTCAAACTGAGCAACCGGTAGTCCATTAGCATCCACTTTCGCTGCAATCGCGTCCCACATCGGCTTCACATATTGCCAAGCCGACTGGTCACCACTTGCCATGAGCGCAGGGCCAACACGAGCCCCTTCTTCTCCACCAGAAACAGCGGTGCTAAAGAAACGAAGCTTGCCTTTGTAGCTCACTTCGCGTGCTTCGGTATCTGTCCAAAGGCTGTTGCCTGTATCGATAACAATGTCATCCTTTTCTAAGCCAGCATCAAGCAAGCTATTGACGACGATATCGACAGGTTTTCCAGCAGGAACCGACAAAGCGATTACACGCGGCTTCGCGAGCCCTTGCAGCACATGTTCAAGGCTAGTCCCTTGTGTGAACTGACCTTTACCAGTAAACGATTCATTCAGCAGCTTGGCTTCTGAACTGGCGCGATCAATGTTGTCGGCGTTCAAATCAAAACCTGCTACGTTGAATCCATTATCAAGTAGGTTGAGTGCAAGGCTTTTACCCATCACTCCTAAACCAATCATCGCGATATCGTTTTTTATCTGAGTCATGATTTAGCCTATCTGCTTAATTTGTTTGAGTGCACTTTCTACGACTTGCTCAACATCTTGCGATATATCGACAAATAACGCTTCACCTAGCTCAGGCTCAACCAAGGTTGCGAATTGGCTTTTCAACATTTCTTGACCATTAAAGTAATGGTTTTCGCGAGCTTTATGGCGATTCCAAATCGTATCGAAACTGCCCTGAAGGTATATAATCACTAAGTCTTCATTGTTCTCGCGCAGAATCTCGCGGTATTGAGGTTTCAATGCAGAGCATGCGATCACAGCACTTGGTTGTTCGATATATTGCTTATTCAGTGTTTCTAGCCATCCTTGACGATCTTCGTCAGTCAGCGGAATACCTTGACGCATTTTTTCTACATTGCTTTGTGGATGGAAGTCATCGCCATCAAAGAATTGAAATTCTAAAGCCTGCGCGATACGGCTACCAATCAGGCTTTTTCCGCATCCAGATACGCCCATCACTAGTATTTTTTTGCTTTTCATAAGGCAAGCCTTCCCTAAGCCCCAACCAAAACAGGGGCTGACAATCGAATCTAATAGTTAAACTTGTGTTGCTGTTGATAGGTTCCTGAACGTTATACTCACTCAGGAACCTTTGCTGTTATTGCCACCAAAGCGCGAGCTGAGGGAAGATAATAACCAATGCCAGAACCAATACTTGAAGTGCAATAAACGGCAGTAATGAAGAGAAAATCTCACCTAAGCTGATGTCTTTTGGTGCTACTGATTTCAAGTAGAATGCCGCAGGACCAAACGGCGGTGACAAGAACGACACCTGCATGTTTAGGCAGAACACAACGCCGAACCATACTGGGTCAAAACCAAGGCCAGTGATGATTGGAACGAAGATTGGCATTGTTAGAAGTGCTACACCTACCCAGTCAAGGAACATGCCTAGTACCAACAAAATAGCCATCATGATTAATAGCGTTACTGTCGCGTTACCGCCACTGAGCGCAAGGATGGTTTCTTCAACAAAATCAATGCCGCCCATCAGGTTGTAGATACCAACCAATGCGCTTGCACCGATACCAATCCACATGATCATGCCGCAAGTACGCATGGTTGCGATGGCACTCTCTTTCAGCATGTTGTAGTTCAGCTCACCACGGATTAGTGCACTGATCATGATGCCAACTACACCCAAAGCAGACGCTTCTGTTACTGATGCGATACCTGTGTAGATACTGCCCAAAACCGTTGCGACAGAAAGCAATGGGAAGAACAGAGCTTTGAAGTAGCTTGGCTGATTGGCGATGTCTTCTTCTGTCTCGTCATCACTTGGAATTGGCGCAAGAGAAGGGTTGAGCTTACAGCGAATCAATACGTAGCCGATGTAACAGCCCGCAAGAATAAACGCAGGTAGGAAAGAAGCTTTGAACAAGTCGCCGATCGATACGCTGGCTGTCATACCGTAGATGATCAGTACGATACTTGGCGGAAGCATGGTACCAAGTGCGCCACCCGCACAGGTTGTACCGATAGCAAGCTTACGGTCGTAACCTAAACGAAGCATTTGAGGCAGAGCAAGAATACCCAGTAGTACCGTTTCACCACCGATAACACCTGACATCGAAGCCAGTAACACAGCTACCAATAAGGTTTGTACCGCAACACCGCCACGAACCTTACGGCCGACAGATTTCATTGCATCAAACAGATCACGCGCGATACCCGAACGGTCTAGTAAAGCGGCCATCAATACGAACATGGGAACGGCAAGGAAAACATAACCAGAAGCAAAGCTGTAGGTACGGCTTGCGATCAAAGGTAAGGCATCAGGACCAAACCAACACAGAGTGAAGAAAATCGCGACAAAGCCTGTTACGAACGCTAGCTGCATACCGGTCAGTAGCAAACCAATCATCATAACCAGCATGAGCAAACTGCCCCATGCGATACCAATAGAAGATAAATCAAACATCGTCATTCTTCCTTAGACCCATCAACTCTTGGATTAGGTGCAATACAAACTGGACAACAAGAACACACAAAACGACAAAAATCAGGCCTTTCAGCAACGCAGGATAAGGCGCGTTTAACACTGAACCTGATGTTTCAAGGCGGAATTCACCCCATGGTGCAAACCACGCTTCTTCCGCAGTGAAGTAAGCCGCGTAAGCCAGCATGCCAGCAAAGGCCAAACCAACAATGTGGTGAACAAGATTAAGATATTTGCGTGCTTGGTTAGACACTGAATCGTAGATAAGAACCACACGTACATGCTTATTCGCAGCAAACGCGTAGATACCACCAATAATGAATAAAGAACCACCGATGAAAGAAGCTGTTTCATGTACCCATGTGGTCGGGGCATCGAATGCGTAACGCATCACAACTTCATAAAATGAAATCAATACAGTAAAAATAAACAACCAGCTAACGAGATTACTGAACTTTATAACAAAACGATCAAGCGCATTTCTTGGTTGCTCGTCGTTTTCAGCTGGGGCGTGGGGGATTTTATCGGTCATGAGCCAAATTTCCTGGGAGAATACGGGAGAGCAATGCCCTCCCCCGTCAGTTAGCTAAGTTTAAATTACAGTAAGCCGTTTTCTTCTAGGAACACTGTTACTGAAGTGTAAACTTTTCCTGCGTTATCAGAACGCTCTGCAAATACTTTCCATTGGCCTTTCGCGATTTCACGGAACTTCTTACGCTCTTCTTGAGACCAGTCGTGGATAGTAATTTCAGGGTTCGCTTGAGCTTCTTTAAGCGCAGCTTGGTCAGCCATTTTCAGCTGAGTCGTCATGTCGTAAGAGAAGTCACGCACTGATGTTTGCAGCATTGTTTGTAGATCAGCTGGCATCTTGTCCCATTTCTTCTGAGAAATAGAGATATCGATAAGCGGCAATGAGTGGAAACCCGGTTGAACTGGGTGAGTAGCGATATCGTTCATGCCCGCTTTTTGGTTGGTAGAGAATACCGTGTAGTCCGCGGCATCAATTACGCCTTTGCTTAGGCCAGTAAATACTTCAGAACCCGGCAGGTTTACTGGAGTTGCACCCGCGGCTGCAAATACTTGTTGAACTAGGCCTTCAGGCGCACGTAATTTCAGGCCTTTAAGATCCGCAACACCATCGATTGGCTTTTTAGAAATGAAAGATTCAACACCCGTCGTAGAAGCACCAACAAATTGAACACCGTAAGGCTTGTACAGTTCGGTCATTAGCTCATTACCACCACCGTAGTTCATGTACTGAAGCAGTTGTGTTGTGTCTGACCATGCGCCAACCATGTTACCGATAAGACCAAATGCTGGATCTTTACCAGAGAAGTAACCTGTTGCTGTGATGTGACCATCTAGGATGCCCATTTTGATCGCGCCTAGCGTTTCTGTGTGCTTAACCACAGCGCCTACAGGCAGAAGATCGATATCAATACGTCCGTTAGACATCGTCTCTACGCGCTCAGCCCACTTCTGCTGAACTTTGAAGTTCAAGTCACCAGATGGGTCTGAAGATTGAATCTTAAGTTTAAAGTCTGCAGCCATTGCTGATGTAGCAAATAGGCCAGTGAGGGAAGCAGCAATCAGCGTTTTAGTCAGAGCTTTCATTTGGGTATCCTTATGAGTTTCACAGAGTCCGGTTTGTAATTATATGTTACCGGTAACGTTAGAGTGGATGTTACCGGTAACTTTACAGACTTGTCTATGAGAAGGATCACATCTTTAACATTAGTAAAACGTTTGCTATCAATAAGGACAATGTGACCAAGAAGTCACATTTTAAGTAGGAAGGGAGTTTTAAAATTCTTTTAAATCAGTGAGATAACTAAACCTGCAATGATAAAAACGACGCCTACACCACGTGTAACGTGCCACTTTTCCTTTAAAAAGTAGATCCCCATCACTACGCCGAAGATGATACTTACTTGCCTAAGAGCAACAACCAAGCTGACGTTCTCAGTCATGGTCATCGCAAACAACACCAAACCATAAGTCGAAGCCATCATGATGCCGGCCACAGTGGCTTTCTTTCGCAGTATCCAAGCATTATGAAATTCGATTCTTTGGTTGGTTACGAATAACCAAACACTCAGCGGAATCACAATCGCCCAAAACTGAATGCCTAGGTAGAAAATCGCAGTGTGTTTGTTAGTAACGGTGGGTGTGCTTAGAGGCTCTAATAATAGAAGCGCCTCTTTATCAATGATGGAATAGCCCGTGGTACCAATAGCGGCGATTAACGCCCACAACACGCCGAGGTTGAGATACGCTTTTAACCTAAGATCTGAAAACTGCTTTAGTGGTACAAACATGCAGCCTAAGGTTATTAAAGTGAACCCAATCCATTGATTCACTGACAATTCATAGCCGATCAACACCGTGCCTAAACCCACCATCAACACAGGCAGTGCTCGTGCCATTGGGTAAATCACACCGATATCAGCCTGTTTATAGGCCGCGCCTAACCCAATCAAATAGACGATTTGGCAGATCCCACTTAAGAAGACCAGTTGCCAGAATGGAAGTGAGATATTTGATAGCCCAACACTGTGAACATACCAAATCAAATATGGCGTCAATATCGCTGCAGCGGCAAAGCCAGAGGCTAGGAAGAAAGACGAACCCGATCCTTGATTAGATTTACCTAGAACATTCCAACCCGCATGAAGCAGAGCCGAAATGATCACGATGACAATGGCAGAGAATTCCATTTCATTCCTAAATTATTGATGAATTAGCACAACGGCTGACAACAGGTGATAAAAAAGGCCTCCGAATAAGAGACCTTTGAGCGTTTCAATTGGGCAATCCTGCATAATTGCAGGTATGCCAACGTTATAACGTACGATTAGCGCTCTAGCTGTGCGATCGACTCAATGCTGATCGCGTCATGACGCCAATATTCAATATCGCAATCAATCAAATCACCGTCTTGATTGTAATTAACACGCTCAACCACCATAGCCGGAGAACCAGAAGTCGCACGCAGGGCTTGCGCGGTTTCGCCAAGCAAAGACGTTGTGCTCACTCGGTAACGGATCTTCTGATACACCACGCCAAAGTGCTCACGGTAGATGTCCGTCAACGATTTAGACAAGTCATAATCAAGCAAATTAGGGAACAGCTCAGGTCGAATGTAGTTGGTCACATACACAACGGGTCTGTCTTCAAGATAACGAACTCTGTCTACTCGATAAACATCCGAAAAAGGTTGCAGCTCAAGAAGCCTAGTTGCTTCCTTGGTTGCTAACATGCCTTTCGCCGCCACCAACTCTGTTTTTGGCTTACGATTCTGCGACAAAGCCATATTCGTGAAGTTCAGCGTTTGTGTTGGATCGTAGCGCAGTGGCGCAGGAGAGATAAACCAACCACGTCGGTCTTCTCGATAAATACGCCCTTCCGCTTCAAGTGAAGACAAGGCTTCACGTAACGTAACTCGTGTTGTATCAAACGATTCAGCCAGTTTTCGCTCCGCAGGCAGCTTCTGTCGTGGTGTTAACATCCCCGACTCTATCTGCTCTACGACGACATCTTTGATTTTTACGTACTGCACTTCATTTCCTTCTATTCTTGTTCTTGTCGTCAGCCACTCCTTGGCCAACTGCAATATAAAATGGTTCGCTAGCGTTTACGCCAAGCTTGGGTGCGCTTCTCGAATAACTTGTTGATTAACATATGAATCAACTTCGCGCTCGCTGCCGATATCATGATCATCACCGCCATGGCAGCAGCTGCACCCGTTTGTCCCGCATCATCCATATTCAGTACTGAAACTGACGCAGGTATCGTATCGGTAGAATACAAGAATACTACCGCAGATGTCGTGGTAAGTGCATTAATAAACAGGTATGTCGCAATATCTAAAATCGCAGGCAAACAAACCGGCACCGTCACCTTAAAGAACAGCTTGTATTGCGGTAGGTTAACCGAAGCCGCCGTCGCTTCTATCTCCTCAGGCAGCTGTTTTAATGCGGTTAATGCCGTCATGTGCCCTACCGTGTAATAGTGAACCACGGTGTTAATCACCAAGAACGCCATCGTGCCATACAAGAAGTTAAGTGGGTTGCTCAAATCGTTGAAGTAGAAGATGTACCCCAAACCCAACACCATACCCGGAACCGCCATCGGCACAACGCTGAGCATTTGCATTGCTTGACGAACAGGGCCAAATGCTCTGCCTTTCTCAATGCAATATGCACCAAGGAAAATCAACACGGTACCGATAATAGCAGTCCATGCGCCCAGCGTTAGAGAGTTGAAGAACGGCGTCCAACCATAAGTACTCATTTCTGCGAAGGTATAGTTATTCAAGGTGAGTGCTTTGTTCCAAGGCCAGAACGTGACCATAGAACCGTATATCGCCATGCCTAGCACGATAACAACAGCAGCAGAGATGATGGTGCAATAGAGCAAACACACGCCGTCACGTAGAGTGTTTGGTTCAGGTTGGTACGCGACGGATCGAGTATCAAACAAGCTCTTCTGTTTCTTTTGAACCCAGCGATCCACTGTAAACGCAAGCAGTGCCGGCAATAGCAATAAAATACTGGTTACTGCACCCATAGAGAAATTCTGTTGCCCTACCACTTGTTTAAAGATGTCAGTCGATAGAACGTTATAACTGCCACCAATCACCTTTGGCACACCAAAGTCACAAACCACCAGCGTAAATACAACGATCAGCGTGCTGATCAAACCATACTTTGCCGCAGGTAGCGTCACCATGAAAAAGGTTTTTAAAGATGAAGTATTGAGTGCACGTGCCGCCTCATACAGACGAGCATCAGAGGTTCTTAACGAGGTGGTCAGAATCATCAAGGCGTGTGGAAAAGTCCAGAATATTAAGCCGAGTGATATACCAATCAAACCGTATACCGAATTTCCCCCTAACACTTCTTTGGCGATACCTTGGTTGCCAAATAAGAAGATCAAACTGATCGCAGGAAGCAACGATGGAGCTAGAATCGGCGCTGAACCCAACACCTGAAAAAGCCCCTTGAAAGGCATACATGAACGAGTCAACGCATAGGCATAACCAAACGCTAATACACCCACGACAACCGTTACTAACAGCCCAAGCGTAAACGTGTTACCTACCGACTGCCAGAGGCTCTGCGAAGCAAAATACGTTGCGAAATTCTGTAATCCTACAAATTCACCGTCTGCGTTCTGAACACTCTTTTTCAACATTGCCCACAGAGGCATCAGAATGAATAGCGTCATGACCACTGACAAAAAAGCCAGAAGCCCGAATAGGATTACGTTGTCTTTACTTAACCGAGCAAGAAAAGGCGTTACTCGTCGTTGAATTAGCAGCTTAGATTGCATCATTTGAGTCGATTCCATGATTATTTACGCCGCCTCGTCTTTCATCACTTGCAGGCTTTTCGATGGGTAAGCTCTCAGGCCTTCTTGGTCAAACGCCACATAACGAATATCACTGCGACGCAGCTTCAATCGGTTGAACTCTTTGACTGATACATCGACGATGATCTCTTTCGCCGTTGAGTCATGTTGCAATTGACACTCAACACGATAAAACGCCCCTAAGAATTCGCTTGATACGATTCTCACTGGCAAGGATTCACTAAAACGATCAACAAACTGAATTTGCTCTGGACGAACGGCAATATCGAAAACATCACCCAGATTTGGCGTGAGATTATCTAAGCCAGGTAACGGCAGCATTGACTCAGCAATGCGCATCTTGCCTTGAGCTGCAACAGAAGCTTGAATAAAGTTCATACTGCCGACAAACTCAGCCACGAAACGACTGACGGGTTTTTGGTAGATCTCTTGTGGAGCGCCCACTTGCTCGATAACACCGTGATTCATTACCACAATGCGATCGGCCATGGTTAAGGCTTCATCTTGATCATGAGTCACCATAATAGTGGTGATACCTAGCTTGCGTTGCAGTTGGCAGATCTCGTCACGCAAATGTGTTCTTACCTTCGCATCCAACGCAGAAAGAGGCTCATCGAGTAGCAACAAGCCTGGAGACAACGCTAACGCGCGAGCCAGAGCAACACGCTGCTGCTGTCCACCAGATAGTTGATTTGGGAATTTCTGACCAGACGTTGGTAAGCCGATAGTCTCTAACCAAGACTCAACCGTCTCAAGGGCTTCTTTGGTCGACATGCCTTGGTTTTTTAGACCAATCGCAATGTTTTCTTCCACAGTGAGATTTGGAAACAAAGCGTAAGATTGGAACACGATGCCAAAGTCGCGCTTTTCTGGTGGCAAGAAGGTCGTATCATTACCGTTCTGCTCAATTGAGCCCGAGGTCGGTAAATCCAGTCCTGCAATCGCACGTAGTAGTGTCGTTTTACCGCAGCCAGACGGGCCAAGGAAACAGACGAACTCACCTTTTTCGATCGATAAGGATATGTCTTTTAACGCTGTAAATTGGCCAAATTGCTTTACAACGTTTTCAATATTCAAATAAGTTTGGTTGCTCATACTACAGCACTCTTTAAATGGTATATACCAAATCTAAACTTTGAATATTGCAGTTGAGTGACAAATTTATAGTAGCTAAATGACAGTTATATTGCAGAAATAATAAGCATTAAAGATTGCTATTTGTTCAGCTTTAAAAGTTAGTTCAATGTTGAAAACCCTCAGTGACTTGCCCATAAATCACTGAGAGCCTAAATGTAAACTTCTAATTTAAACGCTAGATTAATCTATGATTCAACCTTGTCGGCTTTGCCTGCCGCACCCGCGAGCTTTGCCAATTGCTTATCCAGCCACAATGGCGTGTTACCAGAATCTTCCGCGTTATCTTTTCTTCGCACCGCATCACGCACCATCATCGCACCTACCCAACGAAATGGCTCTGGCGGGAAGTGTCCCAACGGGCCTTTGGTTAAACCGCTTCGTGTCCATGCATTATCGATATCGAGTACCATGGCAGACAATATCTTTCCGCCCATACGAGTTTGCGCCACACCATTACCTGAGTAACCGAGCCCATAATAGATGTTGTTTTGGCCTTTTAGATTACCGAAAAATGGCAATCCTGTGACGGATCGGTCAGAACCGCCCGACCAGTTGTAATCGAATTCACTTTGTTCCAATTTAGGGAACAGCTTTTGAAACGATTGATTGAGAATCGGCAGATAATTGGTGGTTTGGTTAAACATGCTTTCGACTTGATTCGCAAACGAGAACTTATTGCCACCTTTACCCAACATGAGTCGTCCATCTTGGGTGTCACGGTAGTAGTGGACAAAAATACGCGAATCCACCACCGCCGCCCCTTTCTCTGGGCCAAACTGCTTGAGCTTTTCAGGAATAGGCTTGGTCACCACCATATCTGAAGAAACAACCACTATGCTGCGTTTGAACTCTTTAAAGTGATCGAGCATCCACGCATTGAGTGCCAAAATCACTTTATCCGCAAATACGGAACCGCCTTTGGTTTGAATTCGAGCTGGGGAGCCATAGTCGAGTGATGTCATCTCTGTGTTTTCGTGAATTCCGACACCCAGTTCGAGAGCAACTCTGCGCAAACCTCTAGCCAATAACGCAGGCTGCACACTACCCGCAGCTTCTGAGTAGTAACCCTCAATGTGGCGATCAGATCCCGCTTTATCAGCCAAAGAATTATCGCACTTCTTCCAGCTATTAATGCCTTGCTTAACCAGTTCATTAACGACTGGCTCCATTCCACCCTTCTGAGCTTGATTGGTCGCCGTGTAATAAGTGCCACTTCGATACAGATGCGCGTCGATGTCGTGTTCGTTACAGAAAGTTTCGATCTCGTAAATGACCTTTTCAGATTCCTTAACCAGCCATTTCGCCTGCTCTCTTCCGTAGAGCTTTTTCAGCGTTGGATACTTTGTCGACCACGTCAGCATACACCCTCCGTTCGCGCCAGAAGCACCGCTGCCACACAAACCTTTTTCAATCACCACAACGTGCTTTTGAGGCTGTTGTTGTTTGATTAAAATCGCCGTCCATAAACCAGTGTAACCACCGCCGACAATGGCGATATCACAGTTAACGTCTTTTTGAAGCGGCTTAGCCGAATCTAGTCCCGCATTGATGTTGCCAAATTCTTGTTCTAACGCTTGCTTGAACCAATATGAGTAGTGCTTTGTCATTTGTTGTACCTTACTTAAAACCTAAAGGCGTAAAACTAAAAAAGGAAGACCGAAGCCTTCCTTTACTGATTTCTAACTTCTAATGAACTAAATAGTTAAATAGCTAAATAGTTAAGTAACTAACTAGCTCAGCAGGTTAAGATTTTGGCTCTGATTTAGCGTCAAATTTCTCAGACCATGTTTTCAATACGTCAGCACGTTCATTGCCCATACGAGCGAAGTCCATTTTTGCCATGTTCTTCTCTACGTTCGGGAAGTTCTCGGCTTTACCTGTGACATCTTGGTGGCCAACAACTGGGTACATTTCGATGTAAAGTTCATTCGCAGCTTTAGAAATAGACCAATCGATAACACGTTGCGCTGCATCCGAAGGCTTAACAAGACCTACCGCTTCAGATTCCCAACCGATACCTTCCGGTGTAATCACAGAAAGTGGCGCGCCTTGAGTCTTCAGCTTCGCGCCGCGGCTCGCCATAGAAATACCGATAGCCACTTCACCCATACCCGCTTGAACACATGGCTTGGAACCGGAGTGCGTGTAGTGAGCAATGTTTTGATCTAGCTTCTGCATGTAGTTCCAACCTTGGTCTTCACCCATGTTTTGTAACCAAGCTGAAACCTGCATGTAGCCGGTACCAGAAGACGCTGGGTTTGGCATTGCAATATGGCCTTTGTAGATAGGCTTCGTTAGGTCATCCCAAGATTTAGGTGCAGGTAAGTTCAGTTGCTTAGCGACCACCTCGTTGAAACAAACTGCATTGAAGAATGCGTCATTGCCGTACCAAGCTTGAGTAGATTGCGGGTCGTTAAGATTTGCACGCAGCGCTTCTACACCTTGAGGCGTATAAGGTTTCAGGATGCCCTCTTCTTTAAGCAAAGCCATAGACGAGCCCGCAAGACCCCATACTACTTCTGCACGAGGGTTGTTTTTCTCGGCCAATAATTTTGCCGTCATGATCCCAGTTGAATCACGAACCCATTTGATGTTGATGTCTGGGTTTTCACTTTCAAATGCGTTTTTGTATTTCGCTAAAATGTCAGTTTCAAAAGCGGTGTAAACCGTCACTTCCTGTGCTGCATAAGCATTACCCGCTAATAGAGTAACTAATGCTGCAAGTGATCCTTTCATAAAACGGTTTTTCATCATTTTCTCCAGTCAGGCCCGATGCCAAGGTTAGGAATTGCCAAGGTTAAAGTTGTTAAGGCTAGAAGCTCCATCTAGAGGCTTCTATATCCATAAATTCATTTAGGTTATTAGCACATATCTTTACATTGGTATGTACCAGATTTCTAGTATTAAGCTAACTGGCTTTTATGACGATTAAATGAACAAAAAATGGCAATTTAAAGATCGGAAAATTTCTCAACACAAGTGACAAATTTGAATATGAAGCTTTTGTGAAAATAACGTTTGGGCTATTTACGACCGTTTAAATTGGTTGTTAAAGTAACTGCAAATATTGGTATAGTCCAAAATGCAAATCACGAGAATTGAACATGAGAAACGAATACTTACTGCTGACACCGGGTCCTTTATCTACTTCTGAAACCGTTCGCCAAGCGATGCTAAAAGATTGGTGTACTTGGGATGATGAATACAACAAAGACGTGGTTGAAGTGATTCGTAGCAAGCTTGTGACTTTAGCGACTAAGCAAGCGGGATATACAAGTGTATTAATGCAAGGCAGCGGGACTGCTTCAGTTGAAGCAACAATCGGTAGCGTTATCTCTAACAGCGGTAAGCTTCTTGTTGTCGATAACGGTGCGTATGGTGCTCGTATTGCTCAAATCGCAGAATATTTAAACATTCCATGCCATGTCGTTTCCCCAGGTGAAACATCACAGCCTGACTTCAACGAAATGGAAACGGCATTGACCATGGATTCAGACATTACTCACGTGGCGATTGTCCACTGTGAAACCACTACTGGCATGCTGAATCCAATTGAAGAGATTGCCAAATTGGCAAAACAGCACAACAAAACCGTCATTCTTGATGCTATGTCGAGTTTTGGTGGCATCCCTATGGATATTGCTGACTTAGGCATCGACTACATGATCAGCTCAGCAAACAAATGCATTCAAGGCGTCCCCGGGTTCGGCTTTGTTATTGCTAAGCAATCAGAACTGGAAAAGTGCAAAGGCCAAGCTCGCTCATTAAGCCTTGATCTGTTTGACCAATGGCACTGCATGGAAAGCAACCACGGTAAATGGCGCTTCACCTCCCCGACTCATACGGTGCGCGCTTTCTATCAAGCTCTACTTGAATTGGAGCAAGAAGGCGGCATCAAAGCTCGTCATAGTCGCTACCAAACCAACCAAACTACATTGGTTGCCGGCATGCGTTCTCTTGGCTTTGAACCACTGCTTAATGATGACCTTCATTCACCTATCATCACCTCTTTCTATTCTCCAACTCATAGCGATTACCAATTCAAGGAATTCTATGACCGTTTAAAACAACAAGGGTTTGTGATTTACCCGGGCAAGGTTTCAAACGCAGACTGCTTTCGTATCGGTAACATTGGTGAAGTGTATCCGTCAGACATTGAAGCTCTCATTGGCGCAGTAAAAAACGCTATGTACTGGGACATCAAATAATGACGAGGACCAATCAAGAGCCTGTTCTAAAGGCCACACACTTTCGAAGTGAAGGCGATGTGAACACCACGCCAGCGCGTGAAAAGTGGAATGAGTCGCTAAACGATGATGCGACTCAAGCGATGTTAAAGCGCGATTCTGACGTATTTCTTCATCAAGCCATGTCAACACCTTGCCTAGACACGCTTGAAACCGCTGAAGGCATCTACATTCAAGATGCGACTGGCAAGAAGTACATGGACTTTCACGGCAACAATGTTCATCAACTAGGCTATGGTCATCCCCACATCATCAATAAAGTGACTCAGCAAATGGCGTCATTGCCGTTTTCACCACGTCGCTTCACCAATGAGACGGCCGTTCATTGCGCTGAAAAACTCACACAGATCTGCGGTGGTGATTTGAATCGCGTGTTGTTTGCTCCCGGTGGTACATCGGTGATCGGCATGGCACTCAAACTGGCTCGACATGTCACCAACAACTTCAAAGTAGTATCGCTATGGGATTCATTCCATGGCGCGTCACTGGATGCAATCTCTGTCGGCGGTGAAGCTTGTTTTCGCGAGGGTATGGGGCCGTTAATGGCTGGCGTAGAACGTATTCCACCAGCGGTTTCCTATCGTGGTGCCTTCCCGCTTAATGACTCTTTATCGCTTCGCGGGCAAAACTCAGGCGATGGGAACGAGACCGCATGTGATGTGCACTACGCTGATTACCTTGAATACGTGATTGAAAAAGAAGGCGGTATTGGAGCCTTCATTGCAGAAGCGGTTCGTAACACAGATGTTCAAGTGCCAAGCAAAGCTTACTGGAAGCGCATCCGTGAGATCTGCGACAAGCACAACGTCATGTTGATCATCGACGACATTCCGAACGGCATGGGTCGAAGCGGGGAATGGTTCACACACCAAGCGTTTGATATCGAACCTGACATCCTTTGTATCGGTAAAGGTTTCGGCGGCGGCTTAGTTCCAATTGCGGCCATGGTCACCAAAGACGAATACAACACGGCAGCGCAAGTATCTCTTGGTCACTATACCCATGAGAAAAGCCCTATTGGCTGCGCGGCAGCACTCGCGACCATGGAAGTGATTGAGCAAGAAAACCTACTTGAAAAAGTACAAGCGGACAGCGTATTCGTGCGTGAACAGCTGCTTCAAATGAAAGAGAAATACCCAGTCATTGGTGACGTTCGCGGCATCGGCCTGCTCTGGGGGGTGGAATTGGTCACTGACCACATCACCAAAACCCGAGCTTTCGATGAAGCAGAAGCAGTACTTTACCAATGCCTGAACGATGGCCTGAGCTTTAAGGTGTCACAAGGTAACGTGATTCAGTTAAGCCCACCATTGCTCATCAGCCGTAGCGAACTAGAAGTCGCTCTGTCTGTATTCGAAAAAGCGATAGCGAAAGTCTGTAAAGACTTTGAATACCTTTAAACCATCATTTAGCCAATAACTTAAAACAATCATTCATCTCCCAGAACAACCTGAGCCGGGAGAGAACAGAAATAGGACACGACTATGAACACAACATCACCTATCCAAGCGGTTATCTTTGACTGGGCTGGCACTATCGTTGATTTTGGATCATTTGCTCCAACCAGTATTTTCGTTGAAGCATTCAGACAAGGTTTCGACTTTGATATCGACTTAGCAGAAGCGCGAGAACCCATGGGGATCGGCAAATGGGACCACATCCAAGCAGTTGGTCGAATCCCAGCTGTTAACGCTCGTTGGAATGCTCAATTCGGGCGCTCGATGACCAGTGAAGACGTTGATGCGATCTACGCGGCATTCATGCCTCTTCAGAAAGCAAAAGTAGCAGACCACGCAGCACCCATTTTAAACGCGATTGAAGTCGTGAATAACTTAAAAGAAAAGAACGTAAAAATCGGCTCTTGTTCTGGTTACCCACGAGAGGTGATGGACGTACTAATTCCAGTTGCAGCAGATTACGGTTACCTTCCTGACAACGTAGTTGCAACTGACGACTTACCGCAAGGCGGTCGCCCTGCTCCATTCATGGCACTTAAAAACGTCATTGACCTAGATGTGACGAACGTCGCTGCGTGTGTGAAAGTGGATGACGCTGCACCGGGTATCGATGAAGGCCACAACGCAGGCATGTGGACAGTAGGCCTTGTACTATCAGGCAACGAAGCAGGCTTAACCTACCAAGAATATGTGGATGCCGACGAAGCGACACTTGCTGCTGCGCGAGAAAAAGCAAGCGTGAAGCTAAACAAATCAAACCCGCACTACCTGATCGATACCATCGCAGATCTACCAGGCGTCATTGCAGACATTGAAAAACGTTTGTTAGCCGGTGAACGCCCATAACGGCTATACCTCCTCTAACGCCTGCAATTTAGGCTATGTAACCAAATAATCCGAGCACATAAAAAATGAAACCTCGCATCACGTAAAAATGATACGAGGTTTCGTCGTTTCCAACATTTGAGACAGCAATTGTTCGACAAAAAAGTTATAAATAGCACCTTGAAAAATATAAATCCCAACAATCACATTGACTCTCATAAGCAATCAGACTAACAATGTATTAACAGTTCTGGAAAAGGTTCTGCCTGAATCAACTCCTTGATTTACTTACTTTTGCAGTGTCCCATCCGGTAAGTTTTCGCTTTAAAGGCCAGTTCAGATAACAATAAAAATTAATCCAAGGATAAGATTATGAAAAAACTTTCAAAAATCATGTGTGCTGTGATCGCAGCTTCAGGCTTCGCTGCTGCTCCCTCAATTGCTGCAACCACTTATGTGGGTGCGAAAGTCGGAATGGGGTGGCTAGATAGCGCTTGTGTCGACAACGTTGACTGTGAAGATGATTCAGTTGCGGGTGGTGTTTACGGTGGTTACAATTTTACCGATAACATTGCTCTAGAATTGAATGCAGATTACTTAGGTGATTATGACACCAGCTTTAACAACAACGGAGCGACTCAAAGATACAGCGATTCTATCGTAGCCATTTCTTTGAGCCCAATGTATCGACTAGCGATTAAACAAGAGTTTGATATCTTCTTCAAAGCCGGCCCGGCTTACATCATGCACGATGACGAAGATGACGTAGTATTGTCTCTTGGTATCGGTGCTGAAAAGCAATTTGCTGAAGACTGGGCACTGCGTGTTGAATATCAATACTTCGATGATTTCGATGATAAATTCGTGCAAGACTTAAACTCTAACCTTGTTACCGTTGGCCTTAGCTACAACTTTGGTACAGGTAACACAACGGCTTCAGCAGCAGCCGCTTCTGCAGCCGTTATAACACAGGCTCCTGCAGAGCCAATTGCCGAACCAGAAGTCATTGTTGTTGAAGAAGAAGTTGTGGTTACTAAAGCGAAAACTGAAAGCTTCTCTCAAGGTATGTTTGAGACAAACAGCACTGAATTATCTTCAGAAGGCAAATCTGCATTAATGCCATTAGTTGAAGTACTGCAAGCTCACCCTCAATCATCAGTTAATGTTGTTGGTCACACTGATTCAACAGGTGCGGCAGAGTACAACATGATGATCTCTAAGAAGCGTGCTGCTGCTGTAGCCGCATACATTGAAGAGCAGGGCATTGCAGCTGACCGCATTGCAGCTTCAGGTGAAGGGGAAGAAAACCCTGTAGCATCAAACGCTACAGCTGAAGGTCGTGCGCAAAACCGTCGTGTTGACGCAACGATCCCAAGCTTCGAATACCAAGAAAAAGCGCAAATGGAAGAAGTTATCGTAGAAACTGCTGAATAATAGCACTCTACCTTAATTAAAATAATAAGGGCGGAGCACTTTCAAGTGCTCCGCCCTTTTCTTTATCAGGCTCTCCCCATATGCCGTCAGCTATAAGTAGAAGCCGTAAAAATCAGTCTACCGCCAAGCTGTACAATCAGAGACTAGACTATTTCCCAGCTGTGGGTCATCTCTACACCAGCACCCAGCATTAAGCATACTGAACAGTATTTTTCTAATGAATCCGCACAGACCTTAGCAACCAACTCAGGATCAAGATTTTCACCCGACACTTCAAAGTGAATATTAATCACAGTAAAGATTTTTGGCGCCGTTTCACGACGTGTGGTTTCAAGCTTTGCATTACAGCCCATGATGTTTTGGCCTGCAGATTTCAAGCCATCAACCACATCAACAGAGCTACAACCGCCAGCAGCCATTAGCACCATTTCCATAGGGCTTGGCGCGGTAGCACCGCCACTGCCATCCATAACGACAGAGTGACCTGATTGAGATTGACCTAGGAATTTAAAGCCTTCGACCCATTTAACTTCTGCTTGCATGTTGTTCCTTAGATGTACGGAAACCGCCATCATTATCTATTATATCAATAATGGACACCCTACTACTGGCAGCATTTATGAGCAAGATTTTCTGTTTGAGATATTTTTTTCATGAATAGTGTAATTTTTTCCATCTAAACCCTGTCTCTATTCGTACATTCAAAATCGAATGAAAAGACGTCAAGATGAGGTATCTATGAATAAATTATCTAAAATATTGGTATCACTCGTGGTTGCGCTACCACTGATTTCGCTGTTTGTGAGCCAGACTGGCACTGCCAATACAATGGATAAAACGGCTAACTCAGGTAAGAGCGAAATAGCGACACTGGCTGGTGGTTGTTTTTGGTGTACAGAATCCGATCTGGAGAAGCTGACAGGAGTCTCGGATGTTGTCTCAGGATATTCTGGTGGCGAATTAGAGAATCCAACCTATAAACAAGTTTCATCAGGTAAGTCTGGTCACATCGAAGTGATCAACGTGACTTACAACCCTGATGTGGTTAGCTACGAACAGGTGCTTGACCAATTCTTCAGACACATCGACCCAACTGATGACAAAGGTTCATTCGTTGACAGAGGTCCACAATATCGACCTGCTGTTTTCTATCATAACCAGGAGCAAAAAGACATCGCTCAGAACTTCATGATGGAAATCGATAAGGCTCAAATCTTTGGTGAACCATTAAAAACAGAACTGATTAAGTTTGAAAAATTCTGGCCAGCAGAAGATTACCATCAAGATTATTACAAGAAGAGCAAGGTTCGTTATAACTACTACCGCTACGCTTCTGGTCGTGATCAATACCTAGATAAAATCTTCGGTGATGATAGAAAAGAAAATCCGAAAACGATCCGCCAAATCATCGATGGCAAAAATGCGACAGCTAATGCTAAAACATACACCAAGCCGTCTGATGCAGAGATCAAAGCATCTCTAACTTCACTGCAATACGATGTCACACAAGACGACGCAACAGAGCGCCCATTTGACAACAAATACTGGGATAACAAGCAAGAAGGTATTTACGTTGATATCGTAACGGGTGAACCTTTGTTCTCTTCAAAAGACAAATACAAGTCAGGTACAGGTTGGCCAAGCTTTGCACAACCAATCAGCGAAGCTTATGTGGTAACAACTACTGACTACAAGCTGCTTTACCCAAGAACAGAGGTTCGTAGTAAATTTGGTGACTCTCACCTAGGGCATGTATTTAAAGATGGTCCAAAGCCAACAGGTTTACGCTACTGCATGAATTCAGCCGCTATGCGCTTTATCCCAGCAGATAAATTGGCTGAGGAAGGCTACGAAGAATATATGGAAATGTTCGAAGGCTAAGTGCTAAGAAATTAGTGCGGCACCTATACCAACAAAGCCAGCATATTCGCCTGTCTCTTGATCACAAGTCTGGTTAATCAAGAGACTTAGCGAGTTCATACCCTTCAAGGATGGTTTGTAACCTAAGCCATCCTTGCCATAACGCCTTTATAGAAGCGCGACCTGTTCGCTTGGTATTCTTCCAGCCACCTAACCGAGCAATACCGTTGTAAGCCCATGATATATTAGGCGCTTCTTTCGGTAGTTTTTTGCTCTCCAACTTGAGCCACATTAACTTCCACGCTTTGCCTTTTAATACCTGCTCACAACTGCTCTTAGATAACTCGTCTGATTCATTCATAAACCTCAACTGGAGTAACCGAGTCGCGATAAAAGCCAAAACGACGCTGAGCCTTTCTAAGTTATCCTTACTTTGCATTCTCAGTTGCTCAACTTCAGTCCCTTCACTTTTCCAGACTTTATGAAAATCTTCTATTAGCCAGCGCCGCTCATAATAACTGACGATTTTGAGTGCCTCTTCCTTGCTCGTTATCGGCTCTGAAGTCAGTAAGTGCCATGCGAGCTTATTACCACTCTCTCCTTGTTCTATACATCCCACGTAGTAAAGCGGAATGTTATCGAACTCTTTCTTGTTAGCAGGAGACTTGAGTGTCACGGGGGCATATTTGATATCTAAATGAGCCTTGCGAGCTTTACGACCGCCTTTTTGCGGTATTTCGAGCACTTTCTCTCCGGCTGATAACAGGGTAGAGGCATAGCTATAAAGACGATTATCATGCTCTTCAATACAGCGGCTTTGCATTGAGCGAACGAGGAACCTTTGTTGTTGCTCTCGCTTGTAAGTGAGGTATTCAAATAGGTCGGCTTCTCTATCGCACACAGAAATGACATCCGAAATTTTATCGCCAAGTCGCTCAGCGACATGGCGAGAGGCTTGTTCCCACTTATAACTTTCTTTCTCTTTGTATGGTCGAGTCGCATGCTGGTGCCTTTGACCTCGCTTTTCTATATCACGAGTCCAGCGCTGTTGTTCAATTAAACCAATAACAGATTGAGTGTCGGGAGCAAAAAGTAAGGTTGAGTGTACGAACATGGCGCGATGTCGATTACCTTGATTGGAGTGCCCGAGTTCATCTCGAATGCTGCGATGGGAGTAACTGAGAGAAGTGGTGTCTTCTAAGGCAAGAAGTGTCTGTTGCTCTAATGCTTCTTGTGCAGTGACATAAAAACCCGCTTCTGCGATATCTTCTGCTTTGATTTGCTCATTACGGATGAAGCGATAAGCCCCTTCCATTTCAGCAGGGGAGATAATGAGTTTCGAGACGGGTACGCCAGGTTGCTCGGCCAGTGAGGCTGCGAGAGCAACGAGTCTTTGAGTGCGTCTAGGGTCATTAAGGTGGGCTTGACCGAACTGTTTTTGTGCCCAAAGGGTTGGCTCTATATAGGTCATGATAATCATCCTTGTCATTGCTTAGATGATCAGATCATGAAACCTAAAAATAGTTCAAAAAAAATCCCCAAGCGTGGCTTAGGGATTTGTGTATAAGAGACAGGCATATTCGCTGGCTTTGTTTTTCTAACGCACTAACAAGAAGGGTTAACTTAGCCTGTTAACCTTATTAACCTGTTAGCACCGTATCTTCTGGGTATTTCAACAACGAAGGTTCTGGACGAGCTAACATGTACGCCAAAGTGAGAGGACCAATACGTCCGATTACCATCACCACAATCATAATGTATTTGCCCGGCTCAGTGAGATTTGCAGTGAGTCCCGCTGTTAGACCGACGGTTGCAAAAGCAGAAATCACTTCAAACATCACGCGGTCAAACGCGGCTTGCTCAGTGAGCATTAACAAAAACATCGCGGTGGTTAATAGCGCTCCACTGACCACAATAATGGCCAATGACTTTGTTACCGCTTGCCAAGTCACGGTGCGCTTAAACATCACGACATGCTTTTTCTGACGCAAGAATGTCCAAGTTGCAACAAACGCAACCGCGAAAGTCGAGACCTTAATACCACCACCAGTGGAAGTCGAACCAGCACCAATCAACATCAGTACTATCATCACCAATAATGCCGGTTGCGTATATTGAGACAAATCGACACTATTGAAACCAGCGGTACGAGCACTCGCAGACTGGAAAAATGCCGCTAGCCATTGCCCTTGTGTCGACAAGCCCTCCATCGTCGCTGAGTTATTTCTCTCCAACAACCAAAACATCACCGTGCCCACCAACAATAACGTCGGTGTCGCCGTTAGCATAATCTTGCTATGTAAGTGCAGATGTTGGAAACCTTTACGCCAGTTACTCGATAAGTCGCCGACGACTGTAAAACCAAGTCCACCAAAGATGAACAAGCCCGCTAAGGTAAAGATCACCAAAGGATCATCAACAAAACTCATCATACTGTCTGAGAACAGCGCGAAACCTGCGTTATTGAATGCAGATATAGCGTGAAAGAGTGCATAAAAGCTTCCCGTTGCCCATCCCATTTCTGGAACCCAACGGAAACAGAGCAATACAAAACCGACAAACTCCGCCACCAACGCAAAGATAATGATCTTCTTAACTAATTTACGGAGATTAATCTTACGATCTTGTCCAAGTGCTTCTTTTGCCAATGCTTGTTGTTTAAGGCTTAATCGGACACCAAACATATAGAGCAGTACCGCAGACAGAGTCATCTGCCCTAACCCACCAACTTGCATCAAGAACATCAGTAAGATTTTACCTGCCAAGGTGAAGTGCTGACCAGTATCGACAACACCTAAACCTGTCACACTGATCGCTGACGTGGCAGTAAACAGTGCATCCGTAAAGCTTAGCCCTGTCACCGAGAACACAGGCAGCGTCAGCAAGATTGCTGAGGGGATAAGAACACCTAAGAAGCTCGTAAGGATAATCTTAGGTTCAGAGCCTTTGCGTGGCTTCTTATCACTTTTAAGGGTGTAGAAAGTACCTTTTCGTTTTACCGAATTCATACTGTTACCTTACTTACCGATTGCCGATTGCCGATTGCCAATTACCAATTGCGTAGCTTTCTAGATAAAGTATCTTTCGGCCCAGCGATGATCACCACATCCCCAATTTCTAAACTCACATCCAGTTCTGGTGCTTTCGTTAAGTTCGGGCCTCGCTTGAAGCCAAGTACCTCCACACCAACCTCTTTGCACAGCTTAAGGTCACCAAGTTTCTTACCCAACAAATTAGAACCAATAACGATTTCCGTCATCGCTAAGCCACTGCCAAGGTCGATAAACTCAAGAACGCGTCTATCCAACATTTTACGCGCGACACGAATACCCATGTCTCGCTCGGGCATAATGATGTGGTCAGCACCAATCTTAGAGAGGATCTTGCCGTGGAACTTATCATTCGCCTTAACCCAGACTGCCTTTGCGCCTGACTCTTTAACGACCAAGGTCGTTAGAATACTGGAATTAACATCAGAGCCAATCGACACCATCACCATGTCGTATTCATCGAGCCTTAACTCTTTAACTGTCTCTTCGCTTGTACAGTTCGCAACAATCGCTTGAGAAACAAGAGCCGCCGCATCTTTCACTCGCTCTTCATCAATATCAACGGCGAGTACCTGTGAGCCTGAACTTTGTAGCTCTTTACAGACAGAGAGACCAAAACGTCCCAAGCCAATAACTGCATATTGTTTGTCACTCATTTATTACTCCACTTACAAAGCTACGTAGCATCGAAAACAAATAATGAAATTGTCTTCATACAAAAAAACGACTATATATCCATATAGAGATACAATTGTCAGCTAATCGCTTGATTTATAAAGGTAGAGAACAAAAGTGATTTCTGCTAATTTCTAACCCACTATTTCTGCGGCAGTACACACAATGAATGAATTCATAACCCAAGTACAAACCTACATTAACCAGAGCCATAGTGATTGGGCAAACAGCGTCCTATTCATCACTATTGCGAGCTTTCTCGCTTGGGTCGCTTGGCGAATTATCCATAATCGCTTAGAAATTCTGGTTCAGAAAACCCCATTCCACTGGGATGACCTACTGCTAGAGGCACTAAAAACACCTGTCAGTACATTACTCTGGTGTTGGCCTGCAACTGTCTCTGTGGGGTTAATCCTTCAAGACCAGTTTGGTAATGAAATTAATTGGTTAAAAACACTTAAGCATATATTAATTATCTGTACCTTCGTTTGGTTTACCTTGCGAATGATCACCAACACTGAAGCGTACGTCTTAGAACAAAAAACCAGAGACGAAACCACAGTACAAGCTATCGCGAAAGTCGCTCGCTTGTTCTTTATGGTGATGGGCGGACTGACCATCATGCAGGCGTTTGGGCTCAGCCTTTCCGGCTTACTCACCTTCGGTGGTGTGGGTGGCTTGATCGTCGGTTTGGCAGCAAAGGATCTACTGTCGAATTTCTTTGGCGGCATGATGATTTATTTCGACCGCCCCTTTAAAGTCGGTGATTGGATACGATCTCCGGATCGTCAAATCGAAGGTACTGTCGAACGCATTGGCTGGCGTATGACCATCATTCGCACTTTTGATAAGCGACCTTTATACGTGCCAAATTCTGTGTTCAGTAACATTGTGGTGGAGAACCCATCAAGAATGTTGAATCGACGAATCAATGAAACCTTCGGGCTTCGTTATCAAGATGCAGACAAGCTAGCTCTAATTGTTGATGAAGTTAGATCCATGCTCGAAACACACCCTGACATTGATGCCAAGCAGACCTTGATTGTTAACTTTGATAAATTCGGACCATCAACTCTTAACTTCTTTATCTACACCTTCACCAAAACGGTTAACTGGGTGAGATACCACGAAGTTAAGCAAGATGTCCTGCTGCAGGTGTTGGCGATTATTCATAGGCACAATGCTGATATCGCCTTCCCAACACAAACACTCAAGATCGATCCTCAAGATTTTGGCGAAGCTCAAGGTATGGTCATTTCCAACTCAGAAGGTCATTAAGAAGCACATCTATATTGCTTATCGTTTATAGCTTGTCGTTAAGTCGATGGGTTATCGATCAGTAAACTGGTTATCGATAAATAAACAGAGTGAAGCGTGGTAACATGGCGCCAGTATTCACATACACCTAATTACCACTTTATGATTTTACCTGTCATTCTAGCTGGCGGCTCCGGAAGCCGCCTCTGGCCATTGTCTCGCGAGCTCTACCCTAAGCAATTCCTCAACATTGCTGGCGAACAATCAATGCTTCAGCAAACGCTTCAACGCTTGCAAGGTCTTGAGGACTATCTAACGGATAGCAAGTGCGCAGCTCCATTCATTATCTGTAATGAAGAACACCGCTTTATTGCTGCAGAACAAGTTCGCGCTGCTAAAATCCAACACAGTGGAATCCTATTAGAGCCTGTAGGCAGAAATACAGCCCCAGCTATTGCGCTTGCTGCCCTACAGGCTCTAAGCAAATCAGTGGATAAGACATCGAACGAATCTGACCCTGTCTTATTAGTGTTGGCGGCCGATCATCACATCGCTAAAACCTCTGAATTTCAACAAACAATTAGCCGTGGTGTCGATTACGCAAAACAAGGGAAACTGGTGACATTCGGTATAACCCCGAATGCTCCAGAGACTGGTTATGGCTATATCAAACAAGGCCAACCACTTCCCTCTAGCCTGCAAATAGAAACCAACACTACAGTGCAATCAGTCCATCATGCCTACACCATAGAGTGCTTCGTAGAAAAGCCAGATAGAGAAACTGCAGAAGCGTACATCCGCTCAGAACAGTACTTATGGAACAGTGGCATGTTCATGTTTAAGGCATCTCGTTATATTGAAGAACTCGCCGAACACCACCCCGAGATATTAACGGCTTGTCAGTTAGCTCTTTCAAAGCAAAATACCGACCTCGACTTTATCCGTATCGACGCAGAAGCATTCAAAAATAGCCCAAGTGACTCTATCGATTATGCCGTGATGGAAAAGACCTCACACGCCGCAGTGATCCCGATGGACGTTGGTTGGAATGATATTGGTTCGTGGTCTGCTATCTGGGATGTCAGTGATAAGGATGAGCACAACAACGTCATTGAGGGCGATGTGTTAACCGTCGACTCTCAACACAACTACATCCATGCGGAGAATAAGCTTGTCGCGACGGTAGGCGTCGAAAACCTCATTATTGTCGAAACCAAAGATGCAATATTGGTTGCGAACAAAGACAAAGTTCAAAGTGTTAAGTCGATTGTTAGCCAACTGAATCAGGCTGGTCGAACGGAGCATGTCCATCATCGCGAGGTCTTTAGGCCTTGGGGTAAATACGACGTGATCGATCTAGGCAAACGAGACAAAGTGAAGCGCATTACAGTCAACGCTGGCCATAGGCTTTCGTTGCAAATGCATCACCATAGAGCGGAGCATTGGGTTGTAGTGGCAGGTACTGCGAAAGTAACCAACGATGAGAAAACGTATCTCGTCGAAGAAGATCAACCCACTTACATTCCGTTAGGTCATATCCACAGCCTTGAGAACCCTGGAGACTCACCTCTCGAAATGATCGAAGTACAAACCGGTAGTCATTTAAGTGAAAACGATATCATTCGATATCAAGACAGCTATGGGCGAGACGTTCGAAACCAACAAGCTTCTTCGTCTCAGAACAACAAATCGAAATAAAGCGGCGACAATCAAGTGAAACCAACATTAGACCTTAACTGCTTTAAGAACAACGATATTCGCGGCATCATTGGTGACCAAATCAATGGGTACTTTGCCTACCTGCTCGGCAAAGCATTTGGAGAATACGCCCTATCCACGACACCTGAAGCCTCATTCGATGGCTTGGCTCAAGTGGTGATTGGTCGTGATAACCGAGAAACGTCCCTTTCATTACAAGAAGCCATGACCAAAGGCTTAATCGAGTCTGGAATAACCGTCGTTGATCTTGGAATGACAGGGACTGAAGAAGTCTACTTTGCAACTCGCCACCTTGGCGCCATTGGCGGAATCCAAATTACGGCAAGCCATAACCCAATTAATTACAACGGAATGAAATTGGTCGGCTTGGACGCTAGCCCGATAAGTAAAAACAGTGGGTTAGATGAAATCAAACTACGCATTAAAGTACTGAATCAAGAGCTGAACAGCGATTTATCTGTCGGTCATGTACAACCAAATAACTCTAGTCGATCGACCAGCATTCTCGCCCCTTATGTAGACCACTTACTCTCGTACATAAACCCATCAAAGTTATCACCAATGAAGGTGCTGGTTAACGCAGGGAACGGCGTTGCAGGACATGTTATCGATGCTTTAGAGAAGCGTTTCAATAAACTCAATGTTCCCGTCACCTTCATCAAAATTCACCATGCTCCTGACGGAAAATTTCCTAATGGCATCCCAAACCCATTGATTAAAGAGAACCAAATAGCGACTCGAAATGCAGTCTTAGCGCATTCCGCTGATCTAGGAATTGCATGGGATGGCGATTTCGACCGTTGTTTTTTCTTTGACGAAAAAGGCAATTACATTGAGGGTTACTATATTGTTGGTTTGCTCGCTGAAGCTTTCTTGCTAAAAGAAGCGGATGCAACCGTATTGCACGATATGCGTATGACATGGAACACGATTGAAGTCGTCAACAAGCTTGGTGGTAAGGCTATTGCAGTCAAAGCTGGGCATGCGCTCATCAAAGAGAAGATGCGAGAGTTAAACGCGGTGTATGGTGGTGAGATGAGCGCACACCATTATTTTCGTGATTTTGGATATTGCGACTCAGGAATGATTCCTTGGCTACTGGTTATTGAACTAATGTCGAAAACCCAACAGTCTCTTTACCAACTGACGAGCGCAAGTATGGATAGATTCCCCTCATCCGGAGAGATCAATCGCAGAGTATCCAACCCAGAGGAAGTCATGGCTTGTGTGTTATTGCACTACCGAGATAATGCCGTTGAGATCGATCACACAGACGGGATCAGCATGAATATGGACACATGGCGCTTCAACTTAAGAAAGTCTAATACCGAGCCATTAATACGCCTTAATGTAGAAACCAGACAAGATAGAGCTTTGCTATCACTTAAAGTCGACGAGCTACTGTCTTTTCTTATTTAAGAGTCCAAGGCGCTTTCCGTTTAAAACTAAAATCCACAAAAAAGCCCTTACTAGCGATTGCTAATAAGGGCTTTGAATTTTTAGCCACTTAGCGACTGGCCGTAATAATTAGATTACTTGTTACGACGTGCTTCAACAGCACCTGCAAGTTGGCGAAGTACTGTTTCAGTATCTTCCCAACCGATACATGCGTCAGTAACAGATTGGCCGTATGTCGCTGCTTTACCGTCAACTAAGTCTTGGCGCCCCTCAACTAGGTGAGACTCAATCATCACACCAAAGATAGCTTTGTCACCGCCAGAGATCTGTGCACTTACGTCATCAGAAACGTTCATTTGGCGTTTGAACTGCTTTGAGCTGTTTGCGTGGCTGAAATCAATCATCACTTTCTGTGGAAGACCTGAAGCTTCTAGCTCTTCTTTAATCTTACCAACGTGCTCTGCACTGTAGTTTGGCTCTTTACCACCACGTAGGATGATATGACAATCAGGGTTACCTGCGGTTTCAACGATCGCTGAGTGGCCGTATTTAGTTACCGACAAGAAGTGGTGAGAAGCGCTTGCAGAGCGAATTGCATCTGTTGCGATCTTGATGTTGCCATCCGTACCATTCTTGAAGCCAACTGGGCAAGATAGACCTGAAGCCAGTTCACGGTGAACTTGAGATTCTGTCGTACGTGCGCCAATTGCGCCCCAGCTGATTAAGTCAGCAACGTATTGCGGCGTGATCATATCTAAGAACTCACTCGCCGTAGGCATCCCCATATCAGTTAGGTCAAGCAGTAGCTTACGCCCTAAACGAAGACCGTCATTTAGTTTGAACGTGTCGTTCATGTACGGGTCATTGATTAGGCCTTTCCAGCCAACAGTGGTACGTGGTTTTTCAAAGTAAACACGCATTACGATTTCTAGGTTATCGCCTAGCTCGTCGCGTAGCACTTTCAAACGTTTACCGTACTCAAGTGCAGCTTCTGTATCATGAATAGAACATGGGCCAACAATAACAAGTAAGCGATCATCGCTATCTTCTAAAATATTGTGGATCGCTTTGCGGCTTTCAAAGGTTGTAGAAGAAGCAATTTCTGTCGCTGGAAACTTTTCTAAAACAGCAACAGGGGGTAATAACTCTTTTACTTTGGTAATTCTTACATCATCAGTCTGGAACATTGCTTACTTCTTCCTATTTTCTATCCTTGAGGCTGAATGCACGTTATCTCACGTCACTTTCCATCAGCATTTATCTTCTTGTTCCCTGTAACTTAACTAGTAAAAACCACAGTTTCAATCACTAATTAAAAAAAAACGCAATTTATTTTGTGTTTTATATTTAAAACACCCTGTATAACATTATTTACACGTTATCGATTGTGCAGTTATCAGACACAGTAAGAACACAGCTCTTCAAACTATCCTGGCTAGATAATGTCTTACGCAACGATAGATAAAAGCTCTTTACCACACTACAGCCTTTACAAAACGCATACACAAAAAATAGAGAGCTAAAGACTTTTCGTCACATAGAGAAAAATGGGAACTAGCACCACAACCTTGGTTTGGATGTTACTCATCGAAGAATAGAACCGATCAAATTTGGCAATTTCTGCGCAGGAACGGTATATGGAGAATTGTACAGGCGAAACAACAGAAGATGTGACGACGAAAGAAACGAAGAACAGCTAACTGGTTGATAAGATTGCTATCGCGACCTTACCTTGGCCTCGATCGTCTTGTGAAAAGCCTCAAAGCGATGTGCCCTTCAAACTCAATTACACAATTTATTTAATAAAGTGGCTTCGGGCTTGTTCAACACTCGGGATTTAGTGTTGGCTACGCAACACCTTAATCCTTATTTGTTAACTTGACTCCATCACCTTAACTTCAGAAACTTTTTGCTGAAGCTCTGCAAAAGTTTTTCCTAAATTTCTTGTATTTAAGTCTATTTGTTCACATAGATATCTTGAGCCCTTATATTCGCCATCCCTCAATCCCAAGTAGGCTTTAATTGCGGTTACATGAGCTGCCCGGAAATCAGATAGTTCACGCTCTATTTCTGGAAAGAAATTGGGAACATACACGTTGATATTGAACATTGGCTTTGCAATATCTGTAAGAAGGTTAAATTGTTTATGAACATAGTCTTTTGCCTCTAACTCATTTGGCTCATTTTGACGGCTAACCCAGACAAAGTCTCTTTGGTTCATAGAAGTTTGGTTAACTAATGAAACTAATTCAGAAAGCTCTGACACTACTTTTTCGTACACCGAAACTTTGTATTGATATTTTTCAAACTTGATCTTTTCGTCAAACTCTTTTTGAACTCGATAGTTCGTTATGACTTGCACTAGAGCAGTTGATATTAAGGCTATGACAGCCGTTACCAAAGCTACATGCTCTGGGCTTATCTTGCTCAAAATACTTTCTTCCACTTATTTCCTCTCATGTTTAATTTGATTGGCAAGTTAACGCCAAGCTAACGTACCCGAAACCGTGGCATAGACTTTTGCGAAGCAAAAATGCCTTGCGTTTTGAGTCACTTTTGATCGCCTTGTTAGCACTTTATTTACCGCGCTTCTCATCCCATGTTTCTAGAACAAATAGCGCAAGTGTATGTGCCGAATGTATAGCTAGCCTAGCGTGCCTTGGTTTAAGTTTATAAGTTTTACGACCTTCACCATGAGCTGAGCTTGCGTGGGTTCTAAAAGCACCAATACCGTCAACAATTGACAAAATACCGGATAATACTCTTTTAAGGTCATCATCTTGCACAAGCTTAGCATCAAACCCTAAGTCAGACCTTACGACTTTCCATACGTTTTGAAGGTCTTGTTTTTGAGGCTGAGGCAAGTTCTCGTCAGCAATATAAACTTTAAAAATTGATTCGAGAATATTGCAAGCAGCTGAAACAGCTTCTCTTGGTTCAGAGTTGACGTTGTCTAATGCTCGGTTAAATTCAGCTTCAATTGATGGGATATCCCTACCTTTAATTAACTCAGATAGTGATTTACTTGGTGCTGAACTACCATCAGAAATAATACCACCAGTTAAATAAGTTAAATTACACCTATCTAAAACCGCTTGAAGCTTTACTTTAAGCTCTTGTTTCTGATCTACAATATTTACACCCCAAAGGACTTTAGTATTGTCCTCCTCTTCCGGCAATTCCATATATGTTTCAATCAGTTTCCCTAATACTTTTAGCGGAAATTCTGATTCTTTGTTTATACGGCGTAACCAAGCTTGGGTTTTAACTGGCTTAGATCCCTCTGGAGGGTCACCAGGAGCATCAGCATACAAAAATAGATTATCTAAACCTGCATGAGACTCAATATTGTATAAAGTGTCTGACAGTACAGCTATTATTGGAGCAGGAATTTCTTTTCGCATACTACCTCGGATTATGACTTAAAGTGCTAACATTTTAATATCGTGCAAGCACGAATTCACCCAGCCAATATATCAAAAAGGTCGCTTATAACCAACTGAATGCTATGCATTTATATGAGTTCAGGTCTAAACATTCAGTGTAAAAACGAGCGTTACACATTTCTGCCGATGTAACGCTCGTTCTCACTCAAAGTTAAACGCCACTCTTCTTTTGGCCATGATTTATTCAATACGCAATAAACTGTCTGTGTGTACAGGTCACTGAGGGGAAGCTAAAGCTAGCCGATTCTGACTCGTCATTAATGAACATAGTGGATGACTAATAATTATTAACAATTAAGACAGGCTCTTTGAGGGAGGTGTTGGGAGTTAATTAAACTTACGGCGATTCAGGTTCATAAACATTCAAAAGGCAAGATTCAGTTCTTGCCTCTTTATCGAATGTTCCTCAGAAAATCACCACTACTCGTCACTTAGGTGTATGGGTTTTGGTTTAGAACTTTGGGGGGACGGACTGGGACTAATTAAGGCTAATAGTCATATTTAAGCGGTTGCACCACAGAATCTAAGCCCTCAATCTTGAGAGCTAAACATAACTGCATTAAGTCGCCCAACTCACCTTGTGGGAAGCCCTTTTTATCGAACCACAGCAAGTATTCTTCAGGCAGGTCAATCAAGGTGCGGCCAGCGTATTTGCCAAAAGGCATTTGCATTCTGGCTAGCTTAATCAGGTTTTCTTTCTCTAGCATTACAAGCTCTTTCTAGACGTCGTCGATGTTCTGTAGAGTATCACCTAAACGTTCAACCCAATAGTTGATCGCATCTTTGGCATCATCTAACGAATCAATCATAGTAGAAAAGTCTTTATTACCCGCTTCGCGGTCGATGGCTGCAAACAATGGAGTGCCGTCTTGCGCATCACTGACCAATAGCTCAACACTGGCGCTCCCAACGTTGGTGTGCTCACCTGTCGTCACCTTAGATATGGTCGACATCGCAAGGCCAAACGGCAGCACACTGCTTGTCACGGCTAAGATCGGATTGGGCGTTTCAACATTACTTAAGGCAATACTCAAACGTAGCGTGTTCCCTGTTGGTTCATCGACAATCGTTTTATGAGGCGATATTTTCGCTTCCAAACGGCTCACCATATGATCTGTGAGCTCCTGAATGTCTTCCTGATCTAATGTGCCTTCTTCTGCCAACACAAAGACTTGGTCGATCACCACAGAGTCATAAGCGTCTAACTTGGATTTCAAACGTTGTTCGTCACGCAGCCCTATCCTTGCCCAAACTAAATCAACGCCTCCATCAGGGCCAGGTCGAAAATCTTCATAACTGGTGAATTTAGTAGCGGTTTTAATTGGGCCGCCTGCACAACCAAACAAAAACATGCTGGTTGCAACAAGCAAAAGGACTTTTAAAGGTTTCATAACGCGCTTAAGTAAATCAAGGGATTAACTAAGTATGCCATACCCTAAGTGAAAAAGTTGTAGAAAAAGAGGTAAAACTCAGAGCTCGATCTAAAATCAATGGTTCTGAACGGTATGTGCATACTCTACGATCACCTGATTGCCTTCGATATAAGCATTTTGGATCTCACCATCAACACTCATTCTACTTTTCAGATAAACCACTTTGGGCCCGGATTCATTGTCTTCTTTAAGTGAAGGGAGCACATTCCTTGGCTCCAAATGAAGCAAACGACAGAAGTGACTAACGAAAGACATGGTTAATGCTTTCTCCCCTCTTAGCACTCGCGAAAAATCCAACTGGTTCATCCCTAGCTTTTTTGAAAACTCCATCTGCGTAATTCGCATTCGAGATTTTTGTGACATCCACGTTTGGTACAAAGCATCTCTATCTTGCTCAGTGAATTCCATTACCGGTTCCTTTATATAATTCATGCCAATCAATTGTCCGGCTTTTCATACATGACATGTCAGGGTTTGGTTAGTGGAAACCAAAGGTTTGGTTTTGATATGGGAATAACCTTGTTTGATCTGTACAGAGCTATCAGAGCTATCAGAGCTATCAGA
This sequence comes from Vibrio atlanticus, assembly GCF_024347315.1. Lineage (NCBI taxonomy): Bacteria > Pseudomonadati > Pseudomonadota > Gammaproteobacteria > Vibrionales > Vibrionaceae > Vibrio > Vibrio atlanticus. The sequence goes on along the minus strand of NZ_AP025461.1, from coordinate 697,743 downwards.
GCTATCAGAGCTATCAGAGCTATCAGAGCTATCAGAGCTATCAGAGCTATCAGAGCAGATAATGATCCGCCAACAAAGCAACAAACAAAATCATAAGATGATAAATGGAGAACTTGAAGGTCTTCATGGCCATGTTAGGCTCATCACGATACTTAAGTACCCAAGCGTGATAAACAAACCCACCGTTGAGTACCAATGAAGCGCTCAGATATATCCAGCTGCTCATGCCGACCAATACAGGCAATATACACACGATGCTAAGCAACAAGGTATAGAGAAAAATAGAAGTCTTGGTGTATTCGATTCCGTGGGTCACAGGCAGCATGGGGATGTTCACTTTGGCATACTCGTCACGACGATGAATTGCCAGCGCCCAGAAGTGCGGAGGGGTCCAAATAAATATGATCATCACCAATAACCAAGCGTTTGAATGAAGCTCATTAGTAACTGCCGTCCAGCCCAACAGCGGAGGCATTGCACCAGCGATCCCTGCTATCACGATGTTTTGCGGCGTCGCTCGCTTCAGATACATGGTATAAATCACTGCGTAACCCAACAAGCTTGCAAAGGTTAACCAAGCGGTGAGTTGATTGACCCACACCACAAGCGTGACGAAACCAAGTAAGCCAATACCCGCGGCAAAGCTGAACACGCGCGCACTACTCAGTTCACCGGATGGTAAAGGTCGTCGATTTGTTCGAGTCATCTGGCCGTCGATCTTTTTATCGATCAAATGGTTAAATGCAGCGGCTGAACCTGCCATTAACCCTATCCCAATCATTCCGAACAGAGTTTGTTGCAAAGGCAATCCATTAGGCACAGCCAAACACATCCCAACCAATGCCGTCAGCAGCATCAAAGCCACCACTTTCGGCTTGGTCAGTGTTAAATAGACCTTCCAAACGGCTTTGTTTTTTGCAGCAATTTCATTGCTTAAAGCGATGCCGTTGTTGGCTGCGGTCTTATGACTTAAGACCGCGTCTTGAACCACCACTTCATGTTGTGTTGACGTTCTACTGACCATGATTACCTCCTTGTAATACACTGTTCTTCACCAAGCTCTCACTCGATTTGCGTTGCCACACGACAAAATTGGTGACAACCATGCTGATGAGCAACATCGCTGCGACTAGGTTATGCAAAACCGCGACTGAGATTGGCAGGTGAAACCATACATTACTGATCCCAAGGCTGATTTGAGTAAACAATACTAATGTGACAATCACGCTCAGCTTTTGGTGAGGCACTTGGCCAAATTTCCATAGCTGATACACGACCACTAGCACCGTTAACGTCGCCACAATAGCCCCGAACCTGTGCATAACATGAATGGTAAGCCTTGCTGGATATTCCAACACGCCAAACTCATAGTTGTCGTGTCCATGTTGAGCAAAATCGAACGCGTTTTTGAAGTCGAGATAGCTCATCCAGTTACCTTCACATATGGGTAACTGTGTACACACCAACGCGGCATAGTTCGACGATGTCCAACCACCAAGCAGTATCTGCCCGACCACAATGAGTAGCCCGAACAACGCCCAAGCCTTAAGTGACGAAGTATACGTAGCCTCACCAAAACGGCTTTGAAATTGAGACAAACGACAGTAGAGCAGACACAACAGCGACAGTAGCGTGAAGCCCCCCATCAAATGTGCCATAACCACAACGGGCATCAACTTGAGAGTCACCGTCCACATTCCGAGCAAAGCCTGAAATATCACGGTTGCAGAGATAAGTAACGGAAGACCAGCAGCTGTTATATTCTTTTTAATACACCAAGCAACAACGACAAAGATAAGCAGCCCTAATGTTCCTGCAAAGTAGCGATGGATCATCTCTATCCACGCTTTGTCTGCTTCGAGAGCTCGTTCTGGAAATTGTAGATTGGCTTGATTCACTGCTTGGGCATCAGAAGGAACGGTTATCTTGCCGTAACACCCTGGCCAATCAGGACAGCCAAGGCCAGCATCCGACAAACGGGTATAAGCGCCGAGCACGATCACGGTAAGGGTTAATAAGATCGTTAATCTCATCATGTGTATGAGTAAATCAGGGGCTCTATTCTGCATCGTTTATCTCCCTATATTTATTCCCTTTTCGCTAACAACACTCAGCATTAACACAATTTGCTACAGCCCACCAACTCAAGCTCATCAATTCCAGCTTATCAACTTAAGCTAATTAACTACCCAACTCGTGACAGCTTAAGCAGCTTTCTTAAATCATGAATCATCCCTTTAGATTGACTAACTAACTGAGACGGGTCAGAAACGCTTTTGTACTCCATGACCAACTGCCCTAGTGGGTCAATAATGACAATCGAAGCAGGCGAAAACTCAGTACTTAACTGATCACCACCAGCTAACAAAGATAAATCCGGCTTATCGAGCGAACCCGACAACGAGTTGCCCTCAGATACAAAAACAACGGCGGTCACGCGCTCTTTGTTTTTCCCTAACGCCAAATAGCTTTGATTCAAATAATGGAGTTGTTGTTCGCACAAGCTTTCACATTCTGTAGGAGCGATATAACCCACTAACCACCCTTCTCCAGCCATGGGTACCGTTACGCCGAAATCCGCAAGCGTGGTTCTTGGTTCTACCAATTCGCCTGAGTTAGTGACACCGGAGGTATACCAATTCTGGTCCAGCACAGTTTTGGCGATAATGGCTGGCAAAGCGAAAATTAAAACAAGTCCAATTAATACCAAGCGCCCTTTAGTACGACGGCTTCTGAGCTCAGCCATGTTTGCCTCGGTAATTTCCCTGTTCACTTGTGCTTGAGATTTATCCATCCTTGTTCCTCGTGATAGGTGTTGCCTTTAGGTACCGATAGCCAATCAACATCGTCAAAAACAAAAGTACGGCAGCCATAACAAACCATTGAAATGAGTAACCAAAGTGCTTCTCAGATTTCATCGCCGTTGGACGCCACAACATTTCATAGGGCCATGCATCTAAGCTCTGAGGTTGAAAAACAAAGGGCAGCACTTCTTGCCCTGTGTACTGTGATAACGCTGTTATGTTTAGGTTTTGGATTCGATTCGGTATCGTATTTTCTAACCCCAACTCATGACTTAGAGGATTAACCGAACGTGTGTACAAACGCCCTGACAGATTGGTTGGTAGTGTGATGCTTCCTAATTGGGGTAGCTCTCTTCTGTCACGGCTAGCTGCAACGAACCCCAGATCGATCAATAACTGCTTTTCAGCCACTAAGGAATTGTTTTCATCTTTAAAGCGAACCTCACCCAACATGTAAATCACATACCCTACCGTTCCTTGGTTAATCTGGTTGTCTAACAAAACCACTAAACCACTGGGTGTTTCTAGCTCCACGTCAACTCTTAAACCATTTAAAGACGGCTGTTCAGATGCACCTTGCATTTGTGTACGCGAGCCCTTCCATTCAGAGATAACCGCATCCAATGACCTAGACGATTGCTGCGCTCTTTCTGATAGCTGCTGTTCATAGCGCAATTTCTCGTTACCTCGATCTAACTGCCACAAACCCAACTTGATTAAAATGCCGACTGAAACCACAGTTAAAACAACCGCTATCCAAAAACCTTTACTGCGGAACTTGTGTTCATCATCAATCAATCGGTTTGGAGTTATCACTATGGCGTCATCTACCTTTGTGTTGTTATTTAAAATTGTGTTAGTAGCTTTGCTGTTCTTCATCGCTTTCAACTTGATGAAAGGCCTAATCCAAATCGCCTCGGGCAAACACAATGGAAAAAGGCTCAGTCACTTCTTGGGTCGTCGAGTCATGTGGTCAGCCGTTGTCGTGCTACTTTTATTACTTGCTCTGGGATCAGGAGTGATAACTCCCAACCCTCGCCCCTATTAATCCCCTATAGGCTCAACCGTTAAAGCACATAAACAAATACAAACAGGCCTAACCAAACAACATCAACAAAGTGCCAATACCAACTGCCCGCTTGGAACGCAAAGTGGTCTTTCGGAGTGAAGTGGTCTTTCGCAACTCTCGCCAGTAACACAATCAAAAAAATCGTTCCCAAACAGACATGCAAACCATGGAATCCAGTCAATAAGAAGAAGGTGTTGCCATAGATGCCAGATTGAAGTGTCAATCCCATATATTGATAAGCGTGAAGGTACTCTTCAACTTGGAAGAACAGGAAGAAGCCAGCCAGAACAATGGTTATCTCTAGCCACACGATCAAAGCCATACGCTTATTTTGTTCAAGACTGATATGTGCCATGTGCAGCGTCACAGAAGAAAGCAGCAGGATAATGGTGTTCTTAAGCGGGATACCTTGCCAAGACATAGCTTCTGTCGTCACGCCATCAGGTGTCGTGGTTAACGGCCACATTGATTGGAACATCGGCCACAACACTTCATGGGTCATTTCATTGTTGCCCGCACCGCCAATCCAAGGGACAGAAATCATACGAGCGTAAAAAAGCGCACCAAAGAAAGCACCGAAGAACATGATCTCAGAGAAGATGAACCAGCTCATTCCTTGTCGAAAGGAACGAGATATTTGCTCAGAATAGAGTCCACTCAATGATTCCGTGATCACATTGCTAAACCAACCTGCAAGCATGTAAAGCAACACACAAAATCCGACTAGCAGCACTGCTTTTCCAAACACGCCACCAGCCGCATCAGTGCCCATATTTTGCACCGTCAAGCCAGCGCCAACCGCGACCAAAAACAGCGCTACGGCACCCACCAATGGCCAGTGGCTTTGATGTGGAACGAAATAAACTTCCTTTTTAGAACTCATCGCTCAACTCCTTATGTTGATACTGGTTCTTTAAATCCCTAGTTACTTGCGAGCACGTTAGGCACAGATTTATTGTCCGCGGCACCCACCTGACTCGTAATGTTAAACAGCGTATAAGAGAGTGTAAGCGTATGTATTGATTCAGGAATATCTGGCTCAATGTAAAATATCAAACCCATTTCTGCGCTCTTATGCCCGTCCAATGGCTGCTGATTAAAGCAAAAGCATTCCATCTTATTGAAATAAGTTGCCCCCATACCTGGAGAAACCGATGGCACAGCTTGGCCAACCAATGAGGTTCCAGAAAGGTTTTTGGCAATGTAGTTAGTTTGAACCACTTCTCCAGGATGAACCTCTAACACTCGAACCTCAGGCGCAAACTGCCATGGCATATCTGGCTTGATGTGGGACATGAATTCAACGCGGACCGTACGAGAATAGTCAGGCTGCATTCCCTGAGGTTGAACTGCGGAAACGGTATTGGTTTTACCATTGATCCCTAAAGCCTCACACATCACATCGTAGAGCGGCACCAAAGCGAAACCGAAGCCAAACATCGCAACCACGCCCAACATCAAATAACCCGTCAGCTTTTTGGTCGATCGCTTATTAGACAGGCGCTTTGGTTGTTTTTTATCTTGATTGGGATCGCTTTGCTTATCACTCATGGTTCTATCCTCTAATCCACTTTAGGTGGATGAGTAAAGGTGTGGTGAGGCGCAGGGCTTGGTACTGTCCATTCAAGACCTTCAGCTCTATCCCAAGGCTTGCTTGGCGCAGGCTCTCCGCCTCTTACGCACTTGATAGCCAGCCATAAGAAAATCAGCTGAGACAACCCAAAGGCAAAACCACCAATCGACACCACTTGGTTAACGTCGGCGAACTGAATCGCGTAATCAGGAATACGACGCGGCATACCCGCTAACCCTAAAAAGTGCATCGGGAAGAACAGTACATTGACTGAAATCACCGACGTCCAGAAATGCCACAGGCTGAGCTTGTGATCGTACATATGCCCAGTCCACTTAGGCAGCCAATAATAGGCAGCCAATAATAGGCAGCAGCCATAATAGAGAACACGGCACCTGTTACCAGAACATAGTGGAAGTGAGCCACAACAAAATAAGTATCGTGATATTGGAAATCAGCTGGCACGATAGCGAGCATCAATCCAGATAGCCCACCAATCGTAAACAGAACGATAAAGGCAATCGCAAACAGCATTGGGGTTTCAAAAGTCAAAGCACCCCGCCACATGGTCGCCACCCAGTTGAAGACTTTCACACCGGTCGGCACCGCAATCAGCATAGTGCAATACATGAAGAACAATTCGGCAAATACTGGCATACCCGTGGTGAACATGTGGTGCGCCCAAACCAAGAATGACAACAATGCGATACTACAAGTCGCGTACACCATAGAGTGGTAGCCAAACAGACGCTTACCACTGAATGCTGGAATGATGGCTGAGACAATACCAAAAGACGGCAAGATCATGATGTACACTTCGGGGTGCCCAAAGAACCAAAATATGTGCTGGAACATCACCGGGTCCCCACCACCAGCGGCATCAAAGAAGCTAGTACCAAAGTATTTGTCGGTCAGCACCATGGTAACCGCACCCGCGAGCACGGGCATCACGGCTATTAGTAAGAAAGCGGTAATTAACCATGTCCATACGAACATCGGTAGCTTGAACCAAGTCATACCCGGCGCGCGCATGTTCACTATGGTTACGATCACGTTAATCGCCCCCATGATCGAACTGATCCCCATAATATGAACTGAGAATACGAATAGCGCGGTGCTGTCTGGACCATAAGTTGTTGAGAGCGGAGCATAAAATGTCCAACCAAAACTCGGCCCGCCTCCCTCAGTAAACAAAGATCCGATCAAGATTAAAAATGCAAAAGGCAGAATCCAGAAACTGAGGTTGTTCATTCTCGGCAACGCCATATCTGGAGCACCGATCATCATCGGAATCATCCAGTTAGCCAAGCCCGTAAATGCAGGCATTACCGCACCGAATACCATGATTAAACCATGGACAGTCGTCATCTGATTAAAGAAATCGGGCTCAACAAGTTGCAACCCGGGTTGAAAGAGCTCAGCACGGATCACCATTGCCATGGCACCACCCGTTAAGAACATCGCAAAACTGAACCAAAGATATAATGTACCAATGTCTTTATGATTGGTTGAGTAAAGCCAACGCGCCCAACCTTTGGGTGCCGCATGTGAGTCGTGATCATCAACAGGCAAATCATTATTGCCTAGTGTACCTTCCGTAGAATGGCTCAGTGCTTGGTCTTCTGCTGGAGCCGATTTCACCGGCTTATTGATTGGTGAACTCATAACTGCTCCTTAGCATCGTTTTGTGCTTTATCCGTTGAGCCTTGCGTTTCGTCCGTTGAAGCTTGTTCCCCGCCTTCTTGCTTCGCCTTATAAGCGTTGATATCTGAAGCCTGAACAATATCGCCGGTGTTATTACCCCAAGCATTTCGTTGATAAGTCACTACCGCTGCGATCTCTTTCTCAGTTAACTGATTATCGAATGCTTGCATCGCCGTTCCGCCACGACCATAAACAATGGTGTCGATATGAACATCCACATCGCCAAGCGCAATAGGGCTTCCTTTTATGGCAGGAAATGCTCCAGGGATACCTTCGCCGTTAACTTGGTGACACACCGCACAACGAGTTTTGTAAACCTCTTCACCGATGGTATTCAACTCTTCCAAAGAAAGTGACGCATCTAATGCATCTTGCGCGGCTTGCTGTGCGGCTACCGCCAATTCTTTTTGTTCGGCTAACCATGCGTCATACTCAGCTTCTTCCATCGCATGCACCACTATCGGCATAAAGCCATGAGCACGACCACATAACTCAGCACACTGGCCTCGATAAACACCGGGCTCATCTATCTTTGTCCAAGCCTCATTGATAAAACCCGGAATGGTATCTTTCTTAACGGCAAAAGCTGGCACCCACCATGAGTGAATAACATCATCGGAAGTCATCAAAAATCGGACTTTGCGATTGATAGGCAGTACAAGTGGCTTATCAACTTCTAACAGGTAATGCGCGCCTTTCACTTCGATGCCTTCAATTTCTTTGTCACTGGTTGCTAGGAGGCTGAAAAACTCAACGTCTTCACCAAAATAGCTGTAATGCCATTTCCATTGTGACCCTGTGATTTTAACGGTCAGATCTGATTGGGATGTGTCTTCCATCGCTATTAAGGTTTTAGTGGCGGGTATCGCCATAGCGATAAGGATAATAATAGGAATGATGGTCCAAAGAATTTCTACTTTCGTGCTTTCGTGAAAATGAGCAGCAACCGCCCCCTTCGACTTTCTGTGCCTCAGAATCGAATAGAACATCACTCCAAAAACAACAAAGGCAATCGCACAGCAGATATAGAAGATCAGCATATGAAGCTCGTATACCTTACCGCTGATCTCAGTGACACCTTGAGTCATGTTGTATTCACTGCTTGCATGCACCAAAGGCGACACCAAAACCACAACAAAACTTTTCAAAAGCCACGCTAGCCTAACCAGTAATCTTTTCAAAAGATCTCTCCTTATCCTTCCTAATTGGATACTTGCGACCTAAATGTCGTTGCGAGCTGTGTTTCGTTACGAGCTATATTCGTTGCGAACTACGTTTCATTACGAACTACATGTCATTACGAGCTATGTGTCATTCCGAGCCAGACAACATTCATTGTTATTCCAGCTGAACATGAAAAGCTGAATCTCAATCTACAACTCACATGGAGCTAGCCTATAAACGGGCTGCTGACCTCATCTCAACTTAAGAACCAATACGGATCATAAGCGTTGTAAGTTTCCACTAAAGATTCAAAAACGACGAACTTGTTAAGTTTTGTTATATTTATGTAAAAGGCTAGTTAGTGATATCCAATTGTTCAAGGTAAGTTTACTTATTAAACAGTCAATTATTTGAAGTGACTTTACCCATATGCCTTTCCCTTACTGTTGGAATTTATTTTAAATCGAGTTTTACGATTGCTTTCATAGAAATGATAATCAGTATCATTTAAATTAAATCAACAGAAAGACACCCCGATATTAAAAGGTTTAGTGATTATGCAAGATGCAATGAACTGGTTAGCGAGAGACCCAGACCCAAGAACTCGTGAAGAGCTTCAATACCTTATCGATGAGGGAATGCACGACGAACTTGAAGACCGCTTTATTCAACGATTAGAATTCGGAACGGCGGGACTGCGCGGCAAAGTCGGATGCGGCCCAAATAGAATGAACCGCTTGGTCATACAAGAAACAGCCACAGGCCTTGGCCACTATTTAATTGAACATGTCGCAAATGCCTCTATGCGTGGTGTAGTGGTTGGCTACGACGGCCGTTTAGATTCAAAGCAATTCGCGATTGATACAGCTTCTGTACTCACCGCTTTAGGTATTAAGGTTTACCTAACTTCGAATGTTGCAGCGACACCTATCGTTGCCTTTGGTATTGAGCACTTCAACGCGGCAGCGGCGGTTGTCGTGACGGCGAGCCACAACCCGCCGGAGTACAATGGCTTCAAAGTGTACTGGGAGAATGGCGCTCAAATCATTCCCCCTCATGATGCAGGCATTGCTGCTGAAATAGACATCGCATCGACCAAGCCCATCCCATTGATGAGCCTTAGTGACGCTGAAACACAAGGTAAGTTGGTATGGTTAACTGAAGGCTATTATCAAACGTACCGCGCTGCGATCAACCAGAGCCCACACGTGAGTAAAGAGATCGAATCGGCGAACACCACCATCACCTATACCGCTATGCATGGTGTCGGTGCACAAATGGCGGAAGATCTACTTCATGATTCTGGTTTCCATAAGGTGTTCAGTGTTGCCGAACAGAGAGAACCAGATGGTCACTTCCCAACCGTAAACTTCCCCAACCCGGAAGAAAAAGGCGCGATGGATCTTGTGGTTAACTTAGCAAAAAGTGTCGATGCCGACATCGCTTGCGCTAATGACCCAGATGCAGACCGATTTGCGGTTGCCGTTCGAACCGATGATAAAGTCAGAACTGAAGATGCTTCCTACAAAATGCTCACGGGTGACCAAGTGGGTGTGTTATTCGCGCACTACTTGCTATCAAAGCCACACACTAAAAACCAGTTAGTTGGTAACAGTATCGTATCTTCAACTCTACTTGAGAAAGTGGCTCAATCCCATGGTGCGACTTACTTCCAAACGCTGACTGGCTTTAAATGGTTAGCGAATATTGGCATGCAATTAGAAGATGAGAAAAACGAGTTCTTGTTCGCCTATGAAGAAGCGTTAGGCTACACAATTGGTACTCAGGTACGAGACAAAGATGGGCTGTCTGCTATCGTCGTGTTTGCTCAACTGGTTGAGGAGTTAAAATCTCAAGGGCGAACCGTTTGGGATCTTCTCGCTCAAATTTCATTTGAACATGGGGTTCATACCAACGCGCAGCGAAGTATTGCCCTAGACCCAGATTCACCATCGATTGGTTCTAAGCTCCGCTCAGCACAGCCTAAAGCGATTAACGGTGTCGCTATCTCTGTGATTGAAGATCTGCAGTCTTCTTTACGCTTCGTCATTGGAGGCAATACTGAAGCCATTAACCTGCCTGCAAGTGACGTACTCATCTATCACCTCGATGATGGTTCACGCATTATCGTAAGACCTTCAGGTACAGAGCCAAAAGTTAAGATTTATTATGAGACGGTAACAAAGTTCGAAGGGACAGAAACCTATGACGATACCCGCAAGCGCGGTGAAGAGTACATGGATAAGCTCATCGAACAACACCAGAAAGAGCTGAACTCTTAGGTAATCATTCTTTCAAAACATCAGTTCAATGAAGTACAATATGTAACTGATAGACATAAAAAATGGACGCTCGAAGCGTCCATTTTTGTATCGGCGGCCAACCCCGATAAACTGTTTGAGTTGCAGTCTACGAGGTAAAGAAAGAAGACAACATCCACACCGCTAACACGATGAAAACTCCGCCCATCACTTTTTGCTGATAGGTACGAAACTTAGCATTTTCTACCAAAGATTTACCAATAGTACCCACTAACGCCACAAGTAAAAAGTTGAACGTCAAACCTAGCACATTCAGCAATAAACCCAGAACGAGCATCTGCTCACCCGAAGTCGCTTCAATACTCGTCGATACAAACTGCGGTAAGAACATCACGAAAAAAACCAACGCTTTAGGATTAAGCAGGTTACTAATAAGTGCTCGTTGGTAGTACGCTTTTGCAGCACGGTTGTCGCTTAACTCAGGTGCATTGCCCTGTTCTGTTCGAAGACAATCCCACCCCATCTTTAATAAGTATGCACCGCCTAATAGATGAAGGGCTTTTAAAGCCACTGGACTCATCGCAATCAATGCTGAAACGCCCATTGCTGCCAATACTGTCAGGATAATTCCAGAAGTCGCATTACCTAAGCTCGCAAACACACCGACTTTACGGCCATAGCTCATGCTTGAGCTTGCGATGAGTAACATATCAGGGCCTGGTAAAAGGAGAAGAGCTACAACGGCCGTCAGGTAAACAGGTAGGATGGTTAAATCGATCATGGGTTTCAGTATTGATAAAAATGGAGACGAATTTTATATCAATTACCAACACCCTTCCAGATGCAATCAGTTGCTAGGTGTTAAATTAATCGAATTAAATACCACCAATGAACAGTAAAACCAACTTATTAACTAAATACAAAAGACTAATTAACGTGCTACCCACTCGATCTCAATCACAGTGGTTTCGCCACACTTTAGACGACCAAGGAAAATATCACCTTGATGTACCTCTCCAACACCTTTCGGAGTGCCCGTCATCACAACATCACCGTCAAGCAAAGTCGTATAAGAAGATAACTCTTCGAGGATGGTCTGTGGGGAATAAAGCATCTGTTCAACATGCCCTTTTTGAACGCGGACACAGTTAATAAATAACTCTATGTTTAAGTCAGAGAGGTCCAAGTTATCTATGGGAACAAAGCGACTAAAAACAGCAGAACCATCAAAAGCTTTAGCACGTTCCCAAGGCAGACCTTTTGCCTTCAAACTACTTTGTAACTCGCGTTTGGTAAGGTCTAAACCTAGCCCCACGGCAGAGTATTCACCGTTTTCAACAATGAAGCAGATTTCAGCTTCATAATGTAACGTTTCTTGATGGAAAGATGATAGAGAAGACGTAACGCTAGTGCTCGGCTTATTAAACACCACCATAGAGTCAGGGATAACATTATTAAGCTCTTCGATGTGATCAACATAATTGCGCCCAATACACAGTACTTTGCTGGGTGTTGCTGTTCGTTTCGAATTCATCAATTGCTCCTGATCTACAACGCTGCTCATAGTTTGTCCCTAAACTGTTTTTTGGAGCGCAGAGTTTACCGCATCATTAAAAGAGAATCTTCGTCAAGATGGTTACCAATATCTAAATTCTGATCTTTAGCTCAATTAAATGATTTAAATACTTTTATCCGAAGATCGCGACGTATAAGAACTGATGACAAGAGCCATAGCTACGTAGATCATCGCTACGTAGATCATCGCTGCGTAGACCATAGCTACGTAGATGAAATGAATGGCAGAGTAACATGAAGGGAAAGCTAAAACAGATGCATATAGAACGAAAGCAGCCCTCTCAAACCAAAAGGCTTGAGAGGGCTTAGCATGGTGTCTAGGACAGTATCCAAAAAGGTAAATTTAAGGAGTAAACACTATGCATAATAGTGGTCAAACTCAATGAGTCGCGACTTATAGGTAGAAACGAGCACCAATAGTCCACTTGTCGTCAGTTTTTCTGTTGTCTGCATCGTTTAGATCAAACTGATAGCCAGTGTAGCCAACAACATTACTCGTAAAGTTGTATTCAGCTTGTAGAGCTAGCTCTTCACGGTCAGTTTGTGTTGCCGCGCCTTTCGTCGCTTCGCCTTCAACAACTTCGTAGTTAACGCTTAAGTTTAAGCTGTTCGCTAAAGCGTAAGCCGCTAGCAATTCATATGCATCACTTTCTTCAAGGCCTACGTTCATGTTTTCGTTTGAAGCGTAGATACCTGCTAGGTATAAACCTGAACCGTAAGAACCGTATGCAGCAGAAACTAGGTGAGATTCAGCCGTCTTAGAAACACCACCCTCTTTGAAGTCACCAGTGTTGAAGGCATAACCCAATTTAACACCAGCGATTGAGTAACCAAGAGTCGCTTGAATACGGTCATCGTAAGACACCGTTGAACGAGTAGTAACAACAACACCACCAACAACATTTTCAGTGTCAGTCGTTACGTCATTGCTGCCCTGCCAACCTAGACCAAAGCTAAGCTCACCCGCTTCACCAAAATCAAATCCGTTGCGGTAACTTGCCATTTTGTCTGCACGACCAGTACCTAGTGCACCGTGGTTGTCGTATAAGAAATCGTTCGCGAAAGCGATCGGCATATCAGTAGCTGAAGCTACATCGTAGTATGGCGCCCACTGCGTACCTGCAACAGCACGACCTAGCTCATCATGAGTTAAACCTACGTAACCAAGACGAGTAGTAAACGACTCATCACCACCGTTTAGGTAATTAAGCGCCCATTCGCCTTTAGCGTCAGCTGTGAAGCCATTACCTAATTCTTGCGTAGCATTAAAGTTGATACGTGGTGAGTTTGTACCAACATCCGTATCGCCTTTCTCTGAACCATTCAGGTTTACAGAAACGTGACCACCAACAGATAAGGCTGTACCGTCTTCGTTATAAAGCTCTACCGCAACTGCCTGTGTACCAAATACTGCACCAGAAATTGCTAGCGCTAAAAGTTTCTTATTCATTGTCATATCCATTTGTAACTGGGAGAGTGATTCCATAACAACCTCGTGCTTACGGAGAGGTTGTTACCTGCATTTAACAAGTGGGAAAACACTAATATACGACTGACAAAAAAGTTGCATTAAAATATATAAAATAAAAAAATCTCGCTATAAAAACAAAAAATACCATTAAAAACAAACCATTAAAAACAAACCTCAAACTAGTTTCTGGTATATTTTGATATAAAAAACCTTCAATTTTTTGATTTTTCAATCATAAAAACAGCATTAGACACTTAGGCTACAAACGACTTTCCAGACCATTCTGCGACATACCATTAACTTAGAAACATCCTGTAACATAATGAGCCGTGCTGAAATATTTAGCCTTGTGAAACAATTCCCAATTTGAACTAGGAAAAGTTGCTTTATTAATTATTGGCTATTGCTTTATTGAAAGTTCACTAGAGAAAATACAAAAAAAGGGCAACCAATCCGTGACTGGTTGCCCTAATACAAGTTAGTACATTCTTATTTGAAGCAAACCTCAGCCCAACGTGCTAGGCCTGAAGTTACGGAACCAAAATAGTTACCACTCACAATTGGCACATTCGGTACGGCTTGTTGTACTGCTTCTCGAAGAATAGGAGAACGGGCTGAACCACCCGTCATGTAGATGACATCTGGCTTTTTCTGACCTTGTTGAATCGCTTCTTTGACCAATTCAATCATCTTAGATTTTGGCGTTTCAATCGCTTCAATCATCTGCTCAACGGAGATATCCACCTCAATCAGATCTGATGCAACATTGATTGCTGTTCGATATTGGGAGGATTCTGCCAATGCAATCTTGGCTTCTTCCGCCCGACGTACAATGCTGTAACCTAAAGTATCGTGATAGACCTTCATTAAACGGTCTAACTTTTGAGGCTCTGAAGCTTCTTTACGAAGTAACTTTAACGCGGCTAGGTTTTCCCTTGAATAGAAGTTTTTTTGAGCTTCTACATTGTTTATCGCAATTGGATTCCAGAATTGAGTCAACGGCATATCGATACCCGAAATACCCTTACTACCCATACCGAAAGGTGACATCAATTGTTTGAAGGCAAGGTAAATATCAAGATCATTACCCCCTACCCTTTGTCCACTGTGTGCTAATAAGCTTTGGGTACGGTTCGCTTTACCAGACCAACTTGGCCCCATTTCTAACAATGAGCAATCAGTGGTACCACCACCAATATCGACAACTAATACCGTTTGGTTCTCAGTCAGAGTACTTTCGTAATCAAGGCCTGCAGCGACCGGTTCAAATTGAAAGGCGATATCAAGGAAACCTGCACGTTTGGCTGCACGTGAGAGTATATCTTCGGCTTGTCGGTTTGCTTCTTCACCACCACGACCGTGGAAGTTAATTGGTCGGCCAATAACAACTTGTTTGATCGGCTCTTGAGTCGTGATTTCAGCTTGATGCTTGATATTCGCCATCATGGCACACACTAAATCTTCGAAGAAACTCACCTGGACATCATGTAATCCACTGGCACCAAGGAAAGACTTAGGGGACTTAACGTAATAAACGTCACGAGGGTCTTCCAAATAGAGGTCCAATGCAGCCTGACCAAATGCCATGTCTTCTGGCACTAGGTCGATACTCTCTTCTCGGTTCAGAGCGATAGCACGTCGCAACACCTGCTCACCAATCGCATCACTCGGTTTGATATTCAAATGGCGAAATAGGTGCTCAGAAACGCTCTCACGAGTAGGTGCAAATACAGTTGAGGGAATATAACGGTTGCTACCTTCCAATGGTAACAGGCTTGGTTCTCCATCAACCATCGCCGCGACAGAACAGTTCGCTGTTCCATAATCAAATCCAATAAACATAATATCCCCCACTCAACAAAAGGGGCGAGATGCTACATGAAAAGCCTTAACATTACGAGTTCAATTACTTCTTTCACTTGGTCATTTTTGGTTGGCTGACTCTTAAAAGGGAAGTAAATATGCTACATTTCAGCACAAATGAATCATGGGTTAGATAGATGAAAACACCTTGCCGAGCGGCTTGTAAAAATAATGGCGGAATGTGCAGTGGCTGCTTTCGAACAATGGATGAAATTATAGGTTGGAAAGGCTTATCTGAAGACGAACGAACGTCAGTCATGGATAACCTTAGTGGCGAGAGTTCGACTCACCAATGTCCGCAGTGTCATGAGCCAGCTCAATGCAATATCAGTGCGGGTAAAGAGACGTGTTGGTGCTTTGAGTTAGAGAAGCGTGATACTAGCAATATTCCAAAAACTGGTGCTTGCATGTGCCGTAAATGCCTGTCTGCCTTGCCTATTCAGTAGCTTACGAAGCTAGTCAGCAGGTTACAAACCGGCTCAACATATACAAAAAAGCGAGAGGTTGTTCTCTCGCTTCAAGATACGACATTAAGTTTCGACCTACTACTTACTACTTACTACTTACTACTTACTACTTACTACTTACTAATAGTTATCTAGTTAGTGGTTACTTCGATTTTGCAATCAGTGCAGACTGAGAGAACTGTATACCGCTCCAGCCATGAGTCATGAAGTTACGAATATTTTGATGGTCAGTGTTGTCTGGAAAACCTAATACGTCATTACGATAAAATTGACCAAAACAAGCAAGTGTTTGCTCTGCAGATAGACCTTGCTCTAAACCAAAAGCAAAAATCTTACACGAACCATTATTCTGCCCTGCGGCATTCACTACATCGCCATTACGAAATTCACTCTCAGCAAAATCATAATGAGCTTCTATCACTTGTATTGTGTCTTCAAATTGCACGCTTTCTGGGGTATCAGTCAGAGTATTCAATAAGGTTTGCAGTTCCATTTAATATTTCTCCATCAAGTACATATCTGAAGCAGTGTATCTTGTTTTTCAGCAAGAGTAAGCCGTTGTTTACTTGAATCAGTGACTCACTTTTTAGCTTCGACTTAATGCTGAGTATCATCCCAGTACAATTGTTTGAAATGAACAAAAGCTTTGTGCAACGACGCTTCTTTTATCGGTTTTACGATCACGTAATTTGCTCCAGCAGCCATGAACCTTTCTCTTGTTGACTCTTGAGCATCGGCAGTACACGCATAAATCGGAGCTGTTACACCAATTTGCTCTCTTAGTTGCTGAGTGGTTTCAATCCCACCCAGATTAGGGAGTTGATTATCCATTAAGATAAGATCGTAAACCGTGCTTTTTGCTAGCTCTATCGCTTCCAAGCCACCTTTTGCCCAAGTAACCACCATCCCATACTTTTTGCAAAATGCCTGTGCGATAAAGGCGTTGGTGTGATTATCTTCCACTAGCAGCACTTTCAACGAACGATTAAACAACGCCTCAGGCTCGATGTGGGCTTGTTTCTCAACGTCGACTAACAGAGGCTTGGAGTGTAACTCCACTGGGATTTCTACAATGAACTCAGACCCCTGATCTTTAACGCTTCGGACTTGAATGTCTCCCTCCAGCATATCGACAAGGTTCTTTACGATCGTAAGCCCAAGTCCTGTACCACCATACTCACGAGTCGTCGTTTCTTCTGCTTGAACAAAAGGTTCAAAAATAGCATCGATCTTACTCTCATCAATACCGATGCCACTGTCTTTTACTCGAACAATCAAGCTAGCGTAATCAGTATTCAAGATACTTTCGATTTCAAAACTGACGGAAATACTGCCTTGATGAGTGAACTTAAGGGCGTTGCTCAGTAAATTAAACATGATCTGGTTCAAGCGAACCTGGTCGGTGTGTATTTTGATGTCATCAACCAAGTGATTCACAATGGTGAACTCGACGGATTTATCCTCACAAAGTGGGCGATAGATGCTATCTAAGGTGTTAACTAACTCTCCTAAGAGGAAATCTTTCTTCTGAATATTAAATTGTCCCTGCTCTATCTTAGAGAAGTCCAAAATATCGTTTAGTACCGCCAGTAGATGTTCTGCACTATGGCAAAGTACATCAACCTGATCACGGTTATCTTCATCGTGTATTGAACGTTTAAGCAACTGAGAGACACCGAGGATACCATTCAATGGCGTACGAATTTCGTGACTCATTTTAGCGAGGAAGTCTGCACGCACACTGGCAAGATGCTCTGCCTCTTCACGCGCTCGATCTGCCTGTCTTTCTGCTTCTATAAGTTTAGTAATATCTTGACCTTGCACCACCACACCGGTAATGCCGTGTTCAACTCGGATTGCAGACATGTTCCAGCGAAAAACCTTCTCGCCGATTGGCACGTTAATGCCCGTTAGTTTAGAGCCTTGAACCACCATCTGGATATTCGGCAACATACGGAGCTCAAACTCTCGAGCCATTGCACCATAGTTATCATCTTCATCAAATAGCGCCATACGAGCCGCTGGGTTCATCTGAATTAAGTCACCTTTTTCGGACCAAACCAAAATTGGAGAATGCGCAAAATTAAACAGATCTTGAAATTTTTGGTGTTGCTCAGATAAGCGCTCAAAAGTATCTTCCAACGTGCAGCCAATGTGGTGAAATTCGAAAATATTTGAACCATCAAACTTGCTGAACTCTTCATTACCACTTGCAGAACGAGTGAATTCCATTAACTTATCAAGTTCTGCCGCGACTCTTCTTTGAATCCAAGATCGCGCAAGGAAAGACATGATGATGATCACCACAATCATAACAATGATGGTACGTTCATAATTATCTTCGAGTGCAATGAGGTTAGTGTTTTTCTGGATCGCGCGAATGGTTAGGGGGGTTTCAACAGCATTGATCTTAATGGTTGCAATAGTGACGAAATGACGAGGTAGCTGCTCGTACATTTCATAGCTGAGGACGTCTTTTATCGTATAGCTTTCATCGCCACTGAATGTCGATGTCACCGGAGTACCATGCGCTTCAATAACGATATTTTCGCAATTGCTGCCTTGCTGGATAGATTCAGCCAATGAAAAATTGTTGTCGAGCACAATAGCGACATAAAGCTGCCCTAGAACTTCACCGGTTTTGTTATCAACAATAGGGGTTCGACGAGCCAACAAATGACGCTTACCGATATCCGTAGTCAGCTGAATGAAGTGCCAGTTACTGCTAAAAGCGACCTCATCAGATATATGTTTTAAACTAGATTCATCCAAACCATAGAACTGCCCATTGCCATCTTCCCAAGCTAAACCATTATAAGTTGAAACAAAACGCAAATCAGGAGCATAATCAGGCTCACGTTGGTCAACACCATAAAAAAAGTAGCTCAGAGCCTCTTCATTGTTGGTATCAAAATACTCCCTTAAAGTTTCACTGTGTGAGCTACTGTCTTGATGGATTTGCAGCACTGACAATCGATAATCGAACATGTTTTGGATCAAGCTAGAAGTTTGCTTAACCGTTCTATTCGTCTCTTGCTTAACGATCCTACTGCTTGTTTCATAGTTATGAATAAGCACGCCAAGCGCCATCACGCCAATCACTAAAATAATGATACGCGTAATTAATTTGGCTAAAGTGTTCTTTGGTGTAATGGCGTAGCTTTTTTTCATTATTGGTCTGAGTACCTAAATGCTCGCTGCTTAAGTTCTAAAATACGATCTGGAGAATCCTCTTTAGTCACAATTTCAAACTCACCTGAATAAACGGTAGGAACTTCCAACCCGGTAAGATCCCATTTAATTGCCTCTGCCATCGCAATACCCGTATCATCATTCATGCGCATGACCGTAACATCTAAGTCGCCCCTTGCTATAGCTTCCAATTCTGCAGAGCCGCCTCCCCAGCCATTAACTAAGACATCTCGACCAGATTCTCGAATAGCTTCTGCTGCGCCCAGAGCAACATCCGTTGAGCATGCATAAATAAAGTTTAGATCCTTATCGTTAGCTAGGCTGATTTTAGCTGCTTGGTAACCGCTCTCTTTACTTGATTTTGTGTAAAACGACGACTTAAGAGCAAAGTTAGTATCAGAATTCACATCATGGATAAAGGTATCTCCACGAGCATCACTAATATAACCTTCAGAACGATATAACACAGAATACTTGCTGTCCGGTTCACTCACTTGTTTGAAGTAATCCGCTAGCTTTAAACTCCCCGTCATATGGTCGAAACCCACGTACATGAACGGCTGCCTATCGGCCCATGCACGTACTGGTGTGGTAATATTTTGCAAAATCAACTTGGTGTCCGTTGAGCTCAACACATGTTCAATAAACTTACGGTGTCGCGTCGTCTCTAACGTAAAAATCAAATAATCCGTTTTATTTTCAATCGCTTCTTGCAAAGAGATACTCTGCTGAGAGGGGTTAGCATTATCACGAGTAAAAACCTGATTTATTTGATAATTAATTCTCAATTTATCTAGGCGTTTCTCAAAGGCTTGGATATTACGAACCCAATAATCAGAGATCTGTTGCCCCGGGTACACAACTGAAATCGTGATAGGTTCATCCTGAACTTGCCTCAATGGCATAGGGGGATTTTGCACAGCTTCAACCATTTTATCGGTCAATGCTTTTTGCTCTGGAAATTTAGTGAGGTAATCCTGATATTCCCAATAACCATTCAGGACGTGGGTACCGTGGGAGAGAGCAGACGCAGAAAACACGGCAACCCCCAATAATATAAGTAAACGTTTCATATTCTTCTCGTTTTATATGAGCTACTTTGGCTCATTTTTTAACCTAGCATGACACCATCTCTTTGTATGGCTGAAGGATATTATGTAGGACAACGAGGATAAATGATAGCGTCTAATACTAATTGGAATGTCATTCTAAATGTGCAGTGTGTAAATTTGGAATGGAGATTAAGATTAATGAGTCCTAAGATAAAAACAACTCAATCAAAAACAAAAATACCACTATTTAATCAATAACTTAAAAGATCTCCTTGCAACAATTCACGCGACTAACATTCGGCCGAGAATTAGAATTCTAACGATGAGTTACGATACTGGAATATACTGAATTTTGTCTTGTTGCCACTCAATGATTAGTTTGAGTGATGCTAATTTTTCCTTACGAGATTTGGGTAATTGTTTGATCGCGTATTCGGTTTTTAACGCCTCACTTTTTGACCCAACACCAATACTCCAAACCAACTTAAGTGGGCCTTTACCTTTTAAGGCTTTTGCACCTTTGCCCGTTTGATGTTGTTCGAATCGACGTTCTAAGTTATTCGTCACTCCACAATAAAGAGCATTGTGTCGATTGCGGATCAAATACACGACCCAATCCGCATTTTTGTCAGATTCCGACATTTAAAGCAGTGATTCAACCAGAGCCTTAAGCTCTGCCACTTCTTCACGTAGGCTCGCGACTTCTGATTCAAGTTCTTCAAACTTTTCACTGGATGCAGATGATGAAACAGCGCTTACTGATGCCGTCGCAAACGCTTCAATGTCTACTTCGCCGCTCAGTAAGTGTTGGTAGCGTGACTCTCGTTTACCCGCTTCTCGTGGTAACTTCACGACTAACGCACCCGCTTCTCTTGCCGCGAGTTTTTCGAGTATTGATTCAACCTCTTTCACATCGCTAAAGTTTGCAAGACGACCAGTTCGAGTACGAAGCTCACCCGGGGTTTGGGCCCCACGAAGCAGCATGCAGCAGATGATTGCACGCTCTTGCTCTGTAAATTGCAGATCACCAAATTCAGTGTTGCAGAAACGGTGCTGATACTTATTAACTCGGCTGTTGAAGCTGCTTTCATCGCTCACCATACGACGTCCGATCAAACCATCAACCGCATCTAAAACATCTGACTCAGACAGAGAGAGCACAGGCTCACGGTTGCTCTTTTGATTACAAGCCGTTGTTAAGCTATTTAGTGTCAGTGGATAATGATCTGGAGTCGTCACTTCTTTCTCGATCAAACAACCGATAATTCTCGCTTCAATTGGGGAAAGTACTGTGTTCATCGTTTTTCCTTTTTGTTATTTTGATAATTCCATCTCAACATTTAACAATGCAGCCAGTCATGGCTAATGCTCAGACAAAATCGGTACTCGTTTCTTTCTGCCTTGTTCATCAATCATTATGATCTTAGAACGATTTAGCTCTATTTCCACGACTTCCAAATTAGTGCGCTCTTGTACATACGCATCACGAAGCTTATTTTGTTCTGCCGAAGATTCAACGACATCGTCGCCCAAATCTTCTGTTTCCAATTGTTGTTGATTCATTTCACATGTCGTATCAATGCAGTATCTAAATGGGATACTAACTTGAACGGTAAGATAAAAACAATCACACGTTAGAGAGAGTGACGAATAATTAAACAACCTTACTTTTGCTTTGATCTAAATACTGTTACATCATCAATTGATGTGCTTTAATCAGAACCAGACAACGTATTTGACGATTAGGAAAAGGAATCTATGAGCAGCGTATTTGAAATTGTTAACCAAGCACGACGTAAGAACAAACTTAAGCGTGAACTTTTAGACAACGAAAAGAAAGTTCGTGACAACCGCAAGCGTGTCGACCTTCTTGATAACCTACTTGATTACATCAAGCCAGAGATGACTCACGACGAGATCCTAGGCATTATCAAAAACATGAAAGCTGACTACGAAGACCGCGTTGATGATCACATCATCAAGAGTGCAGAGATCTCTAAAGCTCGTCGCGACATCAGCCGTCGTATTCGTGAACTAACAGAAGAAGACAAGCAAACTCAAGGTAAGAAATAATCTAACCTAGCGAGTTTACTTGTATAGTAACCCACTCTTTGTAGTGGGTTTTTTTGTGCCTAAATTCCGGCTTCTATACTTAATCGAACGTAATATCCTTAGTGTACGTAAGTAACTAGGTGAACGTTAATAACTAGGCGAACCTAAGCGATGGAGAGACTTTATGTACGGAAGTATTCTGATTACCTTGGCACTATCAACAACGCAACCTTACCCTGAAAAATTTGAGAAACTTTATACCGAAGAAACCGAAATCACTTATGACGACCTCGTGGTCGATGTTCATGGCTACAAAGTTCCCACGAGATCAGCATTTCGAGGTTGGATGCTCCTTAACCACGCCCAAGATCAAGTCAAGGCGATCGGACAGCAACTCAAAGATAACGGCATCACCCAAAGCATGCCTCTGCACTTAGTCTTGTTGCAAGGCACCGACTGGGCAATGAGCAACACCACTCTGTTTACCCTACCCAATAAAAAGCATGTACCAAAAATGATTAATACCCTTAAGTACATTCAACAATATATTGAGCCTGAGATTGGCGTTGTTATTCCTGTGTCTGGAGAAAGAACCGATATCTACAATAAGCAAGCGGGTGGCGCACTGCGAAGTAAACACTTAGAGTTCTGCGCTTTAGACTTAGTGCCCGCGAATGATATTACTCGCGAAGATCTACACGTGAAGCTTAAAAAGATTCATGCGGAATTTGGGCAAAAGAATAACGTTGGACTGGGTTTGTATTCTGGTGTTCGATTCCACATCGATACTTGTGGATTCAGACAGTGGTAAGCACACAGCGCTAGCCTTGATACTGGAACCATTAGACAATATCAAGGCTACTGAAAAGATCATACAGTTGGTGGGATTTATAAGGTTTCGGCAAGTAGGCGTTCATGCCTGCTTCAAAGCAATTTTTGATGTCCTCCTCTAAGACACTAGCGGTTAAAGCAATAATGGGTAGTGGTGGGGTTTGTTGATCTGTCTCCCACTCTCGAATCACACGAGTCGCCGTTATACCATCCATAACTGGCATCATGCAGTCCATTAGAATGGCATCAAACTGAGCGCCCTGGGTGATGACATCTACCGCCTCTTGGCCATTGCTTGCAATCAAATATTCATAGCCCGCTTGCTCAAGGAAAAAGCTCGCTATCTTCTGATTCATCAGGTTGTCTTCAACAATCAGAATACGTCGATTCAGAGAACGAACTTCTTCATCTTTTACTTCCACCGTCGGTGATTGTACTTCACCGGCATCAAGCGATCGTAGGCTGTTTAAGAAGCGTCTACCCAGAAATGGTAATGTGTGAGTCGAGTGAACCGTTTCTGTGATTAGATTGGTTTTAAATAGGTGATGCTGGCACACAATAACGCGAGTCAGCGGATACAACGCCTTTAACGCCTCAAGATCTTTCCTCATAGAGTGATGCAGCGTGTGACAATAAAGCACCAAGTCACTTTCTTTCAGGCTCTCACCAAGATCCGAAATGGATGATACAACATTAGGTCGAACATTTAAGCGCTCGCACTCTTTGACCAATTGATCGAGGTAATTGAAAGAATTAGAAATAATTGTCGCACGGCTTAGGTTATCGAACGTTTGAGCGTGAGCCTCGACCGTGTCTACGTACAAACAAAAGGTGAATGTAGAGCCTCCTCCTTTCACTGAGCGTGCGGTAATATAGCCGCCCATCAAGTCAACAAGCTGCCGACAAATCGCAAGCCCTAGCCCTGTACCGCCGAATTGGCGAGTAATACTGCCATCTTCTTGAGTGAAAGGTTCAAAAATGGACTCTAGCTTCTCTGGCTCAATCCCAATCCCGCTATCAGACACACTGCATTCAAGCTTACCTCGCCCCAAAGACATCGGTGTATAAGCAATATCCGTTGTAATCGTGCCTTTTGAGGTAAATTTAATAGCATTAGACAGCAAATTGGTTAGCACTTGTCGAACACGATACTCATCGAAAAACAGCTGTGTTGGGGTTTGAGCATCAATGTTGATATCGAGTTCAATGTCTTTACTGATCGCTTTCGACAAAATTACGCTCACAGAGTCGTAAACCGCTTCTCGCAAATCGGCATTATGCGGCGACAACATTAAGTTACCCGACTCTATCTTAGAAAGATCGAGAATGTCATTGAGTAACACCAACAACGAATGTGAAGACGACTCGATATCCTCAAGTACCTCTTGTTGGTTAGCACTCAGTTGACTCTGAGATAAAATTTCCGCCATACCGATAATTCCATTAAGCGGCGTACGTATTTCATGGGACATGTTCGCTAAAAATGCACTCTTGGCCTTGTTAGCCGAAATTGCATCTTCTTTTGCTATTATCAGCTCTTTGTTGTGATGATAGTTACGTTCCATTACTCGATTGAGGGTTTCAGTAAACTCGGCAAGTTCATCGTTACCTTGAATATGAATCACCTTAGGCTTGCCGTAACTATCCGCGCATTCAGACACCCCTTTCAAGATAATCGATAAGTTTCTATTTAAGCGCAAAGATGTCGCGACACCAAGCCATAACAAAGCACCTGAAACAACAAGGATAAGCAATGTCATAACCGCCGTTTGCCTTTTCTGTAGCGCTATATTTTTTGTCAAATCAAACTTTAATTGATCGGTATAAGCACCAACCGCCTTTGAGATCGCCAGCTTCTTTCGCTCTAAACTTTCCACATGTTCATATATTTCAGGTGTCGATAAGTCACCTTTGAGAAGCCGCGCCGTAAATCGGTCTTGAAATTCATCTTGGGAGAACATGTTTAACAGTTTGCTAATTTCCAGCGAGTGGCTGTCTGATCGTAAAAACGTATCTAACAGCTGTTGTTGCCTTTCTAAAGCACCAACATAGCTCAATAAATATTGATCGATCAGCTCTGGAGAACGATACAAGCGGTAACTCAGCCACGCTTCTCGCTGAGTCCAGAACACGTAGTGAGTAAGATTGATAAACATCGCATCTGTTTGGCTGATCTTTTCGTCCACTATATTGGCACGATATTCAGACAGCTCCATTAACACGCCTTTTAACAGGTCAAAGGCTCGTTCTGTTTGCTGTGCGTTGCTGACAGTAATCTGTGATGCGTCGCTGTCAATATTAGTGGTTACCCGCGCGAGCTTCTTTAACACACTCTTTAACTCAATCAACTGCGGCTCGACAGTCCAACTGTTGTCGAACTGTTGAAGTTGTATTTCGTAATGAGCAAGCCTATCCACTTCCGCTTGCAGCTCTAAAAATAACGGACCTTTCTCTGGGGAGTCTTTAGACAGCACTAACCATTGATAAGCACCACTTGAAACAGCATTAAAAGATTGAAGTGCTTCCACCTTAATTCGCGTTGCTTCAAGGTGATTCATCTTCTTATCGTTCTTGAGCACTTCATTGACTGCAAACCCAAACATGATGAATACAGAAACTGTTGAAAGAAAAATAAGACGCCATCTAATTGACATATTTATCATTTTTATAACGACTCCTTTCCCGATAGTATTTTTACCTAGCCCAATATAAGAATAGGACATTAACAGGAATTATTGATCAAATTGAATATGAACAAATGACATTATGAGCTAATCATGGGAATTGGCGTCAGTCGTTATCCACACACAGGATTTAAGGAGGAAGGTCTGTTTTAAACAAGTGAAAGGATAAGGTTATGCCTCTAGATGACCGCAAGTCACTGCTCTAGAAACCAATAAACACCAAAGTTAAGTCAAATTTGTGAGATCTAATCGTTTGCGTCACGAACTTTCTGTACTCAAACTCAGCTTATTCAAAGGTCGAACAAGAAAACTCGCTGAATACCTTATCTGTCGTTTACTTTTTAAGTGTAACTAGTGCTAATGATCACATCTTCAATGATCGCCATTCCCTTTATTACACATTATGTTTTGATCTGAGTATTTTTTTGCGAAAATTAAGTGCTACAGACTGTTAAAGTCAATAGCCTTTCTTGACACTAAAACCTTAATTTATGACCAATTAAAAGCCAATTTTCAGACAATTAATCTATGTTTATTTTTCCTAGCAGAATAACCCGTCGTACCTTACAATCCTGCCACATAAAAACTACAAATTACACACAAGGCATATCAAGCAAATTTAAGTGGCGTTAAAGACCACCAAAGCTTAGATAGCTCAACTCCCCCATGCACTCATGGCTACCCTACATTCGCTATGATTGCAGAAATTAACGTGAAAGGTCCCGAGTAAAGATGAGTCCCGAAAAGCACCTCCTAGACTGGCAAACTAGTCAAACTATTGCTGAATCAATCGCTCCTACTTTAGGTCAGTTGTACCGCCAAAAAGGCGTTGAAGTTATCCTCTTCGGTAAAACACTGGTTAACGCAACAACTATCGACATCATCAAAGCTCACCGCATCGCAAAACGTTACACAGGTTCTCCGCTTACCGCAGAACAGACTCAACCCATCATTCAACACCTTCTCTCTATGGACTTATCTCCATGTCGTATCGATGTTGGCCGCCTTGCTCATACATTCTGGCAAGATCGCGAAGACACACACGGGTTGGATGATTTCCTACAAACTGCACTTTTAGAATCGCTTGAAGGCGAGGCGATGACAGAACCTCGCGATGTTGTCTTGTACGGTTTTGGTCGTATTGGCCGCTTGCTCACTCGTCTATTGATCGAGAAAAGTGGCCCAGGTTACCCACTGCGTTTACGTGCAATTGTTGTTCGTGGCGGCAAAGACGGTGACTTAGAAAAACGTGCAAGCTTGCTACGTCGTGACTCTGTTCATGGCCAATTCAACGGCAGCATCGTTGTAGACCAAGAACGTAAAGCGATCATCGTTAACGGTAACTTCATCCAAGTTATCTACGCAAACAAGCCAGCAGAAGTGGATTACACCGCTTACGGTATCGAGAATGCACTTGTGGTTGATAACACAGGTGTGTGGCGTGACGCTGAAGGCCTAAGCCAACACGTTGCGTGTAATGGTGCGAAGAAGGTTCTACTGACTGCGCCAGGCAAAGGTGAAATCAAGAACGTTGTATTTGGTGTAAACCAAAATGACATTCAACCAGAAGACACGATCATCTCTGCTGCAAGCTGTACAACAAACGCAATTACACCAGTATTAAAAGCGGTTCACGACAAGTTTGGGGTCCTATCAGGTCACATCGAAACGGTTCACTCATTTACCAATGACCAAAACCTAATCGATAACTTCCATTCAGGAGATCGTCGTGGTCGTGCTGCTTCATTGAATATGGTACTGACATCGACTGGCGCAGCTAAAGCGGTATCAAAAGCGATGCCAGAAATGGAAGGTAAGCTAACAGGTAATGCGATTCGCGTACCTACGCCAAACGTTTCAATGGCAGTAGCAAACCTAAACCTTGAGAAAGGTACAAACAAAGAAGAGTTGAACGAATACCTGCGTGAGATGGCGCTATCTTCAACTTTATCTGCACAGATTGATTACACCGACTCAACCGAGATTGTATCTACCGATTTGGTTGGTTCTCGCCACCCAGGTGTGGTTGACGGTGTTGCAACTATCGCGCAAGACAACCGCGCTGTTCTGTACATTTGGTACGACAACGAGTTTGGCTACAGCTGTCAGGTTGTTCACTGTATGGAACAGATGATGGGTGTTCGTTACAAGACATACCCTGAAGTTTAAACGACTTCGATCTTGTAACTAACTCAGCGCAAACGGCTCCACAACATAATAATTATATCTGCGAAGTCTATTATGGACTTCGCAACCCTTCTTGTTTTACTCCCCCGTATAAACAGGAAGGTTGCCACTTAGATCTGCTCTCTCTATCTGATCTAAGTGGCCTTTTTACATCTGTTACTTTAATTTTGGTCTCTATTCCGCCAACCTTGTCTTCATCACTCTAACAAAGCTAGACTTCACATCTGTTACAGCTCAACCTCAACATCTGACTGAATGGAGCTTGAACATGCAAGCACGTACCCCTGCTCAATCTGTTCTGGCGTCAATGTCTCTTGGCTGCTTGATTCCACAGACCCTTTGGTCACTTTGCATTTACACGAGCCACAAATCCCGCTGCGACAAGCGATGATAATTGGAACGCCTGCTTTTTCTAATGAATCCGCCAATGGTGTACCAGTTTCCGCTTCTACTTCTGCGCCAAATGCAGGTACAAACACCTTAACGGCACCATTTGAATCTGCAGACGCTTCCGCTTGTGACTCTTCTGAAGCTGTATTGCTATTGGCTAGTGAATCCGTATTTGGGTTCGCTGGCGTGAAACTTTCTTGATAGAAATTGTCCATGTTGAATTCTAGTTCTTTCAGGTAGCTTTCTATGTTTTGCATAAAGCCAACTGGGCCGCACAGATAAACAGTTCGGTCTAAAATATCTGGGCTTAGTGTTACCAACCAACTCTTGTCTAGACGACCTTGGGGAGCCGTTGTTCCTTCACTGTCTTTCAGAAGTAACTTAAGGTTAAAGTTAGCGTGTGTCTCATCAAGTTGGTTAAGCTCTTCAAAGTAGATGGTCTCGCGTCGATTACGTGCCATGTGAACAAAATCGATTTCAATATCACTGCCTTGAGCCAACCAATATTTTGCCATCGCCATCACAGGTGTAATACCGCAACCTGCACTCACTAGCGTCACTTTTTTCGTTGCTGTTGGCATGCAATCAATACAGTTAAACGCGCCAGCAGGCTTCAATACTGAAACCTCATCACCTTCATCAAGCTCATCAACAATAAAGTTCGAAACCAAGCCACCTTCCACGCGTTTCACCGTGAGCTTCAGGCGATTATCCTCAGGGCAAGAAGCCACAGAATAGGCGCGATAATCTGTCTTCGTCGGCATATCTAAACCCAGAGTAATGAATTGCCCCGGCTTAAAATTGAAATGTAAGTCTTGTGGAATACTTCCAAGCTCAAAGCTGACCGTATCTGGCGTCTCGTGCCATTTCTTTAAACACACTAAATTGATTGAATCGCTGTCCGACCATGCATACATAGTTCACGCACCTTACTGATGATTAAATGACTAAAGATTTAAATCGAAAAAGCCCCGCCGTTGTCTGTTTTAGAAAAACGTAACAACAACGGGGCTTAGAGTTGGCTTAAATTAAGCCGCTAAGATTGTTTTAAGATCTTGTTCTGGCGTTGAAATAGAACGCATATCGAACTCGTCTTGCATAATCTTAAGTAGGTTTTCAGTTAGGAACGCAGGTGCTGTAGGGCCTGTGTAGATACCTTTCACACCTAGAGCGAACAGAGTAAGCAAGATAACGATCGCTTTTTGCTCGAACCAAGATAGAACCAGCGTTAACGGAAGTTCGTTGATACCACAATCAAACTCTTGAGACAGTGCGATAGCAAGTTGAATCGCTGAGTAAGCATCGTTACATTGGCCAACATCTAACAGACGTGGGATACCGTTAATGTCGCCGAATTGGTTTTTGTTGAAACGGAATTTACCACATGCCAATGTCAGGATTACTGAATCTTCTGGCGCTTGAGCTGTGAAGTCTGTGTAGTAGCTACGTTCAGATTTGTCACCGTCACAACCACCGACTAGGAAGAAGTGTTTGATATTGCCTTCTTTCACTTGCTCAACAACCGCAGGTGCCGCTTCCATCAGTGCGTTACGACCAAAACCGACAGTGATCATTTGCTCGATCTCGTCGTGTTTGAAACCTTCTTGCGCTAGTGCACAATCAATTACTGCGCTGAAATCGTCGCCCTCAAGGTGATCAACACCCGGCCAGCCCACGATGCTGCGTGTAAATAGACGGTCTGCGTAAGAACCTACATCAGGGTTAAGCAGGCAGTTAGATGTCATTACGATGGCACCAGGGAAGTTAGCGAATTCTTTTTGCTGGTTCTGCCAAGCGCTACCGTAGTTACCCGCAAGGTGTGGGTACTTGTTTAGCTCTGGGTAACCGTGTGCTGGTAGCATCTCACCGTTAGTGTAAACGTTGATGCCCTTGCCTTCAGTTTGTTGAAGAATCTTTTCTAGATCATGCAAGTCGTGACCAGAAACAAGGATACAGTGACCTTTTTTAGTCTTCACATTCACGGTTGTTGGTTGCGGGTGACCGAAGGTATCTGTCTCGCCTTTGTCTAGCATTTCCATTACTTTGTAGTTCATCAAGCCAATCTGCATTGATGTATCAAGTAACTGTTTTAGATCGGATGGATCTGTACCTAGGAACGCCATGATTTCATGGTATTCAGCAAAAATAGCGTCATCAGTTTGACCAAGAACACGAGCGTGCTCCATGTAGGCTGCAGCACCTTTTAGACCGTATAGGCAAAGAAGACGAAGACCAATCACATCTTCGTGTTGAGAGTCGTGACCACGGTTTACAGCAGCTTGAGGCGCAAGTGCCAATAGCTCTGAAGAATCTGTTGGAAGATCGAATTGTGCTGCTGCAGAAAGCTCTGGAATTTCAAAACCAATCAATGTTGCTGCTGCACGAACTTTTTGCTCTAAACGCTGCTTGAATTCATGAGACTGTTGTGCGAATTCGATAATACGAGCAGGGTCGAAGTTAACGTTAGTCAGTGTTGCGAAGAACGCTTTTGGTGCCCACTCATCAACTTCTGTATCAATAACATCGCAAGCGCGACCTAGGCTTGCCCAAAAAGAAACACCTTGAAGAGAATGCACCAACACGTCTTGAAGGTCAGATACTTCCGAGGTTTTTCCACACATGCCTTGTGCGAAAGAACAGCCTTTTACGGTTGGGGTTTGAATTGTTTGTTCACATTGAATACAGAACATATAAGGGGCTCCAGTAATTTCTTATTAGCTGTAAGTACTTTGCTTACAGTAACTTATTCCAACCCCTATAGAGCATCAAGCGTGCCAACTTTTAAGTTATTGATTTTATGAAACTTACTGTTATTCCATAATTTTAGTGCGTGATTATGACTACATATAAACTCTCAATCCACACACGACTGTGTCATAGTGACTCTCTGGTATTTATTAACGGTGTTCATGTTTCGTTCAGAATAGAAGCCATATAGTAACAACATAGAGAAAAGAGGAATGAATATGAAAAATATATTAGTTACGATTGTTGCTTTGTTTACTGGCCTATTGGCGTTATTCACGAGCTTGATTCTTGCTATTCCTTTAGCTATTGCAGCTTTAATCACTGGCAAGCGCATTCAGAATCAAATGAAAAAACAGGGTTTCGGAGCTCACATGAACACACGTCAATCATCTACCAGTGATGCCGGTGTTATTGAAGGTGAATACGAAGACCTTTCAAGCAGAAAGTAATCTAAACTTCAGTTTCAGACATAGTAAAAGAACAACAGAGACAACATCAAAAAATGCATAGAAATACCATTCTAACGCTGCTCGCCTTAACGACTTTAAGTCTCGTTGGTTGTTCCAACGAGACAACGATACCTGCTTACGAAACATCTCCAAACTTGCCTGAATACCAGCAAGACAGCTTTGATGCCTACGTCAATGAAACTCAAGATTGGTTATTGAAAAACCGTGTATTCATGACCAAAGACAAGCAGCTAGAGATTCAACTCAATTCACCTACCGAATATCAACCTGCGACACCTAACGGTAAGGCAGTTTTATTGGTTCATGGGTTAGGTGATTCACCCTACTCGTTTAAAGACATCGCAACGCACTTAGCAGAACAAGGCTACCTAGTGAGAACGGTATTGCTACCGGGCCACGGCAGTCGTGTTGGTGACTTAATGCAGCCAAACTTAGAAGATTGGCAGGGCGTGGTGGCTCATCATACGAAGTTACTTGAGCAAGAGTATGATTCTGTGTGGCTTGGCGGTTATTCGACAGGCGCAAACCTCGTGACTTCACAGGCGATGAACGATCCTAAGGTGTCAGGGCTACTGCTGTTCTCTCCTGCGTTTCAACCGAGCTCTTCTGCAGTTCAATATGCGGAGCTAGCAAGCTATTTTGTCACTTGGGCGGATCAAGATCCTGAAGACAATGTACTTCGCTATAACTCACTGCCAATGAATGGTGCTTCGGTTTACTACCAAACCTCAGAAGTGGTTCGCGAAGACTTACAAGACAAACACTTTGATAAGCCCGTGTTTATTATGATGAGTGAAGGCGACAGTGTCATTGATACCCACTTCGTTCAGCAGGCATTTACGGAATCCATGCCCAACCCAAACAATGTCTTGGTTTGGCAAGGAGAAACCACACTGGATGATCCTCGCGCTGTTCAATACAGCATGAAGATCCCAGAGCAACGTATCTCGAACGGTTCTCATATGGGCTTACTGTTCTCACCAAACAATCCTTACTACGGGATCAATGGTAGCGAGAAGATCTGCTCCAATGGTCAACAGGAAGGTTTTGAAGCACAGTGCAACGCGACAAGTGAAGTGTGGTACTCAGCATGGGGATATCGTGAAGAAGGTAAAAACCATGCTCGTTTGACCTACAATCCATATTTTTCAGATTCCATGGAAAAACTCGATGCGGTTCTGAATTCAGAAGGCTAACAAGCTCAAGACTGTCGAAGCCAACCCATAGAAGTCAAAAAGGCTCACTAGATAACGTCTAGTGAGCCTTTTTAATGGATGTCGTTTCTTGCCAGTATATGGACTATCGCTATATCGTCCACACCACACGAACGGCAAGGAGGATTAAAACCACGCCTGATAATCGATCGATCAACTGCGCTTTTGCTCGAATGCGCTCTACGATCAACGGACTAGAGAGCACCAAAGTGATAAAGGTATACCAAAGGCCATCAACAATCAGTGGCGTTGAGACAATAATCACTTGATTGCTCAGTTCATTACCTAACGCAACAAATTGGCTAAACAGAGCGATGAAGAACAGAGCGATCTTAGGGCTCAAGATAGAGATCAAGAAAGCCTCGCGAGCAGACTGCATGTAGCTCATCTGTTCACCCGCTTCCAATTTCGCAGCAACTCCACCTTTTGAGCGTAAGGCATTCACACCAAGGTAAAGTAGATACGCTGCACCCGCTAAACTGATCCCTTTGAACAACATTGGCGATTGCTCAAGTAACACCGCTAAACCGACAATGGTTGCGAACGCGTAAATACCTATACCCGCCGCGTGTGACCAAGCTGCGATAAGTCCGTTCATACGGCCACCAGCCAAACTATGCTTAGCGATCATCGCCAAGCTTGGGCCCGGAGACATTGCACCCAACAAGCAGATAGCTAATAAAGAAAACCAAATTGTTACTGTCATCATTCCATTCCTAGTAAAACAAAGCGTTCCAGCTGAACACTCTACAATTAATACTCAATACTTAGCGCTTACAATAAGCCGCAGCAGGTATTATTTGAAATCAAAGATTATCATCACTGGTATGATTTGAAATCATACTGATGTTGTAACTCGACTTTTGGATGGCTTTAAACGCTTTCTCTCGAGCCCATTTATGGGCAGAGTCGTTGTCATACTTAGGATGCCACATCAGCCAATAGGTATGCATTTCTGTCTCAAACGGCAGCGAAAAGTAAGCGACATCGAGATGTCGACCCAAGTTGTAAGCAATATGCTCCGGCACAATCATCAAGTAGTCGTCTTGCATTAACACGTTTCCCGCCGATGAAAAGAACGGTACCTGCAATGCGATTCTGCGTTTATGTCCCTGTTTCTTTAACGCAATATCCGAATAGCTGTCTTTGTCTCCCCCACCCGTGACTTTGATATGTGAGTAATTCACGATGTCTTCCGAGCTTATGGCTGATTGCTTAGCCAGCGGATGAGAGGCTCTCATCAAACACACGGACTTATCCTCTCCGAGCTTGATACTTGAGACATGATCTGGCTTTTTGGGGAACATACTCGACGCCAAGTGAATACCTGATTCATTAAGCGTTTCAAGGAAGTTAGGCTGCCACAAACGATAAGCCAAGTTGATATGGGGCGCGTCCTTCGACACCTCGGACACAATAATGGGCAAGATATACTGAGCAACATAATCACTCGAAGCCAACACCAATTCACCTTGCCAGTCTTGTGGATCAAATGGCTTATCATCTAAGAGGTGGTCAAACTCGCCCAGCAAGTCATCGAGCTTGCCTTTAAGCAACAAAGCACGGTTGGTTGGAACCAGTTTGTTCCCATCACGAACCAGAAGAGGATCACCACATAGATCTCTAAGCTGAGCCAGTTGACGGCTAACCGCCGACTGCGTGATGTGCAGACGCTGAGCGGCTCGGCTTACATGGCACTCTTCAAGAAGCACATGCAGCGACCGCAGTAAATTTAAATTGATATTACCTAACATCAGCAACCTTAGAGTGAATAAGAATAGAGTGACTAGAATAAGTTGAGTAAGTACTGACAGATGACGACACGGTGAAGGTAAGCGGTATTAACTCAAGTCATATTAAAAGACGAAGTTTGCTTGTTGAAGAATTCAGTTAAGACAGTATGAGTCATAAGATGTCGAAGTTCAGGATAGCCTTGCAGCTGGTCGCGAATTTGGTTCAAACGCTCCATGCTTTCAACTTCAACATAAAGCATCATGTCGGTCTCACCGCTGATAGAGTGACACCACTGCACACCATCAATAGCGTAGATATTTTTAGCGTAAGACTCACAATTATGGTTACTGCTCGACATGTCAAACTTCAAAGAGATATAAGCGCCAACGTTCTCCGGTAAATCAAGCTCGGTCACCTGTGCACTATATCCTGTAATGATCTTATCGTTTTCCAGCTTCTTGATTCTGGCGTTAACTGCAGAGCGAGACAGGCTGACATCTCGGGCGATATCGCTCACTGAGCATCGAGCGTTGGTTTTTAGAATATCCAAAATCTGGCGATCAAATTTATCCATGCTTCTGATTCTTTCCATTTATTGTTCTATTTATAACGCCTAATTTGACACAACTTTCCTACTTATAACAGCCATTATGACAGCCGACACTTTCACGTTTAATCAAATTAATTCCGTTAAATTGACGGTGTCTTAAGACGTTTCGCTAGCTGTATTATTGATGTCGACAATGTATGCTCTCATTCATAGCATCACCCAAACATCAGAAGACAGGCACAAGAAGGCCGATATGATAAGCCAATAGCTAGGAGAGCGAATGACGCAACTCAAACAAGAAATCACGCTTATTTCAGGAATTGGACAACTCTCTACGACCTTGCTTGGCACAGGATTGTTTATGATCCCAGCTATCGCGGCAGGCATTGCAGGGCAGTTATCGCTACTAGCATGGTTAATCCTGTTTATCGCCATTTGCCCGATTGCACTAACCTTCGCAGCATTAGGGAAACGCTACCCCAATGCAGGAGGCACGGCCTATTTTGTGCGCCAAGCATTCAGCGAGCGATTAGAAACCAGTGTAGCTTGGTTGTTTGTGAGTGTTATTCCTGTCGGTATTCCAGCGGCGATTGCATTGGCAGGAGGCTTTGCTCAACAACTGTTACCAGCACCACTCGACACACCATTAGGTGCTCAGTTCTTTACCGTCGCTCTGCTTATTGCCGTCAATTTGATGGGCAGTAAGTCTTCAGGCCGCTTGCAAACCGTGATTGCCTTGTCGATTTTTGCTTTAGTCAGCGCTTTTGTCTGGAAAGCCGACATCACAGCAGCTGACATCGCATTTCCGACTATGACATCCGATTCAATGTGGTCTATTGGTGCTGCACTGGCGGTTATGTTTTGGTGCTTTGTAGGAATCGAAGCCTTTGCTCACATGGGAGAGGAATTTAAGAATCCACAGCGTGACTTCCCCATCGCCATCATTGCCGGGTGTTTCGTCGCAGGCTTAGTGTACTGGGCTTGTTCAGTGGTTATTATCAAGCTAGGCGCTTATGGTTCACCAGAATTTGATGCTGCCTCTATCCCGTGGGTGACAGAGCAATTGTTTGGCAATGGCTTTAAAACCGTCATCAGTGTACTTGGCTTCTTTGCTTGTTTTGCTAGCCTAAACCTTTACACCCAAAGCTTGTCTCGTATGATCTGGGCTCAAGCTCGCCAACACACTCCGACCAGTAAAATGGCGCAGCTTAATAGCCGTGGCGTGCCACTTTATCCAACCTTAGCAATTGGCTTTATCGCGCTTATCTCGTGTGTAATCGGTGAATTGTCTAATTTGGATCTCGAATTCTTTCTTAAACTCGCCAATGGTATTTTTGTACTGGTTTATCTACTTGCGATGTTAGCGGCCTGCCGATTACTGACTGGCACATCGAGATACACAGCCATGATTTCACTGGTGATCTGTACCTTGGTGTTTATCTGCCTAAGTTGGTCGATGCTCTATGCTGTGACTGTTTTTGTGACATTGTCACTCCCTTGGCGGAAGTGGCTAGGTAAAGTAAACCCACCGTCTCTATCGACAAGTTGTAACTCGATTAGTGATGAATCAGAAAATTGTAAATAAGCCCTACCAATATTACTGATAAAAAAGCCGAGCGATCTGTTTGATCTTCGGCTTTATGTCAGCCAGTCGGATATTACCAAACCCCAGCACTGCACCACTCCAATCACGAGCATCACTTGATCCATATTCATAAAAGTCAAAAGGACGAATGATGATATTTTCAAACTCTGCTCTACGGCTCCACTCATGTTCAGATATCCCTTGATACCACTTCACTGTCACATGTAGCCCAGCAGCCTGACTTATCACTTCAAGATCGCCATGAAACTCACTTTTAATCGCTTCTATCATCGCTTCATGCTTGAGTTTGTATGAACGACGCATCTTTCTAATATGGCGCAATAAATCGCCTTCACGTACAAAGTCCGCCAGCGCTTCTTGTGTATGTGAGGCCGTATCTCCAGTGAGCGCGTCTTTAATCTCAAGACACTTCGCCACCAGACTTTCTGGCACCACCAAATAACCTAGTCGCAAGCCATTGAACATCACCTTACTCAGGGATCCGACATAGATGATGCGATCATCGAACCCTAACTTTCCCGCTAACCCTTGCATGCTGGTATAAGGGCGATGAGCAAACTGAAACTCACTGTCGTAATCATCTTCAATGATCCATGACTGATGTTGATTGGCCCAATCGATCAGTTTAAGTCGTTGCTCGGTATTTAAGGTCGTGCCCATTGGGTATTGGTTACTCGGCGTGACATACAGAGCCTTGGCGTTACTGGACAGCACTTTTTCAATATCTAACCCAACCTTTTCACGCACACTCACACCGTCTAGCTCTAGCCTCAACAGATCGATGATTTTATGCACTTGTCGATAGCTGGGCTCTTCCACAAGGATTTTGTCCCCCATCGCTAACGTCGCCATCAAACCAATTGAGATGGCTTGCTGCGCACCTGCGGTGATGATGATTCTATCGGTACTGCAGTGAACCGAGCGACTACTCGCAAGATACCCGCTCAATGCTTCCCTCAAGGCCAAGCTTCCCTGAACCTCTTGATTG
This sequence comes from Vibrio atlanticus, assembly GCF_024347315.1. NCBI lineage: Bacteria > Pseudomonadati > Pseudomonadota > Gammaproteobacteria > Vibrionales > Vibrionaceae > Vibrio > Vibrio atlanticus. Next base: position 660,094 of record NZ_AP025461.1, on the reverse strand, counting down.
CCCGCAATGTTCTGACGTGTAGAGTGACGTTGCAGCAGCCTCTGCCATTTCGCAAAAGGGAACGCATCTAAGTCAGGAACTCCGGGGGCAAAGCTGCGGTTAATGTCGTTAGGTGTCGCTATGTTTGCAGCCGGTTTACTGACTGTTTGTTTAACCTTCGGATCCTGAACACTGTTTGGCTGAGACAAACTTAGAAAGTGCTCTGGTTGTTCAACCGAGACATAAAACCCTGAGCCTTGCTTACTCTCGATATAGCCTTCGGTGACCAGTTGTTCGTACGCATAAATCACCGTATTTCGACTTACCGACAGTTCTACGGCCAACTTACGCGTTGAGGGTAACTTACTGCCCTTACTCCATAAATCTTGAACAATCTTTTCTCTGATCGCATGAAACAAGGCGGTTTGACGCGTGTCATGTTGCTCGTCTAACTGTAGGTCACCGACATCAATAGGCTGCATAACTGGATCCAAATAGTGTTTAAAAGTGGCTCTATTTAATAGACCAGTTAATCGCTACATTAATCAAAAGGCAATGATTAAGGAGCGATTATGTTATCTAACACGAAAAGAACCACGATTAAAAAAGGGGCTCACAAAGCCGTATTTGAACAAGAGAAACTTCATCAAATCATAGATGAGAGCTTAATCGCACACATTGCATTGCAAGGCGAACATGGACCAATGGTTATTCCAATGCTCGCGTGGCGAGTGGATGATATGGTCTACATCCATGGTGCTAAAAACAGCCGCTTGTTGAAAGGCTTAAAAAAAGGAGAGCCAACCTGTTTAACGTTCACTTTGTTCGATGGTTGGGTGTTAGCTCGTTCGGCATTTCACCACAGTGCGCATTATCGTTCTGCAGTGGTGTTGGGGTCATTTTCAGTCATCGATGACAACCAAGAAAAAGATCGCTTATTGAACATCTTCATTGAGCAAATCGCGCCGGGAAGAACCGACGAAGTCAGGCTCAGTAATGAGAAAGAGCTCACCGCCACCGAGCTATTGGCGATCCCTTTAACAGAAGCCTCCGTGAAGATAGGTAAACATGGAGTGAATGATGATAAAGCTGATATGGATATCCCGGTATGGGCTGGCGTATTACCTTATCGAACGGTCGTTGGGCCATTAGAAACCGTTCCAGAGCAAGAAGGCATCATTGAAACACCAGATTACCAACAAGCCTATGGTGAGCGCTGGTATCAGAATTGATACGCAAAGATGGTCAACTTAATAAAATTGCATACAATCTGAGCTACAAAAGATTCAACATAGCAAAAGAATGTAGTCAGACAATGAGAACGAATAAGGATATTCTACCATTTCAAGGCTTGCTCAATGGCATTGGGCAAGTCTATTTCACACCGTCTGTTATGACGTCGCTTCTGCTATTGTTTGCCATTTCTATTGAGTCACTTGCGCTGGCTTTTCTTACCTTGTTTGGCGCCAGTTGCAGCTATGGATTTGCCTTACTGACCAATAAACCGTCTCATGATATTGAGAATGGCATGTATGCGCTAAATGGCGCTTTAGTTGGTTTATTTATCGGTAACTTTTTTGGTGTCACCCCATTTTTGGTTGTAGTGACAATGTTAGGCGCATTACTCACAGTACCTATTGCCCGCATCGTATTCAGTTTTAAGAAATATCGCGGTTACACTAGTGCCTTTATCCTCACCAGTTGGCTGATTTATGCTATCCAATCAGCCTTGGATCTATCGGCATTTTCTCCATCCAACTCCGCATTGATACCCATCATCAGTCTTGAGGTAGGCTCGTGGTTCAGCTTACCAACAGCGGTGCTCCCGTTATTGAAAGGGATCAGCCAAGTCAGCTTTATCGATAATGCACTATCGGGTCTAGTCATCTTGGTTGCTATCGCACTCAACAATATCAAGCATGCGCTATGGGTAGTACTCACAGTGTTAATCAGCACTGTTTTTAGCCACATGATTGGCGCTTCTGGCGCGCTAATTGAGCAAGGTCTTTACGGGTACAACGCCACTCTTGCCACTCTAGCACTTGTGCTCTATCCGCGAATTCCTTGGCCGTTAATCCTATTAGGCATGCTGTTGAGCTGTCTAATCACACTTGGTTTTCATGAACTGTCACTGCTACCACTTACCGCGCCTTTTGTCCTTAGCACTTGGATAATCGTTTACCTATCCACTCATTTTAAAAAGCTAGATGAAGACTAATGATGATCAGTATTGACTATCAAAACGCTCAATATACTGCTTAGGCGTCAAACCTCGATGTTTCTTAAACATCCGATTAAAACTCGCGACGTTGGTATAACCTAACCTCTTTGAGACCTCTTCCACTGGCACTGAATACATCAACAACTCCACGGCCACGTTACTTAATGCATACCCCATAATGGTAGAAAAGTTGATACCCAATTTATGTAAACGGCGTTGAAACTGCTGCTCAGAGAGCCCTAATAAACTGGAAACCTTGTGAAGGGTTGGTAAACCAAAGTGGCGACTGTAGTTGATCATCTCATAGGTGACCTTATGTTCATCACCAGCATCTGGCATGTTTAGATAGTTATCCAAGTCATGAAAGTTCATCGCCAGATTTGCTTTACTGTTCGATAGTGATTGATTGATGGATAACCTCGATTCACTCGGGATCCAAACCTCTGTGCGAGGCTGTCCCCATTGAATCGTACAGCCAAAATATTCATGGTAGAGGTCAACATTCTCTCTACGACCTGCTATTGAAACCGCAACGGGTTTAAAGTCATCACCCAAATATCGACGTAAAATCTTCATAATGAAAACCGCGACTCTTATTGAGTCATGCACTTTACCCGTTTCTGAGTAAGCAGGATTGTCGTAGCACCATTTAATCATTGTCCCTACCTGTGCACCGTATAAGAACGCACCAGACTGTAAACAGTGCAGGCCGATATTCACTCGGCGGATCGTAGAAGCAAGATCATGTCCAGAAAAAAACCAGTTGGTTAACGGGCCTAATTTTTCAATATCCACTCGGTCAGACAGTTTCAGAATAATATCTGGATCATTAGTTTGCTGTTCAAGAAACCCATACCATTTATCGACTTCATTGACCGGAATAAGATTCATTGAGTTAGTAAATACAGACTTCGGAATACCTAAACGCTCCGTATTAACCACAGGGTTTGTGACAGCGTGTTGATAAATACCCAAAATCCCTAACGCTCTTAAGAAGTTACAATTGTTCATTAGTCGCTAACCCTTAGAAAGGAGATCATAGATCAAATCATATAATTGCCATTATCGAAGTAATTAGTAAATTTACAACCTGTAAATCCAACTTCCATCACACTCGGCGTTCAAATTTTACTTAGGGTTGATCAATGAGTTTACTAAGTGTCCCATTTGTTGGAACAGGCGCAGACACCGCATTACACGTCGTAGCTGGCGTTGTGTTGGTCGCAACAATCGCAGCTGCATGTTGCGGCTTTTGGCGTGTGCATGAATTACCAATCAACAAGGCTCACAGTAAAGAGCATCAACAACTCGGTTTGATCACCGCATTAACATGGATTGGTTTTGTATGGCACTGGGTATGGGTACTAGCAGTAATTTTGGCCTTCGTTGATATGGAAAAAGCCATCATCAATCTAAGAGACACATGGAAGTCACCGACCACAACCAAGGAGCAAACAACTTCCGACAAGCAAGATGAGGAGAGCCAAACATGTTAGAAGGCTTGGCAATTTGGGCACTGTTCATTTACTTACTCAGACTTGTTGGTATGCCTTGGAACAAAGGCACCAAGGCGTTTGCATACCTAGGTGGTACATCTTGGTTGCTGTTTGTATGGGTTGGCCTACTCAATTTTACTCCGATGGATCTATCGGGAGGTTCAGTCGTTCAATCACCACACATTCAGCTACGTCCAGATTCAACCAATGTGTCAGGCAAAACAACCAAGGTTCACATTAGACCGAACCAAGACGTGATTGAAGGTCAGCTCATTTACGAAATTGATGACACCAAATATGTTATTGCAAGAGATAAGGCTAGCGTGCAACTTGAATCGGCGAACGTTGCTTTGGATACCGCTCACCAAGAAGTGAGCATCGCTAAAGTAAGCTATCAGTCAGCGCTTGAAGATATCAAAGCCTCTGTCGCACAAATTGAATCAGCAAAAACAGACTTAGTCCTTCAATCGAAGACTCTCTCTCGTTACCAGCGACAAAACAATGTTGTAGAACATACGATTACTGAGACTGACATCGACCAACAAACGGCAAAGGTAGACTTGGCAACGTATAACGTCACCACTTTGGAATCTCAACTGAGTAAGAAAGAAGTCGACGCCGAGAACGCGAAGTTAAACATCCACAAAGCAGAAACCAACGTCAGTAAGAAACAAACTGAGGTAGATTCGGCAAAAGCAACATTGGCTCAAGCTCAATGGGATTTGAACAGTACCAAAGTAACGGCGCCGACTGACGGCTTTGTAACTAATTTCATTCTTCGTGAAGGACAGCGAGTATCAATGATGCCTCGTATCCAAATGTACACTGAAGAAAAATACGTGTTAATGCGAGTGAATCACCAAGCTATTCGTAACGTAAAAGTGGGCCAACCTGCTGAGTTTGCAACGGCGGTATACCCAGGCAAGATATTCTCCGCAACCGTAGAAGGCATTGTTGAAGCGACGGGTGAAGCACAAGCTAGCCTATTAGGTATTGATGAACAAGTTCGTGTCACCACAGGTCGAAACCTTCAGAACAAGCACCACTTTGTCCGCTTAAAAATTGACGAGGCGGAAGGTTACGATATTCCAGTCGGCTCTGTAGGGTTAGCTTGGGTAAGCGGTGAGAAGCCGATCAGCTTTATGGCGTTCCTAGACGTAATACGGGGGATCATCATTAGAATGAAGTCCCAGTTATATTTCTTCTACTCGATCTAATACTTGTTTTAGATAAAACGATACAAAGCCCGGGAGATCTAAGATCGCACGGGCTTTTTATCTATTTTACCGTTAGTTGTAGACAGAGCAGCAAAAATCAAAAAACTAAGCAGTATTCACTTTTATCGTTTATTCCTTAATGACAATCATTGCAAAATGCAAAATGCAATTGCAAAATGCAACTATCAACTTTCAAAATGCAAGCAAACCGTTTAAATACGCACCAAATTGCTATAAAACACCCATTTTACGTTGCTTTAAAAGTTGGCACACTAACTGCAATGTACATATTGACCCTTCTTAAGCCGAGGGTCACCTAGCCAACTGACGTTGTTAGTGAACCTTTCTTGTTCACGATATATATAGGCCAATTGCGAGTATTGCGATTGGCCATTTTTTTGCCTGCAATTTAAGAAACATCGCCCATCCAATATACAGACACCCATTCATAGCCATAATCGCCAGCATTCATAGTGAAGTTCAACTCTGGCTCACCACCTACGCCATAGAAAACGTTTTCTAATTATTTTTTAAGAATAAATGTGAAAAGTAACCTTATGTTTTAAATGCCTATTTTTAACATAACCGCCTTAATAGATGGCTTATTGACAAAACTAGCATTGACTATGTTATTTATATCACGATAATGCGCACGTTTGCCTACAATACGGCAACCGTTAATTTTAATTTTGAACAATTGCGGAGGTAAAAAATGGCTGCGGATAATAACTACAGTCTAGGGCCGGTTCCTACATCGGCTAGGAAAGGAGTTGCTTCACTCACCATGGTAATGCTTGGACTCACTTTCTTCTCTGCAAGTATGTGGACAGGTGGTTCACTCGGGACAGGTCTTTCTTTCAACGATTTCTTCCTCGCCGTTCTCATCGGTAACTCGCTGATGTTTATCTTCGGCGCAGCAGGCGCAGCAGCAACCGGTCAGGCTGATATTTCAGATGTGATGATCGCGCAAGGTCTACTGCTTCCAGCCATCATCGTGCTTGGCTTGAATATCTGGACAACCAATGAAAATGCACTTTATGCGTCAGGTCTGGGTTTATCTAACATCACAGGTCGCTCAAGTACTACAATGTCTATCATTAACGGCATTATCGGTACGATTTTCGCGCTTTGGTTATACAACAACTTCGTTGGTTGGTTAACCTTCCTTTCGCTAGCGATTCCACCCATTGGTGGCGTAATCATCGCCGACTTCTTCGCGAACCGTAAACGTTACAAAGATTTTGCAAATGCAGAGTTCCAAACCGTTAACTGGGCTGGCATTATCGCGGTAGCAACAGGCGTAGCCGCTGGTCACTTCCTACCTGGCATCGTTCCTTTGAATGCCGTGTTTGGTGGTGCAATCAGTTACCTCGTGCTAAATCCTCTATTGAACAAAAAAGCTCTGAAATCTCAGGCCGCTTAAGGACACACTATGACAACCTTATTAATCAAGAACGCGAAACTTCAAGACCAAGAGGGCTTGAAACAGATTCTGATTGAAAATGGTCAATTTTCTCGCATTCTCGATAATGACGCTCAAATCACTCATCAAGGTGACATCCTTGATGCTGAAGGTGGTATTGCAGTTTCTCCTTTCTGTGAACCGCACATCCACCTAGATACTACGCAAACGGCTGGAGAACCTAACTGGAACATCTCTGGTACTTTGTTTGAAGGTATTGAGCGTTGGGCTGAGCGTAAAGAATTGTTATCAATCGAAGACGTAAAGTCTCGTGCCAAGCAAACACTGAAATGGCAGATAGCGAACGGGGTTCAACACGTGCGTACACACGTTGATGTGTCAGACCCAACGTTAGTGGCGTTAAGAGCGATGGTTGAAGTCCGCGAAGAGATGAAAGAGTGGGTCGACATCCAAATCGTTGCATTTCCTCAAGAAGGCATTCTTTCATACCCCAACGGCAAAGAGTTGCTTGAAGAAGCTGTGAAGATCGGTGCTGACGTTATCGGTGCTATCCCTCACTTTGAATTCACTCGTGAATACGGCGTTGAATCTCTGCATTACGTGTTCGAGCTTGCACGCAAGTACGACTGCCTGATCGACGTTCACTGTGATGAGATTGACGATGAACAATCTCGCTTCGTTGAAACGCTGGCAGCCCTTGCGCACAAATTCGAAATGGGTGAGAAGGTAACGGCAAGCCATACCACAGCGATGGGGTCTTATAACGGTGCTTACGCATCTCGCTTGTTCCGTCTATTGAAGATGTCTGGTATCAACTTCGTGGCTAACCCGTTAATGAATATTCACTTACAGGGTCGCTTCGACGACTACCCGAAACGTCGTGGCGTAACGCGTGTTAAAGAGATGCTCGCAGCAAATATCAATGTGTGTTTCGGCCACGATGATGTGTTTGACCCATGGTACCCACTGGGTACAGCGAATATGCTTCAAGTTCTGCACATGGGACTGCACGTAACGCAAGTGATGGGCTACGACCAAATCAACACCTCACTTGATTTGATCAGCAAGAACTCAGCACGCACACTGCATATCCAAGACAACTACGGCATTGAAGAAGGTAAGCCAGGAAGCTTACTAATTCTTCCTGCAGATAACGGTTTTGATGCAGTACGTCGCCAAGTTCCAGTGCAGTACTCTATTCGCCACGGAAAAATAATCGCAGAGACTCAACCAGCTAAGACTAAAATTAATTTAGATAAGACTGAAGATATCAACTTCAAACGATAATATCGTCTATACTAACGAAGAAAAGGAGGCTTAGGCTTCCTTTTTACTTTGTCATGGCGTGTAACTTTATAAACCTATCAGCTGTTGTAGGTAGTTTTTGTTAACGAGCGCAACATGACAAAAAAACTCGCTGATTTATCAATCAATGAGTGTACAACCCGAAAGACTGTGTTAACATGCACTCGCTCTGTTAGCCGGAGTTATTTAAGTTAGATGAATAGTAAAAAATGACATGTAAAATCGTTACCCGTTTTTGTAAGTAGTTTTTCCTTATTTCTTAGCAATATTAAATAATTCAATTATCAGCGCATTGCAGTAATGCAATCAACAATTTAGAAAATTTATGAATAAGGGACAAATTATGTCTAACACAAATACTGGCACTGTAAAATGGTTTAACGAAGAGAAAGGTTTCGGTTTCATTTCTCAAGACAACGGCGGCGCTGACGTATTCGTACACTTCCGTGCTATCGCTTCTGAAGGTTTCAAAACTCTGAAAGAAGGCCAAAAGGTTTCTTTCGAAGTTGAAAACGGTCAAAAAGGCCTACAAGCAGCAAACGTTGTTGCTCAATAATTAGCTTTTAGCTAAAAAGAATTTTAAAGCGCTGATTTTTATCGGCGCTTTTTTATGCCTGAAATAAAACTTCCACTGAGTTACTATCGCTTCCACACTCACCCGTGTTACCCATTTTCGGCAGAGTGTTTGAACAAGCTTGGCTAACCCATTATTGACCGCGATTGGTATTACAGCCCCCCCTCACCAACAGCCGCCCCCCCCAAACCGGACCTCTCCTCTTTGGTTAAATAACACTCTACTTATTGTTCGATATAAATATGCAATCGATTTCCATAATGAAAATGAGTTGTTTGCCCAATCCTCATCCATTAATTATATAATTTTTAAAGCAAAGATCGGTAAAATCCGCTAATCTTGGTCGCAGTGGCTTAGTTAGTTTGGTATCTGCAGTAAAAATCATGAAAAAAGACGAATTTCAAAAATCCACCGCAAATCTAAAAAAAGCGGTGCCTCTTATGATGAAGAACCGGGTGTCTACTACACCTGCAAATTACGCACTTTGGTACACCTATGTTGACAATGCTATCCCACAGCTGACAAAAGACATGGATGGTATCTTGGAATACTATGGCATTTGTCCTCCAGCCGTTGGTGAGCAGCTTTACAATAATTATGTTGCTAGCAAGTCTGAAACGAATATCAATGACCTCCGCGCCAATTTAGAATTGTTGGTCTCGGAAGTTTCGAATTCGATGAATGACACACTGACCGATACCTCTGCTTTTTCTGAGATGATTGATAAAAGCTTCGAAGATTTAGCCCGCGTTGACAATGAAAGTTTATCGATCGATGAAGTCATGTCTTTAGTTCGTCAGTTAGTTTCTGAATCTCGTCATATTCGTCACTCTACTCAATTTTTAAATTCTCAGTTGAATTCTGCGACATCAGAAATCACTAAGCTAAAGTCTCAGCTAGTCGAAGTGCAGAAAGATGCACTCTTTGACAGCACAACGACACTCTATAACCGTCGCTCTTTCGACCGTGATATAGAAACCTTGTGTGAAGCGAAACAACCTCTGTGTTTAATTCTTCTCGATATCGATCATTTTAAAAACTTCAACGACACTTATGGCCACCTATTTGGTGACATGGTTCTTAAAGGCATTGCGCGCAAATTGAAACAAATGTGCCGTGAAGGTATTGCTGCTTACCGGTTTGGTGGTGAAGAGTTCGCGATAATCGTGCCAAACAAATCATTACGCATTGCACGTCAGCTTGCAGACACCAACCGCCGCTCTCTAGAAAAGCTATCGATTAAAGATCGTCGTAGCGGGCAACAGGTAGGTAGTATCACCGCATCGTTTGGTGTTGCTGAACTTGAACCCGGTGAATCGGCACAATCACTGATCGAACGCGCTGATAAGCTACTTTACGAAGCGAAGTCACTTGGTCGAAATAGAGTGATGCCGCTGTAATCTGCAATCATCTAAACAAATTTACAGTTAAACGGCGTACTTACTAAACCCTGATTTCTAGGCTCTAGGCACAAAAATAGACTCGTAATTAACATCGAAAGCAAAAAGCCCCAATCAATAACCAGTAGGTTAATCGTTGGGGCTTTGTCGTTTATGCATAGTCGTCAGTGTTTAATGCTAAATACATTCAGAGTGTTTAACACTACACTGGTTCTACATCTTTCATAAATGCCAAAGATGTAGCTGTGACATTAAAGGGCGTAGCAATAGTTAAGACAGTAATCCTCACCGCTCTTAGCTCGGAACTCTTTGTCTTCGCTGCATGCTTTTGGTTTACCCTTCTCATCACCTTGAACTAGGCTGATCCAGTGACGTATTGCTGTAGTGATGCCTTGACGCTCAGTATTCGTTTGTACCGTTTCCATTGGCGACTGACCAAACGTGGTGCACGACTCTAACTGAATATCATCGATATCGACCAATTCAATACACCCCGTCCCTTTATGACAACCAAACATCACTTCTAAATGGCTTCCACTGCTATCTCGGAACAAGATTGAGTCTGGGTCACACTTCTCACCCATGTAAGCTACAAACTGCTTAGGATGCTTTAGACCACTGTGTTGGCCATCTTTGAAATAAGCCATGATATGGCGGTAATCAACTACGTAGCTCGTTACATCTTGATGTGAGCCGTTCTCTAATGGGAACAATCTGTCTAGCAGTTGCTTTGCTTTGAGTTGCTTCTCAGTTTGCTGTTTGGCACTGATAGTCTCCACGGCAAAGACAGCTTCAGCGATAAATGGTTTTGTTTGTTTTTGGATTTCTGTTTTATCGAATGTAAGCATATTCATAGTCTTTCCCTCTTGACTAACCCGGTGAACATTCACCGATTTTTATAGCAAAAATGTGTCCTAGAGCAATTATTCCAAACTAACGTTTAACTTATTTGTCATTTTGTGAATTGCTTAGTTTGTAGACTAGCGCTTTTTTGCCTACAATTTCACAACAAAAATTTTACAATGTGAATTTTACAAATATGGCCTTGTCAAAAAGTTTAGTTCGTCAGTCTCATTTCCTAGGTACGAAAATACGTAACCTAAGAAAACGTAACCATTTAACGATGGAAGATCTGTCTGCGCGTTGTATTAGAATCAACCCAGAATACGCACCTTCCGTTTCTTACCTTTCAATGATTGAACGTGGAAAGCGCGTCCCAAGCATCGATATGCTAGAAGTAATCGCGCAGGTCTTTCAGAAGAACCCAACCTGGTTCCTTGACGACGAATCTGAACAACAAGCCATTGCTCCAGATAAAGGGAATCGTGGTGGGATAAGTGGCATGGCACTCGAGCCTAGCTTTCTTTTCTCCAACGACATCCTGCAAATTGCAATTCCGGAGATGCTATCGCAAACGGGGATCTCAGGCCGCCAGTTTGCACACCTCTTAATTCGAGCACACCAAGAAAGCAATCAGAACCACTTCCCTGACCTTGAGCGCGCAGCTGAAGAAGTTGGCTTGAAACGTCTTAACCTCAGCGTAGAAGACCTTATAGACATCGCTAGAAGCCTAGGAATTAACATCCGTTGGGTAACACGCACACCGAAAGACGTTGTTGATGAACTCGGAATTAATGCCAAACAGCTAGTCACTTCGTTCTTTGAACCTCCTAGCACAATCTTCTTAAATGAAATCCTGAAAGAGTACCCCACTCGTCTGAAATACGATTTATCGGTCTATATTGGCCATTGTATTCTGCATAGCAAAGAAGGCTTAAAGAGTGTGTTGTCGGTCGGCAACAACAACACATGGGACGACAACCAGGTTTCAGGCTCTTCGCAACTTAATTCTCAAGATATTCTTCAAGCATGGCGAGACTTTGAATCTAGCTTCTTTGCTGGCGCACTTCTTTGCCCGAAAGTTCCATTTAGACAGTTGCTTGACCGCACTGGTTACGAAATCGACGTTCACAAAAGAGCGGGGGTTTCCCCCTCTGTTGCTATGCGTCGAATGACGGTAGTATCGCCCTACCCTCACTGGCACTACTTTGATGCTTATGGGCCAGGGAAACTCAAGGCGGTGTACCGCGGGAACGGGATTCCACTGCCTTGGGGAAATATGAGAACTGTTGCCGACCCATGTCAACATTGGGCTGTGTTCCGTCGATTGTCAGAACCTCGCGCAGGGAGTTCGGCTCAAATATCTATTTTAAATGTGGGTGATGAACCAAGAATCTACTGCTGTGAATCAATCAATATGACGGATCCTGCAGGTAACAATCGCGTATTGTGTGCAGGCATAGACCTTAACCCTGCAATTGATGCACAAGGCGGTAATTCAAGAGACATTGCAGAGCAACTTAAAGCATCATGCGTTAACAATGGTGGCTCGGTGGTAATCCCGCGTAACATCAAGAAAGATCTCACGACAATAGCCAAGATTCTAAATATAAATTGGATTGAACGTGGGATTGAGACAGAGGCTAGGCTTATCTGCTCCCGAGGTGGAGAATGCCCGCGCCAACCAAGCTGTTACTCAAAGTGTGGTGAGTGTTAGCGCAAGAATGGTATGAGCATGATTAGTAAATTGTCGTGCTCTGCTTGTTTTGCTTGAGCTAACTGCACTTATTAATAAGTGTAGTAATAACAATTAATAAAAAGTAAGACCAACAAGTAGAACTCAAAATTCAGGCAAAAAAAAACCAATCACAAAAGGGTGATTGGTCATATATTTTGTGTGAACAATATGGGTTCACTAACAACGTCAGTTGGCTAGGTGACCCTCGGCTTAAGAAGGGTCACTATTAATAATGCACTATACGTGCCAACTTTAAATATACGTATTCACTACGCATCTGAACACGTATTCGCCATAAATGCTTGTTTGTTTTGCAAACTGAAATTGCAAATTGCAAAACCCAACAAATCGCTAGTGATTATGTTGTTATTAATAGATCATTAAAGATTAATTTCTCTTCCTATAAATACCTACTTTTCAATAAATTCGATAGCTTCAACTCTGAAGAAACCTCTTCTTGTTTGCTTAGGGCGTGTTGATCTTTCGAGCTGATTTTTGCAGCGAGTTGCTGGGTATTTATACAAGGCAGAGGTTTCGATGTGTAGCTAGCCTACATGAGAAGCCGATAACGTAGTAGAAATGACCAGCAAACGCTGCCCAAAGGGTTCAGCTAAAAGCGTTTTACTCTTTGTTGAGGGAGATTTGCTTAGAATGACTAGGCGACTTCCCCCTCGCCGCGATTAAAACACTTTTAGCTCGAACAAAATTTAACCGCGAAAGGTCAACACGCCCTAATTACACCCATAAAAAAACGCGAACATTGAAATTCAATATTCGCGCTTGTTCGAGTTCGATAGCAGGAAGTCATCAATGAACGAGAACCCTCCTACGAAGCGATCTCGTTACATAATCTTTGTAAAGCTACCTGATAAACGTTCTGTCTACTATTTCTGAGATGCAGGCTTAGAACGGCTTCTAGATGGTGAAGGTTTGTTACCTGTAGGCTTGTTACCTGCTGACTTGTTAGACGGTTTGCTTGAACCATTACTTCCACCGAAACCAGACTTTTTAGGTTTACCTGCACCACCTGGCTTGCCAGAACTATTCGTAGAAGGCTTATTGCCACGCTTATAGTTGCTGCCATTATTTCTTAAAGACTTATCATCACCAGCACCTGCAGAGTTGCTGTCTGAAGCTTTGTTGCCTGAGTTAGGCTTACGCTTTGGAGCAGATCCATTACCTGCTACATGACGCTTGTTCTTGCCTGCTGGCTTATGGCCGCGAGCATTATCACCAGAACGTTGGCCATCCGAGTGTTCGCGTGTCTTTTTCGGTTTCTTAGGCTTAATCGGACGCGAATCCAAGCGAGATTCTGGTAACTTGTTTACGGGTGCAAAACCTTCCAGTTCACGACGCTCCAGTACTTGTTGAATAAGGCGTTCAATACCAAATAGCTCACCCACTTCATCTGCACAAACCAATGAAATTGCTTTACCCACTTCACCTGCACGGCCAGTACGACCAATACGGTGAACGTAATCTTCTGATACGTTTGGAAGGTCGAAGTTAACCACTTGAGGAAGTTGTGGGATATCAATACCACGAGCAGCGATATCGGTCGCTACGAGTACTCGTACCTTACCGGTTTTAAAGTTCTCTAAGGCTTTAGTACGCGCGCCTTGGCTCTTGTTACCATGGATAGGAGCAGAAGCGATGTCTTGCTCTTCAAGGAAACGAGCAAGCTTGTTTGCACCGTGTTTTGTTTTGCTGAACACCAACACTTGTCGCCAATCATTATCTTTGATCAGCTTAGCTAGCATTGGCGCTTTTTTCTTTTTGTCTACTGGATAAATACTTTGTTCAACAGTTGGTGCTGTTGAGTTTGCAGGGCTTACCGAGATTTCAACTGGGTTATTTACTAAGCCTTTAGCCAAGCTACGAATATCATCAGAGAACGTTGCAGAAAACAGTAAGTTCTGACGCTTCTTAGGTAGGAAAGCCAAGATCTTACGGATGTCGCGAATGAAACCCATGTCTAACATGCGATCAGCTTCATCTAATACTAGAATCTCAAGCTGATCAAAACGCACTGCATTTTGGTTGTATAGGTCAAGTAGACGACCCGGTGTTGCCACCAACACATCACTACCTTTACGAAGTTTTTGCATCTGAGGGTTAATTTTCACGCCACCAAACACGACCGTAGAAGTAAGCGGTAAGTTAATACCGTATTTAACTACGCTGCCATTCACTTGCGCAGCAAGTTCACGGGTAGGTGTTAGCACTAGTGCACGAACTTGGTTCTGACGTACGCGAGGGCCTTTTGATAACATTTCAAGAATAGGTAGCGTGAAGCCAGCAGTTTTACCTGTACCTGTTTGAGCAGCGGCCATTACATCTTTGCCCGTTAGGACAGCTGGTACGGCTTTCTCTTGGATTGGTGATGGCTTATCGTAACCTTGTGCTTCAATAGCTTTAAGGATCGGTTCAGAAAGGCCAAGGGAGGTAAAACTCATAGATTATTTTCTCAGTTGAATAACATTTAGTATGAGCAACGCGCAGAAAGAAGTCGTTGCTACAGCTTTCGCTCATCAATAGAATTGATAAGAAGCAAAGCGCGGTATTCTGAGGCTTTTCCCCACATTCAGCAACTAAATTCTAATAACAGATCCAATCCAACCTATAAAATTTGTCGTTTCTGTTCGTACATTTTTTCATCGGCTGCTTTGAGTAGTGCATCGACATCACTGTAGTTATTGTTATGAATTACCCAACCAACGCTAATTCGAAGATAAATCGAGTGCGTATCATAAACAACAGGTGTGCTACATATCGCTCTTCGAAGTTTAGCTACAATCGACGATACATGTTGATCATCAATAATACGTGGTAACAAAACTAAGAACTCATCACCACCGATTCTCGCAACGATACCTGAACCACGTAACTCGCTCTTAATGCGATTAGCACACTCAATAAGTACCTGATCGCCAGCCGCATGCCCAAAAGTATCATTGATCGCTTTAAAGCCATCAAGATCGATATTTACCACAGCAAAGGTTCTTGCTCTCTGCTTTTGGGTGACTTTGAACGCCTGCTTTAGGCTGTACATAAAGTATCGACGATTAGGTAACATGGTGAGTTCATCATGCATAGAGCGACTATCTGCAATTCGGTACAGGCGATAAATAGTAAAGAAGGCAAACGCCAGCATTAACATTATGGTGTAACCCACCAACCTTACTGCTTGAATTCGATACCACTGCACATCCATCAACACATGCTCATTACCAGAGAGAGCAAGGTACCAACCACCGTATGGAAAGCTCACCTGTTCAGTCACAAAAGCATTATCAAATACGTCCTGAGAGCCATAAAAGACCGCGCCATCTTTACCCGAACTGTTTGCACCACGAATCGCGAGTTTATACTTGTTTTCGAGTATCCCAATTCCGACATCTTCAAACAGCTCATCTAAACTAATAACGGCACTGGATACACCCCAATAGTCTTGGTTAAAAGGCGGGTCTCGAAAGATCGGAGTTCGCGTAATGATAGCTTGACCACCTTGAAACAGCTCAAAAGGACCAGCAATAACGGTGTTGCCAATATTTCTGGCAATTTCAACCGACTCCCATTGGGTTGGATGATCTCGATAATCTATACCAAGAATCTGCTCATTGCCTTCCATTGGGTATACGAAATTTAGGATGTCATCTTCAGCCAGACCAATCAGACGAATATGGAATCCATCTCGAATGATATTCTCAGCGATCTTGTTCCAACTCTTCATATCGCCGTCAGGATTTATCGTCACAAGAGTAGACAAATTATTGAGGATATACATATCTGACACGATCGCGGCTTCTATTCGAGAACGAATGATCGATAACTGCTTTTTTGCCTCAGAGTAGGATTCATCTTTCAGGTAGGATAACTCTTTAGAGTGAAAAAACTCGATAGCACTCATTACCACTAAAAAAAACAGTAAAGATAATAATTTGGCAGGCCATTGCTTGCTAGAACCACTTGGCATTCAGACCCCCTAAACCTTTTTGTTCTTAAATTTGCTCATATCAGACTAACTCTTTAAGTATGCCGTTAAGCTATTTAAATACATACACTTAGCCTAGTGCTCATTTCATTATTGAGTCATTCATCACTTAAAGTCCATTAGACACATTGATTACTGAACCAAATATCGAATCAATCTTATTAAAGATTACAATGTATTGACCAAAACCTTACATTGAAAGATTCATGAGTGTTATTTTATATTCACAATTAATCAGCTTGGTACCTTACGAACATGAAGCTAAAAACGCTAACTCTGTGCACATTGTTATCAATCTCAGTTGCGGTTGCGGTTCACGCACAAGCTACTTCAGATACGCTAACGGCTTTTGACACACAACAGACTGTTAATATACAAGAGCCTGTTAACATACAAGCAACAAGCGTACCAAGTATTCAATTACAAGCTGGTGTTCTCGACTCTCAAGAGCTATCTTTTAAACAATCCGCCGATCTGATTCGCACAACCTACGAAAGCCAACTTTACACTCTGCCTGCATTCAAAGAGGGTCACTATGGTTTGCGTATGTATCGACAAACATTAGACGACAAATATTCTGCCGCGGTATGGAGTGACATGGCACGTGTAGCAAGTAAGCTCAGCCGCCTGTCGAATGATGTTCACACCATGGAACAAATCGTACTGTACTCAGAAAAGCGTGTTGCTTCCTATGTTGGCGACAGCGATGAACGTAGTGTTCGACGCTACAACATCACCAAGCACATGCCAGAATATCTATATCTTGGTGTTGACCTTCTCGGCTCTATGGCGCGCGCCAATGAGTACGGTTTAGAACACAAGAACGATGTCAAACTGCGCGAGATTATTCGTCGTTATGACTTTTCACGATACGTGACCAATGAAGATATGGTGAAAGCGTGGGCAGCCCAACTCGCTAATCAAGTTTACTGGCTACGCCAATTGGGTGAACAAGATGTCGTTGATGAATTTGTCGATACCTTCAAAAAAGCCTACCCAGACGATAACGACAAGAAGCTTTCAAGCCAGCAATACGGCAATAAGATCTATGGTATGACACATGTGATCTTTGGAGATTCTGAGTATTACCAGCACCAAGTAAGCGAGCAAGAACACCAATGGGTCTACGATTACTTCAGAGAAAACATCGATACAATCCTGCTACGAGCTAAAGAGGATGTGATTGCTGAGGTTGGGTTGACTTTCTTACTAGCCGGTCTAGAGAATGACCCGGTTGTAGAGAAAACTAGGCTTGCAATCCAGGCATCTATCGATAAGACAAAAGGCATGATCCCTTCGGTCACCGGTGATTTTGATCTCAAGTATGGAGAGCACCGCAACGTACTCGCTATCATGCTACTCGATTGGCAGCAAGTGAACGAAGCACCGACTTATGAAGGTAACCCAAAAGTCTTTACTAACATCCCTTACGGACTAGTTGAAAATCAACCGCTGAAACACTAGCCGTAATACTTAAGTTGATTTTGGATCCAAAAAAAAGCCGCAAACCTCTCAAGGTCTGCGGCTTTTTAACTCTTATCAAACAATCACTTCACTCAAGCTTAGTCTTATGTTTAAGTTCAGGGGCAGATTTTGTTCATCACT